>CAYZVQ010000062.1:15307-18742 GCA_964481925.1 uncultured Acidimicrobiaceae bacterium
TGGCCGAGCGTCGGGTCGTTCGAGCAGCCGTCGGCGTCGAAGTCGACGGCCGCGATGTCGTAGACGTGGCCTGATTCGGGAGAAAACTCCCAGGTATCGCCGGCCGTCTCGCCACATCCGTCGTCGGACCAGCCCGTTTGCACTGTGCCCATGTCAGTCCAGCCGCTGCGCGTCGTCTCGTCCTGGACCCACATCTCGAGTGGCCGGTCCCCCGAATAACAGTTGTAGGCGACGACCAGCCTGACGCCGGCCGAGGTCGTCGGCGGGGGCGAAGGCGGGGGGAGCGTCTTCTTCAGCCACTCGATGTCGGGGCCGTAGGTTTGGTCATGCTCGACCAGGAAGTCGTCTGCGGCGCTGTTCCAAAGGGCGAACTCGGAGCTGTCGAGGGTGGTGCCCGCCGTCTCGCCGAGTATGTACCACTGGTAGACAGGCGTGCTTACCAGGTGAAGCGAGACGCCCCATGTCTGGTAGGCGTACTCCAGCCATCCACCACCCCAAACGCGCAAAGCAACTGGTTCACCGTACATGATGACCGGTCCGCCCGTCGCTTGCACCTTCCACAACGAGGTCTTGTTGGTAAAGGCGAGGTCGACGCCGCAGCCGCAATGAAAGGGGAAGACGCTGAAGGTATTTTGGCTCCAGATGAGGTTGTCGGCGGAGCTGTGCTGGCTGTTTACCAACGGGCCCGTGCCGTCGTTCGTGCTGCTCAGCCCAGACCACTGGATAACGGGTGCGTTATCTAAGACTGGAACATTGGGAAGGCTGGGGTTCGGCCGAACCGTGCACTCAGTTTGGCTGTCGCCGTCACCCTGGGCGTTCACGGCCGCGACCACGTAGCACTGCCCGCTTTGGTCGGTATCGGTGTCGGTCCATGAGTAGACATGGCCCGCCTGGGCCCCAGTAAGAGCTGGGACCTGATCGACGTCCTGCCGGTTGCCCTGGCTGTCAAGGCGGTAGACGATGAAGCTGCTCGCGGTTACCGAGCGGTTGTACCAGGAAACCACCACGTCGGCCTGAGAGGCCTGTAACGGGCAGAGCCCTGGGGCCGCAGGAGGGCCGGGTGTGAACACGGGGGGTGCTGTGACTGGGGGAAGGGACACCGGCGGCCGCCTCGCCCCTCCGCACGGCGTGCTCGTCGCCAGGCCGATCGGTGGGCGTACCGTGCGGTGAACGGCTGTGGGGGTCGCCACCGCCGCTCGGGTGGCGGTCGATGAAAAAGTGCCGGCCAGGGCGGGACTGGCTAAGGAGGCAACGGCCGCAACGGCCACGGCGGCGGTGTGCATGTTGGCCCTTCTTGGGAACATCCTCAGGTTCCTTCCTTTCTCCCTGGCGACGGGACGTTCCCGTCACCTAGAAATGCGTGACTCGCAGCAGCGCTCCGCCAGGGCCGGCTCCCAGCACCTCGGACGGGAAGGATCCGCGCGGCACGATCACCCTCCCGGCCGGCGCGGGCTGACCCACGGTCGCTCGCCGGCACGACCACCGGGCCGGCCAGCCACGCGGCCAGCGCGAGAAGCGGTCGCCTCATGCTGCCGCTCCGGTGTTGCTGACCGCCTCCGTGAGGCGGTCGAGGCGCAATGACGCGCGTGCCGCGGCGACCCGCACGACCTCGATCGACTCCGCCCGGTAGAGATGGATGCACGTCTCGTCCTCCGGGATGAGGATCGAGCGGACGTGGTGGACGCGCGTGCCCTCGCGCCGCAGCTGATCGGCGGCCGCTCGTGCGGCCTTAGCGCAGTGTCCCGCGTCCTGCGCAGCCTCGCCCGGAAGGTAGTGCTCGCCCACGAACTCTCGCATCGCCGAACACTGTACGAAGGGCCCGGCGTCGGCGAAATAACGGAAACCCTGACTCTATTGCCTCCCCGCGATCGCTCATGAGCCCCCGGCCAGCCGCTTGGCGAGCTGACCGCGCGAGCGAACGCCGAGCTTCGCGTACGCGCGCGCGAGGTGGACCTCGACCGTGTTCACCGTGACGTACAGGGCCGCCGCGATCTCCTTGTTGGAGAGCCCGTCTGCCGCGAGCTCGCTCACCTGGCGCTCGCTGGGCGTCAGCTCGCTCTCGGCTCGCCGGCGCCCGCCGACGCGCTCGAGCTCCGACCTTGCGCGTGCGGCCCAGCCGTCGGCGCCGAGTGCCGCGAACGAGACGGCGGCGCGCTCGAGCGACTCGCGGGCACCGCGCCACTGCTTCAGGCGCCGCTGCGCCCGGCCGAGCGCGAGCAGGCAGCGGGCGGCGTCGAAGAGTGACCCGAGAGCCTCGAGGTCGACCGACGCCTCGGCCAGCGACGCCGTACCCGCCTCGACATCGCCGCCGGTCGCCAGCTCCAGGATCCCGGCGCAGCGCTTGAAGGTGGCGCTCGCCCAAGGGTGGTCCTGCTGCGCAGCCAGCTCGCCCAGCCGGCGCGTGACCTCGCCCGCGTCCTCAAAGCGCGCCAGCTCGCTCAACGCCTCGACGAGATCCGGCGCGACCGGGAAGGCGCCGGGATCGAGCACTCCCTCCCGCTCGCAGTGCTCCCACACGACCCACAGATCCATGACGGCCCGGTCGGGCGTGAGACCGAGCAGGCCGTTGATCCCCCGGACGCGCCGCGCCTCGAGCTCGTCCCACATGCTCCCGGCCGCCTGCGCCAGCCTGATCGTCTCATCGGCCCACCGCTGCGCCTCCTCGCCCGCGCCACGCTGCACTTCCAGCAGGGCGCGGCAGCGCGGGTACTGCGGCCGGAACTGCGTCTCGTAGTCGGATGACTCGCCCCACTCGTCGAGCAGCGATGCCGCGGCGGCGAGATTGCCAGCCCGAAGCTCGACCTCGACCATGTGCATGCGGATCATCGCGTAGGAGGTGAGATCGCCACGATCGTCGGCGAGCGCCTGCAGCGATCGCAGCAGCTCGCGGGCGCTGGCCAGCTCGCCCCGCCAGAACAGCCTCTTGGCCACAACTCGCTCAGGGGACGCCGACAGGTACGCGCTGACGTCGGTGGTCGCGCCCGACCGCGCCGCCAAGTCGTCAAGCGGGCGGCCCCTGAGCCCTAGCGGCCACGCCAGCGAGTACAGTGCGTACCGCTGAGCGGACTGATCGGTGGCAAGGGTCAGCGCCTCGCGCGCCCACGCCTCGGCTTGCCCGAGCTGCGACACGCCCGCCGCTGCCGCGTTGCCGGCCTTCTTGGCCAGCACACGCGCCCGCAGGTTGCTGTCGCCGCCGCACTCGCTGAGCGCCTGGTCCAGGTAGCGGTCCTGGTCCTCCCGGCTGCGCACGTCGTCGCCCTCGCTCAGAGCAAGCAACGCACGCGCCCGCGGCGTGCCCTCCGGCAGCGACGGCAGCGCCTCGCGGAGGAGCACGCTCATCCGCCGCAACTCGCCGGCATCGTCGAGACGCTCGGCCAGCTCCAGCACCCGCTCCACCCGCTCCGCCGCGTCTGGCGGAGTCAACCGCAGCGCCTG
>CAYZVQ010000063.1:0-18680 GCA_964481925.1 uncultured Acidimicrobiaceae bacterium
CCGGCCATCCCCGGTGACCGGATCGCGGTAGTCGGCACCGGGTACATGGGCCTCGGCATGGTCTCGCTGTTGAAGACCATGGGTTACGGCGACATCGTTGCCGTCGACCCCAGGGAGGAGGCCCGTGCCAACGCTCTCAAGTTCGGGGCCACCGAGGCCTATCACCCGTCCAATCTACCCAAGGGTTACAAGCTGGACTGGCCGACGATCGGTCGGCCCGACCTGACCAGGGACGGCCATGCGGCCGACATCTTCAATATCGGCTTCCAGAACGTCGTCGAGTTCGCCGGCACCGAGAGCGCATTGCAGCTGGCGGGGGACATGGTCTGTGCCCACGGCCGTTTGGGTATCGGCGGTTACCACAATGACGGGCCGAGGACGATCGACTACGGCTTGTGGAACTTCAAGGCCCTAACCGCGGTCAACTGCCACGAGCGCCGGATCATGTGGGAGGTGGACCTGAGCCACCGGTGCCTGACGATGTTGTCCCAGGGCATTTGGAAGTTCACCGGGCTCGCCTACCACGTATACGAAATGGACGAGTTTGACAAGGCCAACGAGCACATGGAGCAGCACGCCAACGGCTTCATCAAGGGCCTCGTCAGGTGTTGAGGCCCCCGGCTTTAGCCGCGGGGAGGATTCAAGCTTGCTGGGTGCCGTCCCGAGCAGGGGACGAGAGGTACTGGAAACTCCGACTTACGGCCTCCCAGATGTCGCCGCGGTACCCGTCCAACTCGACAACGTGCCAAAGCACCGCATCGTTCGCCTCCAGCACGCGGTCGACATCCATCTTGCCGTCACCGACGGCGGACTGGTTGTCTGCCTCCGTGTTGATCGGCCCGTCTTTGATGTGGAGGTAGTGGGCCCGGTCGCCGAGCGAGCGCACAAAGTCGGCCGCATCGACCCCGCCGACCTGCATCCAGTAGGTGTCAACCTCGACCGTCACGTCCGGATCGAGGCGGTCCAGGAACTTCTGGTAGGCAAGCTGGCCGTCCGGACCGCGTTCAAACTCCCACCAATGGTTGTGGTAGCCCAACTCGATCCCGTGCTCTCTGGCCATTGGCAGAACGGCGTTAAAGGCGTCAGCGGCCCGGCCGATAGCAGCGTCATCCACAAAAGACTCTGGTTTCAGGCTCGGGAACACGGCCGTCGCGCCCAGTTCGGTAAGCTGACCGAATGTTGCCGCCGCCGTCTCGAGTGTGGGAAGCGGCGTATGTGCACTTGATAGCTCCAAACCGGCGCTGGCCAACTCGGCCCTCATAGTCGCGGGCGATAGACCGTACAGCCCGGCTGTCTCAACCGCGCCGTAACCGATCCTCTTCAACGACGCCAGCGTCGCCGGCAACGACCGCTCGGCTTCTTGGCGCACGGTCCACATCTGTATGGAAATTCTGGCCATTTATAAAAACTCCCTCCTATAGGTTTGCTTTACACTCGGACGAGGTCCCATCCCCTGGTCGCCTCGGCGAATAGGCCGCTCATCAGCTGCCGCTACACCGTACCAGTCTTACTCTCGGGAGAAGGCGGCGTCGAAGTTGGTGGTCGGCGGGTCGAAATTTAGCTTTCGCAGGTGCTCCAGGGCCTCCGGCGCGCCGCGCTCGCGGTCCATGCCGGCGTCCTCCCACTCGACCGAGATCGGGCCTTCGTAACCGATCTCGTTGAGCTTGCGGAACACGTGCTCCCAGGGCACGTCGCCGGGGCGGACGGAGACGAAGTCCCATCCCCGGCGCAGGTCCCCGAAGGGCAGGTGCGACGAGAGCTGGCCGTTGCGCCCGTCCAGGTGACGGACCGACTCCTTGCAGTCCACGTGGTAGATGCGCGACGAGTAATCGGCCAGGAAGGCCACCGGGTCGAGGTCCTGGCACATGAAGTGGCTGGGTCGAAGTTGAGCCCGAAGCCCTCCCGGTTGCCGATGGCGTCAAGGGCCCGGCGGGTCCCCTCGGCGTCTCCGTCCCCCCAGATCCGCTCGGGGAGGATCTTCTCGCGGTAAAGATCGCTGATGGCGGCACTCACGTCTCCTTGCGGCGATACTTGCCCAGTGGTGGCGATCCCAACCGCGGCGACGCCGTCCTCAACCTCGAGCCTCCGGCGGAGTAAATCCAAAAGCCGTAGAGGCGCGTCTCCTGTCGTGGAAATCGTAGGCGACCGCTGGACGTCCCCGATCGTGAACGCCTCTCCCCGGCGTTCCGGCACGGCGCCTTTTGGTACTCGGTATCGCCCGGGTACGCTCGTCTGGTCAGCTCAATGGCGACGACAGAAGCGCCCGCATTGATGAGCACCGGTATGATCGCAAGATCGGGTGTTATAAGGGGGGCTCCGTTAGTCACGACCTTGTTAATGGCGATGATTGGCAGAGGTACCGCCGCCTTGACGGCGGCGGTATTGGGCGCGCCGTCGATGCGCAGCCCCACTGCTCCTCCTAATTCGGCGCATTCGGCGAGCGCCACGATGGTACCTGTGGTGCCCATCGGGGTCCCGGGGGGAGCTTGGCAGGAAACTATGAGCCCTCCTCTGAGCGAGGCGAGGAGGGGATCAGGCCCCGGTGGCGAGGTCATGGACCTTCATGGATAGCGCGAAGTGGTAAGGGGCCGGCTGAGGAGGTGCTGCTCGCACCACCGCCAGCTGACTTCGGCACTTTCGCGGGGCGTGGGTTCGTCTGCTACGTCGACCTCCACGACAAACCAGCCTTGGAACCCGGCGAAGGCCTCCAGCACGTCGTCAAATGGCAAGTCACCTTTGCCCGGTTCGGTCCACAAGTGGTGGCTGCCGATCTGCCAATAATTTTCGCCGGCAGCCTGGCCGGTCCGTGCCACTGCCATATGGACGTCCTTCAGGTGGACGGCACCGATCCGACCCGCGTGGCGGTGGATGATGTCGGCCACATCGGCCCCGGCCCAGGCCAAGTGGCCAGTGTCGGGCCCGAACAGCAGCAGTTCGGGGTCGATCTCGGCCAACACACGATCGACCTCTGCTGGTGTCTCGATAAGCGTCCCCACGTGCTGGTGAAGGCACGGGTGTACGCCTTCTTCCACCATTGCCTGGGCGACGGCGCGGAGATTGTCAATTAGGACGGCAAGCCGGGCCGGGTCGTTATCGGCCCCTTGCGCGGGTGCTGCCAGCCTGGCGTCATCAGCAAAGTGGTCGGCGATGAACAACCGGTCGAGACCGAGCTCGACGTGTTGCCTGGCAACCTTCCGCGCATTCTCAACGATGGCCGGCCGCTCAGAGGCGACGGAGAAGGGCGCCGAGAAGTACCCGGGCGCGGGCGCGAGACCCGAGTCGGAAAGCAAGCTGCGGTACTCAGCCAGGGTCATGGAACCAGGGGGATCGATGGGCACGGCCGGGAAGCCGGTGGCACGGATTTGGCGGTAAATCTCTGGAAGCGGAGGGGCCAGTTCCGGTCGGTACCCGTCCACCGTCATGTACCACTCCAGGGGGTTGAAGGCTAGCCGTGTCCTTTGTGCCTGACCCACGGGCTTGTTCTCATTGTTATTCGGGACCATGTGTTTTTCTCCAATCGAACAGTACGGCGCCGATGCCAGGCTCGCGCGCAGCGAGCCGAGTGTAGACGTCCTGTGCTTTATCGGGCCCAACTACCTCGGTCACGAGCCCAGCCGTCTTCACCAGCCCACGCCGGAAAAGATCGAACAGTACCTCGTAGTCCTCGGACAGTGACCATCGCGCCTGCCAGGTACCGGCGCGCACGGGGAGGAGCCACTCGAGGGCGCCCACCACACTGAGACCACGCCGATGGATTTCGGACATCATCCGGGTCGCATCGCCGCTGAAGGTCCCCCGCGGTGAACCCAACAAGACCACTTCGCCACCGTCCCTGGCCAGAGAGATGGCCGTAGGCAACGCATCGGGAACGCCAGAGGCCTCGACCACAAGGTCTGCTCCCTTCCCAAAGGCGGGGGCGGCAGTCCGGAGGTCGTCGCCGCGGGTGGCCTGCGTGGCCATGATGCCCGTCACCCGGGCCATTTCGACCCGGCGCGCTAGGAGGTCAAGACCGATGACGTTCATGCCCGCGAGTTGGAGCAGCTGAGCGGCGAAGTTGCCGACGAGGCCGAGCCCGAGGACCACAGCTCGCCCTCCGAGCTCGACATGCGATGACTTGCGCACGGCAGTGATGGCGACCGAGGCCATTCGGGCCAGGATCATGACCCGGGCGTCATCCTCGGGCGAGATCGGAGCGATCGGGCGGGTTGAGAGATCGGCGAGAGAGTAACTGGCATGGCGACAGATGGCGAACACCCGGTCGCCGACCGCAGGACCGGTACCTATACCAGGCAAGGGGGGACCGATGGCGACGGTCCTTCCAATGGCCCCGTAACCTGGACGGTGGGGATAAGCGTTCCAGGACCCGGCGACGCGGGTCCCGGGATCGAGCCCAGTGAAGTTGGCGACCTCGGTACCGGCGCTGACAATAGACACCTCGAGCTCGACGACTATCTGGCCGGGTTGGAGAGATGCCTCGTCGATCACCACCTCCTCGGTCCGGCAATCTCTTTCGCCAACGAACACCAAGCCGGTGCCAGTGAAGGTGGTCACGGTGCTCCTCCTTGCTCTAAGACAGCCGCCACCGCCCCGGCGACTGACTGGTCATGCGGCATGACGCTATCGCCTGATGGACGGTGCTGGACCATTAGTCGGCATTTTCAGACGAAGAGCGCCGGACTATGAGGACTGGAGCAACCTCACTGCGGCGAGGGGGCGAAGAGTCGCCGTGCAGGCGGGCGTTGAGAAGGCGGGCCACCTCGGTCGCGATAACGGAAATGGGTTGGCGCAGGGTGGTGAGCGGGGGGTCGCACAGCTCGGCATACAAGATCCCGTCGAACCCGGTGACCTTCACTTGCCCGGGAACGTCGACCTTGTGCAGACGCAGAGCTCGCAAGGCTCCGAGCGCAATGATGTCCGCACCGCACATGATGGCGTCGGGTAGCTGCTTCTGTTGCATGATCAGCTCGACCGCCTCCCGACCGAAATCAAGCGTGAAACTTCCGAGGAGCGGTCTTTGCGCCTTCAGGGCCGTCAGCCGGTGGACGCCCTCTTGAAAAGCCTGGAGGCGTGCCTGCCCCGCGGTTGAACCCGTACCCGACACGAAGACGACCCTCCGGCAGCCCTCGACGATGAGGTGGTCAAGAGCGGCATGGACACCTGCGGCATTGTCCAGACCGACATAATCCCCTAACGGGGCATCGATATGGCGGTCGACTTGCACGACCGGGATGCGGCGGGCCGCCGCCCGGAGAGCGGGGATGCTCGCGTGATGGTGAGTCGGGATTACAATCAGGCCGTCAATTTTACGGTCGACCATGGTCCCGATGCGGTCGGCCTCGTCCTCGATCGAGCCGCCCGAATCGCCGAGGATGACATCGAGCTTATAAAGCCGCAGTGCTTTTTCCAGAGCCTCGACGAGCTCGGCGAAAAAGGGGTTGCCGATGGCCGGGACGACAATGCCGGCGATGCTTGTGGACCGCGTGCGCATGGCTCGGGCCACAGGGTCCGGTCTATATCCCAGCTTCCTGCTGGCTGCCAGCACGGCCGCTACGGCCGCGTCGGAGGCGCCTGAGCCTGAGAGCACGCGTGAAGCCGTCGAACGCGACACACCTGCGACCATCGCTACGTCGCTCAGCCTCACTGGCCCAGGCCCTGGCATCGATCCCATGATTACCTCTATGGATAACTGTCGACCAGTAACCTAGCGCCAACTCGGGAGGACGGCGAGTTGAAGTTCCCGATAGCAGTCCTGGAGCGGTATCTGTGGAGGCCGGTCTTCCGGGATCGGCGGGCGAAGGGCCGGTCTGTAGGGAACTTGGCTTGACAGCCTCCCCCGCGCTAGTAGAGTATGCCTGAGATCGATCCCGCGTCTCGCCCGCGGCTGCGGGTGCGACAGAGGGTTTGCTTTTGCACCGGGTGGCAACGGAGGGGGGACCTATGGGCAGCTCAGCCGTGACTCTGTCAATGCTGGCCGCCCCGGGAGACGTCAGGGACGTGCGTGCTGGCCCTCCAGGCGACGACGCGGCGGGCTTGCGTAATGCCCAGTGCGCTCGCACTTCGTTGTGCCGGCCGGCCAAACCGAGCCTCGCCGGCCTGAACCGGTTAAGTCGATGGTGACCCGATACAACTGATAGCGAAAGGAATGCCGCAAACAATGGAAGATAAGAAAATAGAGGCAGCAGGCGTAGTTTCGTCCCCACTATCACGACGTCAGTTCTTGGTGGGTGGCGCTCTTGCGGTTGGGGGCGCGGTCGCCCTGGGTAACACGGCTTTTGCCGGGCCGTTGCGTAGGACCTCCGCTCTGCGGTCGCCGGCCGGTTCATCCGGGCCAGTCACTTTCTGGGACATGGAGTGGGGTGCCGCTTCCTACAGCACCGAGGGGGCCGCGCTGGCCAAGCAGTACAACAAGACCTACCCGAGCCGCCAAGCGGTGGCCTACCAGGCCACCACCTGGACCGGCTGGTACGAGAAGTTCGCCTCGGCCATCGCTTCGCACACCAACCCGGACTGCTCTTCAGGCGCCGGCTACCAGGCGTTCCAGTTCTCCGATGCGGGAGCCATCCAGCCCTTGGACGACCTGGTGGCGATGCTCGAAAAGGACGGGGTGGCGGAGGACTTCATCCCTAGCGCCCTCAGCGCCATGAAGTACCACGGTTTTTATGTCGCCATCCCCTGGGAGATCGACATCCGAGTGCTGTACTACCGCCCGAGCATCCTGAAGTCGGTGGGGATGGACGTCCCCAAGACCTGGGGCGACCTGCTCACGCTCGGCGCCGCCCTGAAAAAGCAGGGCAAGTACCTCTTGGCCACCGCCGGTAACCCCTCGTTCAACGGGTGGCAGTTCCTCCCGGCGCTGTTCCTGTTGGGCAATGGCGGTGGGTTTTTCAACACCACGGGCGACCTGGACTGCCTCTCGGACGCGAACATGGAAGCGGTCGAGTTCATGCTGCAGCTGGCCAAGGACGGCTACATCGACCCGAAGTCCGTCGCCTATGACCAGACCGACTTTGAGAACCAGTTCGGCTCGGGGGCCGTCGCTCTCCAGGTCGGCAACCCGAAGTGGCTGGTCAACTTCAGTGCGGCGGTCGCTGCCGACGCCGCCGTGGCCTCGCCCATCAAGTCCTACAGCGGCCAGACCGGCACCATCTTCTGGGTCAACAACCTGATGGTCTACAACGGGGACAAGAACCTCGAGTCGGTGTACGAGTGGTACGCCTCCTATGAGTCGCTGATGCGGGCCTACTGGGAAAATGGGCTGGTCAGCGGCCTGCCGGTGAGGAAGTCGTTCGCATCGATCCCGGCCGTGGTCAAGGACCCGACCCTGTCGGTCCCCCTCCAGGAGTGGGTGCCGGTGGCCAAGACCACCGCCTCCCGAGGCACGGCGCTGAGCGGGGCGCTCAACTCCCTCGAAGGCAGTACGGCGCTGCCACTGTTCACCCAGCAGCTCATCGAGGGGTCGTCCTCGGCCAAGTCGATCCTCACCACCCTGCAGCAGGGCTTGGCGGAGTCGATCGCCTAATCAGACCGGTGCACTAGGCACCGCGAAGACAGGCCGGGTACCCGGCTACCCCGGCGGCAGGCTCAGGTCTCTGTCGCCGAGGTAGCCGGTGCCTGGCTGCCATATGGCATCGCCGGGGCAGCGATAGAAGAAAAAGAGTTGCTGTTAGTGGAAGGCGTCCTATGACCGAGACGATAACGGAGGCGGTAACGGGAAGCGCGCCCGTGCCGGTGCAGCCGCAGTTCGTGAGGCGTCGCCCGAGGAGGTCCAACTCCGACGCCATCCAGTTGCGGGTGTTGGCGACGCCGTCGATCGTCATCCTGTGCCTGATCGGGGTGTACCCGATCATTTACGCCGTCTACCAGAGCCTGCGCAGTGGGACCCTCATCTCGAGCGGGTCGTTCGTGGGGTTGGCCAACTACAAGTACGTCCTGACGAACTCAACGTTTTGGAGCTCGGCCCGCTTCACGTTGATCTTCACCCTCGCCGCTGTGGTCGGCAGCTACCTCGTCGGTCTGGCCCTGGCGTTGACGTTCCAGGCGGGTTTTCCGGGGGCGCGCATCATAAAGCCATTGCTGCTGCTCCCTTGGGTCGTACCCGTGGTGGTCTCGATGACCAGCTGGGGTTGGCTGATCGGTACCGGGCAGGGCCTGGCTGACGAGTTCACGCACGCCCTCGGGCTGGGGGATGTCGGTTTCCTGGCAACCCCGACGAACGCGGTCATTTCGGTGAGCGTGGTCAAGATCTGGGAAAGCTTCCCCTTCATGCTGCTGGTGCTGGGCGCGGCCATGGAAACTATCGACCCGACGCTGTACGAAGCGGCCAGGGTCGACGGCGCCGGCTGGTGGGCGTCCACGCGCCATATCACGTTACCCCTGCTACGCAACGTGAGCTTCATGACCTGGATCCTCATGGCGATCTTCTCGGTAAACGACTTCCCCACCGTCTGGCTGCTGACGGGCGGGGGACCGGTGGGGGCGACGCAGAGCCTGGTCGTGTACGCCTACGAGCTGGTATTCCAGGAGTTCCACACCGGGCAAGGGATAGCCATCGCCATTTTCGCGACGCTCATCGCAGGGGGGATGGCCATCGGGCTCTTCCGGTTCCTCAATCCCGGGAGCACCCGGACGAGCAGAAGGGTGGCGCGATGACGGCGCCGGTCCATGGTGGGACAAACGCGCTGACCCGTCGCCGTCGGCGGGGCCGGGCCGTAAGGCTGGTAGTCATCACGATCTTCGCCGTCATCGCACTGGTCCCGATCGGCGTGGTCGTCATAAACTCCGTTCTCCCGCCTGGGGCGCTGGTGAGCGGGGGCATAACACTGGCCCATGGCTTCACCTTGGCGAACTACCGCTACGTCCTTGACCAGACCACGGCGCTGCTGTACTTCAGGAACAGCATGATCGTCGCCGTATCGACCGCCGCCCTGACGATCGTCATCGGCGCCCCGGCCGGTTATGCGCTGGCCCGCGGCCGTGGTCGCGACCTGTCCACCTACTCGCTGTCGCTTTTCCTGTACCAGGCGCTGCCGACTGTCGTTTTCGTGATCCCGCTCTTCTTGCTCTTCGTGCCGCTGCACCTCGACAACACGCTTCAAGGGCTCGTCATCGTCTACACGGCCGGGAGCCTGCCGTTCGGCATCTGGATGCTGCGGTCGGCCTTCGAGGCGATACCGTTCGTCCTCGAGGAATCGGCCCGGATCGACGGCTGCACGCTCATCGGCGGGTTCCGGAGGATCGTGCTGGCCAACTCCGCCCCCGGGCTGCTGTCCGTCGGGATGTTCAGTTTCCTCTTGGCCTGGAACGACTACCTGGTGGCCGACATTATGGAGCGCACCAACTCCATCTACACCTTGCCGATCGGGCTGGAGACGTTTTTCCAGGAGTACTCGACCAACTGGGGAGCGGTCATGGCTCTGGCCGTGTTCATGCTGGTCCCTCCGGTGCTGTTGTTCATGGTGGCTTCGCGGTACTTCCGTATCGGGGGCATCGGTGGCTCGGTCGTCGGCTGAGGGCACCTGCCGGGATCTCCACCTGAGATGACGCCGCCCCTACCCCCGAAAGGAAGTGCTCATGGCTAAGCAGTTGGGGGTCGGTTTCATCGGCGCCGGCCCCGTTACTCAAGCGATCCACATGCCGGTCATAGCTTCGCTCGGTGACCGGCTCAGGGTCGTGCACGTTATGGATGTCGAGCGCAATGTGGCCGAAGTGGTGGCCGCCCGGGCCGGGGCCAGGGCGAGCACCGACGCCGACAGTGTGCTCGAAGACCCGGACGTGGACATTGTCGCCGTCTGCAGCCCGCACCGGTTCCATACCGACCAGGTGCTGGCGGCCGTGGCAGCCGGCAAGCGGGCCGTGTTGTGCGAGAAGCCCTTGGCCACCACAGCCGAGCAAGCAGAGCGGCTGACCAGCCTGTGCCACCGGGCCGACGTGACCGTGGTGGTCGGCGCCATGCACGCCTACGACCCCGCCTACGTGGCGGCCCAGGAGCACCTGCTCTCGTCATACGGGCCGCCCACCCTGGTCCGGTCGGTCGTCTACCTGCCTTCCAATGACGAGATGACCGACCTGTCGACGGAGCTGGTGAGCGCTCCGGCGCGGCCCGGCCCCCCGGACAGCGGCCCCCCGGACAGCGGGACGCCTGACAGCCGACTGGACTTTGAACGGGAACTGTCCGTGCTGCGAGACGGCGTCCTGGGCCTGGCCATTCACGACCTTCCGCTCATACGTCGGCTGGTCCCTTTCTTCGACGATGTCACCCTGGCCCGTTCCCTCAAACCCTGGGGGTACCTATTGTCGCTCAGCTCGCCCACGCAGGTGGCCCAGTTGATCGCCGTGATGCCAGGCCACTGGGGCCCTTCCTGGACCTTCAGCGCCACCGGCCCCGGCTACGAGCTCAGCGTGGACTTCCCGCCCTCCTATGTCCTGGCCGGCTCGGCCACGGCCCGGCTCGAGACCGAGAGCGGCACCAGGGTCTGGACGGACAAGGAGAACGGCTATCAGGCCGAGTGGCGCCACCTCACCGACGTCGCCTTGGGACTGACTGAGCCGCGCATCTCATTGCAGGGATCATTGGACGATCTCCTATATGCGCTCGCTGTGGCAGATGGCGCCGGCCGGCACCTCGTCGGCACCGGAGGAGGACAGCGATGACACTTAACGTGACCTTCGACACCGATGACCGGTCGGTAGTCGCTCTTCAGCGGACCGTCCTGGCCAGCCTCCCCACGAGCTTTGCCCTGAACGCAGCTGGACAGGCGGACGTCGTCGCTATTTCCGGTACCGACCACGACTGGGTGAGGCGCGGCCGTCGAGCGGTCGAAGGAGGCGCCCGGGGAGTGTTCATCGCCTGCCCGGGAAGTGCCGACCCGGTGGTGCTGCGCCAACTCGGGGCGGATGCCCGGGCTGCCGGTGTGGCCGTTTTAGTGGCTGCCCCCTATAGAGCCGACCCGGCATGGGCGGATTGTCTGGCCACGGCCCGCCGGGATCTTCCTTCGTTGCAGCTCGTCGACAGTGTCATCCGGGTTAGTCCTGGCGGTGGGCCGCAGGCGACCCGGGTGGCGCTGCTGCGAGGCGTGCTCGAACAGTTGGGGGTCGTGGAAGATCTGGCAGAGAGGCGGGTCGAGTTGGAGCTGGCCCATAGCTCCGAGGGCCAGTACGTGGTCGTTGGGACGACCGGCCCCATGGCGGTCACGCTTACGGGTGTCATTTCCCCATTGAGGAACGAGACCTTTTCATTGGACGCGGTTGGCCAACAGTGTCGCTGGTCGGCTCGTTTCGCCGGCGACGCACCAGCGCGGCCCAGCGAGGTCACCCGCTGGGACCGGTCCGGTTCGCTCACCGCGGCCCGCCGTTACGAGGGTAGCCACCGGCGTTGCTGGCGCCTGCTGCACGCGGCCATCGAAGCGGGCGCGCCGGCAGGGTTCACGCTGGAAGATCTCGCCGGCCGCCTGGCCGCTGTCCCGGCACCGTTGGCGGACGACGCTGTTAGTTGAAAAATCCAGTTAGTTGAAAAATCGAGTTAGTTGCCGTTGTCGAGAAAGGTAACCAAGGAAATGACCTTGCCAGCTGATTTGCGGTCCGACTACTTGCCGAGCGGGGCGGTGTTCAATGATCGCGAGCCGTTTTTCAGTTGGGCGGTAACCGGTATGGCCCCCGGACGGGCCGTCGTGGCCCACCAGGTGCTGGTGGCGACCGACCCCGGTCTGCTCACAGCGGGACGGGCGGATTGCTGGGACAGCGGGCGGGTTGACGATGGGTATGGCCAGGCCCACTACACCGGACGGGCGCTGCGGTCCCGTGAGCTGTGCTGGTGGACGGTGCGCGTCTGGGACGACGGGGAAGCTGAGCAAGAACCCCGCTTCGCGCCTCCGGCCACGTTCGAGCTCGGCCTCTTTCCCGAGGACTGGGAGAGCCGCTGGATGGGCTTCTTAGGCGGGTGGTACGGACAAAGCCTGCTGATGCGCAAGAGCTTCGAGCTCGGCGATGGCGGCGGCGTGCGCCGCGCCCGGGCCTATGTCGCAACCCCCGGCTGGCACCAGCTGCGTGTCAATGGCGCCCCGGCTGACTCCCGTGTGCTCGAGCCGACCGAATCGGTCCTGTCCAAGCGCGTCATCTCCTCGTGTTATGTGCTCGATGACCTTCTCGTGCCCGGGCCCAACATTGTCGGCCTGGTGCTCGGCGGCGGATGGTACGGGCACCCGTGTGCTCGTGTCGAGGTCCACGTCGATTACCGCGACGGGACGACGGAAGTCTTCGGTACCCATCGGCGGGCGGCTGAATCATGCCGGGTGGCGCCCGGCCCGATCATCGCTAACAGCCCCTACGACGGTGAGGTACGTGACGCCCGGCTCGAGCGTCCCGGTTGGGACGCGCCCGGCCCCAGCAAAGGCGATGAGCCGGGGCGCGACGATGTCCGTCCCGACTACGGTGACCTGTGGACCGAGCTGTTCGGTGCCCCCGGCTCCCGGGAGAGAAAGTGGGCGGACGCCCAGGCCGTGGACGGCCCTGTGGGCACCCCGACCTTCCCGGCCCTCCCCCCGGCGATGGTGACCGAAGAGCACGAGGTGGTCAGGATCGACGAGTTGGGGGCGGGGCGTTGGGTGGCCGACGCCGGCGTCAATGGCTCCGGGTGGGCACGCCTGCGCGTCGTGGGCGCGGAACGCGGCCGGTACGTACGCCTACGATTCGGCGAGACGTTGGGGCCCGACGGCCGCGTCAACCAGGAGAACCTGCGCATGGCTCGCTCCAGCGACGTCTTCGTCAGCAACGGCGCACCGGATGAGTTCTTTGAGCCGATGTTCACCTCTCACGGGTTCCGCTACGTGGAGATCGAAGGGCTCCCCGCCAGTCCCCGACCGAGAGACATCGTTATCCGGCGCGTCAGGACCCCGGGTAAGCAAAGGGCTCAGTTCAGGGGCGAGGAGCTGCTCGAGCGCATCTACGCGAACGTGGTGAGGACAGAAGCCAGCAACATGCGGGGCATTCTGACCGACTGCCCGCAACGGGACGAGCGCCACGGGTGGCTGAACGACCTTACCAACCGTCTCGACACGGCTGTTCTCGCCCACGACATCGGGCCCCTCCTGTCCAAGATCCTAGATGACATCGCCGACTCGCAAGAGCCAGACGGGTCGATCCCGGACACGGTCCCGTTCCGTTGGGGATTTCGCGTCGCCGACCCCGTGTGCCTGTCCCCGGTCCTCATCCCGCGGCTGCTGTTCAAGCACTGGGGCGATGGTCGTGCCATCGAGCGGGGGTACCCGGTAGCCACCGCCTGGCTGCGTTACCTGCTCGGCCGCACCGAGGACGGCGTGCTCCACCTCACCCAGTTCGGCGACTGGTCGGAGCCCAAGCTGACCGACGGGCCGCAAGGGGCGCCGAGCCGCGCCGACGTGGCCGGCGTCGAGAACCCCACCTTTGCCGAGGCGGTCTCGCACCGCACGCCGGGCTCGCTCGTCTCCACCGCCTGCCTGCACTGGGGGATGCTCCAGCTGTCCAAGCTGGCCGACTACCTGGGCGACACAAGCGGCCAGGAGCGGGCGCTCGAGGACGCACTAAGGGTGCGTAAGGCCTTCCGCCGTGCGTTCTTCGATCCCGAGTCAGGGTCATATTCTACCGGTAGCCAGGGGAGCCTGGCTCTTGCCCTTGCCCTCGGCCTCGTTCCCGACGACGAGCGGGACCACGTCCTGGGACTGCTTTTGGCCGACGTGGCCAAATGGGGCCACCTCACCACAGGGAACGTCGCGACGAAGTTCCTGCTCGAGACGCTCACTGACAGCGGGCACCACGACCTGGCGTTGATGATCGCGTCGCGGGACGAGTACCCGAGCTGGGGGTACATGGTCCGTCACGGGGCCACTACGCTATGGGAGCGATGGGAAGAGTCCACGGGCGGAGGGATGAACTCGCACAACCACGGGATGTTGGGCTCCATTGGTTCGTGGCTGGTGACCAGGCACGCGGGTTTGCGCGTCGCTGACGACGCCAACGGAAGTGACAGATGGGAGATCGTCGTACCCGCCGTGGCGACCGACACCCACGCGGCGGCCGACATCGACACCCCCAAAGGCCTAGCGGGCGTGGCGTGGGAGCGCAGCGGGGACCGTATCAATGTGTCGTTGCGGGTGCCGGCTGGTGCCGTGGCCGACGTCCGGTTGCCCATGGCCCGGCTTACGGAGGTGCCCGAAGGACTGTCGCTCAGCTGCGACGGTAAGTTCGCCACCGGTCGCGCCGGGGGTGGCGAGTGGGCCGTGACGGGTATCTGCCCCTGAAGGAGGTACGGGATGCGTTGTCCCGAAGTACGTGGGTTCAATTATGACGGGAGCTGGGGTACGAGCGCTCTAGACCTGTGGCAACACCACCGACATGGCACGATGGCGGTTGAGGTAGCTCGTGGCAAGCGCTACTTCCCAGGATGGAACGTAGCCCGCTGGTGGCTCTCGCACGAGTCCTTTCAGCGCGGTCCTGAGCGCTTCCTGGCCGACTTCGACGCCGGGCTGTCTCTTTTTGCGTCCCATGAAATCCTGGTCATGCCACTGCTGTTCAACCGTTGGCGGGACCCCGTGTGCGATTTTGGCGGTGTGCCGCTTGACCACATAATCCCGGGGGCAAATTTCGGCAACAAGGTGAGGGACCTCTTTCACTACGTTGACGACCCACCTCGGGAGCCGGTGTTGATCGAGACCCTGTTCCGCCGGTACCTGGATGCCGTCATAGGGGCATTTGGCCATGACCGGCGCATCTTTGCCTGGGATCTGTGCAACGAGCCCTTGATGGGGGAGTACGTCGACGACCCTGACAGCCCGGTACGCGAAGCCGAGGTCCGCTGGTTGAAGTGGTGTTACGACGTTTGCAAGGCACTTGGTGCGAGCCAGCCATTGACCATCGGCAACTACCCGAACGTGACCGCGCTGCGGCTTACGGCGCCGATGAGCGACTTCCTCTCGTTCCATCCCTATTACATCTGGAACGACCCATCGAGCCCATTGTCCCGTAAACTTGACTTCGAGGAGTTCGTTGGTTCCTGCCAGGCTGTTGCCCACGAACTCGGCAAGGACTTGCTGGCCAACGAGACCGTGTGGGGTTCGGCGGATGACGCCGAACACGTTGAGATAATGCGGTACACCCTCGGTGTCCTTGCCGAGCGAGACATCGGTTTCATCGTCCACGCCTTGCACCACAGCCTGGTAGCCGATCTTCACATCTCCGGGTACGGGCCGGTGGGTATACCGGGCTGCTTGCATTTCATAAATCCGGACGGGTCCCTTCGCGCCGGGCACGAGGCATTTAACGAGTTCACGGCGGTGGCGGGGACGACGTGACAACTCCACGGAGGAACGAGCGGCACGATGATGCCCGGTCCTCGGCCGCCGACAGGGACGCGACGTTCAGGAAAAGGCGGCCAACACATGACGGGAACACAGTCGCGCTGGGGCGTGATCGGTGTGGGGCATATTGCCGGGGTTTTCGCCCAGGATCTGACGGTAACGACTTCGGGCCGGGTAGTTGCCGTCGGTTCGCGTACCCAGGAGGCGACAGCTTCGAATAGCGCCGGCCGCTAACGTTGCGGCCCGATCCACTCGCTCTCGGGTGGTACCAGTTCGGAAAGTTGTTGCCAAAGGCCGTCGGGGACCTCCAGGCAGGCGAGGTCGACCAGTTCGTCGACGTGGGCGGGCGTGGCTGTCCCCACGACGGTCGACGCGATGCGGGGGTCACCTAGCGAGAACTTGAGAGCGGCCGCCCGCAGGGGGACACCGTGTGCCAGGCACGCCCTCTCCATAGAGCGCACGCGGTCGACGAGCCCGGCGCCGGCCTTGCTGTAGGCATAGGAGCTCACGGCGCCCGGGCCCTTGGCCAGTATCCCGCCCCCGTACACGGCCGCGTTGACCACGGCGACGCCGGCCGTCACGGCCTCGTCTATCAGGGGCTCGGCCGAACGGTCGACCAGGGTGTAGCGGTTGTGGGTGAGCAGCACCTCGAACGCGCCCGTACCCAAGAACCGCCGCATGAGCCCGACGGGACCGCCCGCGACCCCTATGTGCTGCGCTAAACCCTCGTCGCGCATCGCGACCAGGGCCTCGACCGGCCCGCCGGGGGCCATGGCCTCCTCGAAGGTGATCTTGTCGGGATCGTGCAGGTAAAGCAGCTGGAACCGGTCGGCCCCGAGCCTTTCGAGGCTCTCTTGGGCCGAACGGCGGGCCCGGTCGCCGCTGAAGCCACCGGTAACAGGATCAGGGTCGACCTTGGTGGCCAGGACGAAACCGTCCGGGAGCCCGCCGCGCTCGGCGATGGCGGCACCGATGCGGCGTTCGCTCTCGCCGTTGCTGTAACCGTTGGCCGTGTCGAGGAAGTTGATAGGGCTGCCGAAAACATGTTGGACGGTCCGGACGCCCCGCTCGTATTCGACGTCCTCGCCGAACACCTGGGGCACGCTGCCGAGGGGCGACGCGCCCACGCATATGGCCGTCACCATCAGCGAGGTGGGGCCGAGGCGCCTGAGAGGCAGTGGGCCCGGCGCGCCCTCCGCCGCCGGTCGGGGTTGGTCCAGCGTCGTTGTCCCGGTCAGAGCCCGTTGCGGGACACGACACCCGCGTACCACAGGGCGCTGGACTTGGGGATCCGCTCCTGGGTCTTGAAATCTACCCAGACGAGCCCGAAACGCTGAGAATACCCGTCGGCCCACTCGAAATTGTCCACGAGGCTCCAGCAGAAGTACCCGCGCAGGTCGGCGCCGGCGGCGATGGCGTCGTGAGCCGCTCTGAGGTGCCGATCGAGATAGTCGGTCCTTTCGGGGTCATTGACGGCCCCGTCCGGGCCCACGTAGTCGGGGAAGGCGGCGCCGTTCTCGGTCACGTACAGGGGCAAATGCCCGTACTCGGTGTCGACCCGGGACAGGAGCTGCGCCAATCCCTCGGGCTCGATGGGCCATCCTTTCCCGGTTACGGGGACAGCGGGGTCCGGACGCCCCCACGCCCGCAGGAAGTCCGGGAAGGGCCGGTCTCCCGGGCGAGGAGCACCTTGGGCGGCGGCCACGGTCTGGCAGAAGTAGTAGTTGACGCCCAGGAAGTCGACCGGGGCCTGGACCGTCGCCAGGTCGTCAGGACGCACGTGGTCCTCACCCACGAGCGGGCGGAGAAGGTCGGCCAGGTCCTCGGGGTACTCGCCCCGCAAGACGGGATCCAAGAACCAACGGTTGACATAGCCGTCGACCCGAGCCGCCGCCTCGACATCGGCCGTCGACCCGGAGGCGGGACGGGCGGGGCTGAGGTTGAGGGTGATGCCCACGCTCGAGCCCGGGGCCATGACCGACCTCACCGCCCGGGCGGCCAGCCCATGGCCCAACAGCAGGTGGTGGGCGGCGCGATAGGCCGAGGAAAGGTCGGCCACCCCCGGTGCGTGGATGCCGTTCCCATATCCCAGGTGGGCCCACTTTGCCCGGCATGTGGCAGAACGTGTCCCAGATGGACCGGCCCCGCCCGTCCTCGGACACAGCGCCTTCGATCTGGTAGGAGGCCGTGGCCGTTCCCCACAAAAAGTTGTCCGGAAAGCTGTACATGGGCCTTGGATGATAGGACAGGGGCCGGCCCGACCAGATCGGCGCAGGTCGGGGGCCTCCCACTGCGCTAGTCTGGGGGGCCTCAGGGCCCGGGGGCCGCAGTGCCGCCGGCTCGTACCGTCTCAGGCCCTTCCGGGAGTACAGCGTTGCCCAGACGAAAGATCACTGGTGCCGCGCTCGCACCGCTCGTCGCCGCCCTGCCCCTGGTAGCTGAGGCCGTGCGGGCGGGCACGACCCACGCCGGCACTTGGTTCTGGGGCGACCAGGCGCTCATCGACCTCGAGGCCCACAACAGCCTGATTGGGCGCAACCTGCTCGGTGTGTACGACCGCTACGGCTGGCACCACCTCGGGCCCTTCTGGTTGGCGCTGCTCGGGGTGTTCCGCTGGCTCGGGGCCGGATCGGCGGTCGCCCTGGTCGTGGGCAACGACCTGGTGCAGGCGGCGGTCGCCGCCGCCATCGTCGTGGTCGTCATGCGGCTGCGGCCCGGCCTCACCGGGTGGTGGGCCGCTCTGGTGCTGCTGGGCTACGAGTGGTCTTTCGGGGCCGAACGCCTGGGCACGGTCTGGGCTCCCTATGCCATCGCCCTGCCCGCCGCCCTCCTCGTCTTGCTCGTGGCCGACATCGTTTCCAGCCGTGGCCCGTGGCCGCCCACCGTTGGCGCCGCCGTCTGCGCATCGTTCTTGTGCCAGACCGACATCAGTACCGCCGTCGTGGTCGGCGCCCTCGTCGTGGCCACCCCGGTACTGCGCTTGGCGGCCGGCGCCCGGCTCCGCCGGAGTGCCGACCGTCCCCGTGGCGTCGCCCGGGCCGTCGGCGGCCTTTGGAAGTTCCAGCCCGGGTGGGGCTGGGCGACAGCCAGGTGGCGCCGCTCCCTCGCCGTGCTCGTGGTCGTGGTGGTGGTGGTCTGGTTGCCCACCATCATCCAACAGTTCACGACTAGCCCGGGCAACATCGTCCAAATCTACCGCTTTCTTTCCAAGCACCCGGGCCACCAGCCGTGGACGGACGCGCTGCAAGCGGCCGGGACCATCTTCGGCTCGTTCCCGTTGCGCCTGGGCGAACAGGTCTCCAAGCGGGACTCCGACCCGGCCTGGCTCGTCGCCGGTTCGGTGTGGCAGCGTCC
>CAYZVQ010000064.1:0-17123 GCA_964481925.1 uncultured Acidimicrobiaceae bacterium
TCGAGATGGCGCTGCGTTCGGGCGCCCGGTCGGTCATGAACTCCTACACCGACCTGGACGGGGTGCCGGTAGCGTCCGACGGGGCGTTGTTCACCGAGCTGCTGCGCGGCAAGTACGGCTTCGAGGGGACCGTGGTCTCGGACTATTTCGCGGTGTCCTTCCTCCAGAAGCTTCACGGCGTCGCCGGCAGCCCGTCTGAGGCCGCCCAGCTCGCCCTGAGCGCAGGGATCGACGTCGAGCTCCCCATGGTCGACTGTTACGGGCAACCGTTGCTAGACGCCGTCGCATCGGGCCAGATCGGCACCGTCCTGGTCGACCGTGCCCTCGAGCGCGTCCTGAGCCAGAAGTGCCAGCTGGGCCTGCTCGATCCCGACTGGTCTGAGGAGCCTCCGCTTCTCGGCGAGGGCGCGGGCGACGGGGCGCTGGACGACGAGGCATCGAGAGAGCTCGCCCGGGAGATCGCGCAGCGATCGCTCGTGCTCATGTCCAACGACGGGGTATTGCCCCTCAGGCCCAGTCTCCGGGTGGCCCTAGTCGGTCCACGGGCGGATGTCGCCAACGCAATGCTCGGTGACTACTCGTTCCCGATGCACGCGGGCCGGCTCTTTCCCGACGTCCCTATGGGCGTGGCCGTCCCGACCCTGCGGGAGGTCCTCGTTCAGGACCCGGCCGGCTATGACCTTTCTTTTGCGCAGGGCTGTTCGGTAACCGAAGGCAGCGACGAAGAGATCGCCGAAGCCGCCCGTGTGGCGGCCAAAGCGGACGTCTGTATCGCCGTGCTCGGTGACCATGCCAGCCTGTTCGGCGGCGGTACCTCCGGCGAAGGGTGCGATGCTGTCGACCTCAGGCTCCCGGGAAGGCAGGGGGAGCTCCTGGAGGCATTGTTGGGCACCGGTACGCCCGTTGTCCTCGTCCTGCTGGTCGGGCGGCCGTACGACCTTTGCCCCTACGCCCTCCGATTGGCCGCGGCCGTATGCGGCTTCTTTCCCGGCGAGGAGGGGGCCACGGCCATTGCCGATGTCCTGAGCGGTAGGGTCAACCCGTCCGGTCGTCTTCCCGTGAGCTTCCCGGGCCCCGGGGGCGGCCAACCCGGGACGTACCTCGGGCCGGCGCTGACCCAGGCCAGCAAGGTGAGCTCGGTCGACCCCACACCACTTTTCGCGTTCGGTCATGGCCTGTCTTATGCGCCGGTCACCTGGCTGGGCGTCGAGAGGCGTTCTTCGGCCTCCTGGCCCGTCGACGGCACATGTGAAGTCGCCGTCGCCCTTCACAACGACAGCGGGAGGTCAACGACCGAGGTCGTCCAGGTCTACCTCCAGGATCCCGTGGCGCAGGTAGCCCGGCCGACCCGGCAGCTGATCGGGAGCGCCCGCGTCGTGCTAGCGGCCGGGACCACCCGCACAGTCGTGTTGAAGATGCATGCCGACCTCACCTCCTATACCGGGCGCGCCGGGCACCGTCAGGTCGAACCCGGCGAGGTCCGCCTCCTCGTCGGTACCTCGAGCGCCGATATCAAAGAGACGCTCGTCTTTTCGCTCATCGGCCCCACGCGTGAGGTCGGCTTCGATCGGGTTTCCCAACCCACGGTCGAGATCCTCTAGCGAGCTGGCCCTGGCAGGATCCAAGCTGGCCCTGGCAGGATCCAAGCTGGCCCTGGCAGGATCCAAGCTGGCCCTGGCAGGATCCAAGCTGGCCCCGACGAGAAAGGTAGGCACCCATTCCTCTCATAGCCGCAGATTGGCCCATTGCCGCTGCCCTCCTCCCGTTCCCTGCGGTCAAGGCCGACGGGACCGTCGTACAGGATGCTGGCCCGCAAGAATGGGTGGCCACATTCGCTGAGGTCGCCGATGCCGGGTTCGCGCACGTCGACCTCACCGACAGTTGGGTCCGTCCGGGCGACCTGTCCGAGGCGAGGCTGGACGACCTTCGAGCCGCGGCGTCCGAGGCCGGGCTCAAGCCGGCGGCGATCTCGTCGATCCGGCGGAGCGTGATCGACGCCGCCAACGCGGACGCCAACCTTGCTTATAGCCATCGCACCCTGGACGCCGCGGCCCGGTTGGGAGTGGGGGTGGTCTCCTTCGGGCTGCACCAGGACCTGACCCCCGAGCAGCGCCGGCAGCTGTGGTTCTGGACCGTCGAAGGCCATAAGGACCCGGTGGGCGACGCCGAGGTTTGGGCGGCCGCCGTGTCCCGCTTCCGGGACCTAGGTCGTCATGGCGCCGAGGTGGGCGTGCTCGTGTCCCTGGAGATGTACGAGGACACCTACCTGGGCACGGCGAGTTCGGCGGTACGCCTGGTCGAGGACATCGGGCTCGAAAACGTCGGGCTGAACCCCGACATCGGCAACCTGGTCCGCCTGCACCGGCCCGTGGAGGACTGGCGGGTGCTCGTGCGCGAGACACTGCCTTATGCCAATTATTGGCACGTCAAGAACTATTTTCGCGACGAGGACGTCGCCCGTGGTTGGTTCGCCGCCTTCCCGGCGCCATTGGAGTCCGGTGTGATCAACTACAGAGAAGCCTTCCGGTACGCCATCTCTGTGGGCTACCAAGGGGTCATTTGCACCGAGCACTATGGAGGTGACGGCTTGAGCGTGAGCGCTTCCAACCAGCAATACCTCCGTGAAAGGATCCTTCCCCGGTCGGACGGTTACCACCTCGGGGAGAGCCGCGTCGCTCAAGTCGGGCCCCGACCACCCGGGGCCGTCAACCCGGTGAGCCGGCCATGACCCGGGTCTTCGATGATCCTGGCGCTTTTGCCGACGACGCCCTGGCCGGCTTCACGGCGGCTTATCCCGGTTACGTGCTTCGAGCCGACGGGGGCGTTGTCCGGGCGGCAGCCAGTAGGCCTGGCCAGGTCGCCGTGGTGATCGGCGGAGGGTCGGGCCACTACCCCGCCTTCGCCGGCCTGGTCGGCCCCGGCCTGGCCACGGGGGCGGTGTGCGGCAAGATCTTTGCCTCGCCTTCTGCCGGGCAGGCCTACCGGGTGGCGCGGGCGGTCGACAGCGGCGGAGGCGTGCTGTTCAGCTATGGCAACTACGCCGGTGACCGGATGCAGTTCGGGCAAGCAGAGCAGCGCCTGCGGTCTGAGGGTACCGACACCCGCACCGTGGTCGTCACTGACGACATTGCCAGTGCGCCGGTCGAGCGGATGGCCGACCGGCGCGGCATCGCCGGGGACCTCACCGTTTTCAAGGTCGCCGGGTCAGCGGCGGACGCCGGGCTCGGCCTGGACGAGGTGGAAAGGCTCGCCCGCAAGGCCAATGCTCGGACGCGCACGCTCGGCGTGGCCTTCAATGGCTGCACCCTCCCCGGTGCGCCCGGACCGCTGTTCAGCGTGCCGCCCGGGCAAATGTCCATCGGGCTCGGTATCCACGGCGAACCCGGGATCAGCGACGTGCCCTTGCCGTCGGCGCATGACCTGGCGCAGATGCTGGTGGCCCGGCTGCTCGAGGAGAGGCCCGAGGGCTCGGCCGAGCGGGCCGTGGTGCTGTTGAACGGTCTGGGCACCATCAAGTACGAGGAGCTGTTCGTCCTGTTCGGCCATGTGGCGGCGCACCTGGCGGCGGCCGGCGTCGAAGTCGCCGATGCCGAGTGCGGTGAGCTGGTCACGAGCCTGGACATGGCGGGCCTCTCGCTCACCTTGTTCTGGGCCGACGAGGAGCTCGAGGCGCTATGGTCGGCGCCGGCTGACGCGCCCGCCTTCCGCAAACCACATCGCCCTCCCCTTGAGCGCCGCCAAGTGGTGGCCACGGACGTTGCCGCCATCACCTACGAGCCGGCGTCTACGGCATCGCAGCGACTGGCCCGGCTGGCGGCGCTGGCTCTGGGAGCTGCTGCCCGGGTGGTCCACCAGCACGAAGGCCAACTGGGAGACCTCGATGCCGTGGCCGGTGACGGTGACCACGGGGCCGGCATGTGCCGGGGGGCAGACGGCGCCGCCGAGGCCGCCGCCACGGCTGTACGCCGGGGCGCCGGCGTGCGCGAGGTCCTGATGGCGGCCGGGGAGGAGTGGTCGGAGCGCGCCGGCGGTACGTCAGGAGCGCTCTGGAGCGCAGCGCTGATGGCGCTGGCGTCGAGCTTGGGCAGCCGTGGCTCTTATGGCGCGGCGGACCTGGTGAGGGCGGTGACGGCGGCGCGCGATGCCATCGTGAGCCTCGGCCAGGCCGAGCTGGGGGACAAGACGGTCGTCGACGCCCTCAGCCCCTTTGTCGAAGTCCTGAGCCTGGAGATAGCTCAGGGGAACGAAGTGGTAACCGCATTGCGCATTTCGGCTGAGGCGGCCAACAACGCGGCCGCTGCTACGGCCGCTCTGCGGCCGCGTAAAGGGCGCGCCCGTCCCCTGGCGGAAAGAAGTGTCGGTTCGCCGGACCCTGGAGCGGTGTCCTTCGCTCTCATAGTCACAGCGCTGGCCGCCCAGGCCGACGCCTGGGCCGACGATAACGGCCCCAGTCGGGCGGAGTAGGAAGACAGCTGTGGAGAAGCGATGGCGGATCGTGGTCGGCAGCGACAATGCCGGCGTGGGCTATAAGGACGAGTTGAAAGCCATGCTGCAACGTGACCCCCGCGTCGCCTCGGTGGACGACGTCGGGGTGGGCACACGAGCCGACGCCACGGCGTACGCCCACGTGGCCGTGGCCGCGGCGCGCAAGGTCGCCGCCGGAGAGGCCGATCGCGCATTGCTTTTCTGTGGGACGGGGATGGGGGTAGCCATAGCTGCCAACAAGGTCCCTGGTGTACGCGCCGTGACGGCGCACGACAGCTATTCGGTAGAGCGGTCGGTCCTCAGTAATAACGCTCAGGTCCTGACGATGGGCGAGCTGGTCATCGGCCTCGAGCTTGCCAAGAAGCTCGTCGACCAGTGGCTGGACTACCACTTCGACCCGACATCACCTTCGGCGGCGAAGGTCGAGGTGGTAACCCGCTACGAGCGGGCCAACGAGCAGGAAGAGCAATGACAAGCCGGTGCGGGAGCTCGTTGTTTACCGCAACAAGGCGTACGTCGCCATGCAGCGCCTCCTTGACGAGCTCGTTGATACTATATCCTATATGAACCTGGGCCCGGCTAGGGCAGGAGGAGATTGAAATGGCACCGCGGTCGGTCCTTTTCGTAGGTGGTACTGGGAAAATAAGCTCGGCCTGCGTTGCCGAAGCAGCCCGGCGGGGTTTCGAGGTCAGCGTCATGAACCGCAACCAGAGCTCACTGCGGCCGCTCCCGGCGGACGTGACGCGCCTGACTGCGGACGTTCGTGACCTGGGAGCGGCTCGCACCGCGCTGGGCGACCGGCGGTTCGACGCCGTCGTGGACGTCACCATTTTCGACCCGGACCAAGTTGTGACCGACATCGACCTATTTGCTGGCCGGACGGACCAGTTCGTTTTTATCAGCTCGGCCTCCGCCTATCAAAAGCCGGTCGCCCGCCTGCCTATCACCGAGTCGACGCCGCTCGTCAACCCCTTTTGGGAGTACTCGCGTCGCAAGATCGCGTGCGAAGACGCCCTTGTCCGGGCTCATCGTGAGGACGGTTTCCCGGTGACGATCGTCCGCCCCTCGCACACCTATGACCGCACGGGTTTGCCTTTTGACGGCAGATGGACCGTCGTCGACCGGATGCGCCGGGGTAAACCCGTCGTGGTGCACGGTGACGGTACCTCACTGTGGGCCCTTACCCACCACGTCGACTTTGCCCGCGCCTTCGTGCACCTGCTCGCCAATCCGCTGGCCATCGGGGACAGCTTCCACATCACCGGGGACGAGGTGCTCACCTGGGACCAGATCCACCGCATCGTCGCCGAGGCCGCCGGGGCCGAGCCGCACCTGGTCCACGTGGCGTCCGAAGCTATCGCCACGGTCCTGCCGGAATGGGGGCCGCCCCTGCTCGGCGACAAGGCGCACTCCGTGATCTTCGACAACTCAAAGATCAAGCGGCTGGCGCCCGGTTGGGTGGCCGAGGTCCCATATGCCGAGGGCGCCAGGGAGATAATCGGCTGGTTCGACTCCCACCCCGAGCACCAGGTCGTGGACCAAAAGGTCGACGCCGCGTTCGACACCCTTGTCGAGCGCTTTAGCGGCCGTGCGGCAGCGGTATGACCCAGGCCTCGACCGAGAGCCTCGCCCCTCTCGACTTGTCCTTCACGCTCGATAAGAAAGTTGCGGTGGTGACCGGGGGGGCCTCGGGCATCGGCCGTGACATCTCGCTGACGTTCGGGGCCAAAGGTGCCCGGGTGGCCGTGCTCGATATCCAGGCCGCGGCGGCGGCCGAGGTTGCTGCGGCAAGCAGTACCGGGAGCCGGGCTTTCTTGTGCGACGTGTCCGAGGCGGGCTCGGTGGTGGGAGCGATAGACGACGTCGTAGGGCACTTTGGGAGGATCGATGTCCTGGTGAACTGCGCCGGTGTCGCCCTGATCGAGCCGGCCGAGGACTTGAGCGTCGAAACCTGGGACGCCACCCTCGGTATAAACCTGAGGGGCGCCTTCCTGGTCTGTCAGCAGGTGGGCCGCCACATGCTTTCGGCGGGGACCGGCCGGGTTATCAATATTGCTTCCCAGGCGGCCAGCGTCGGGCTCGAAGGGCATCTGGCATACTGTGCCTCCAAGGCCGGGCTAATCGGGCTGACGCGGGCGCTGGCCGTCGAGTGGGGTGGCCGCGGGATCTCGGTCAACGCCATTTCGCCGACCGTCGTGCTCACCGACTTGGGCCGCAACGTGTGGGCGGGGGAGAAGGGCGAAGCCTTCAAGAAGTTGATCCCGTCGGGCCGGTTCGCCTACCCGTGCGAGATAGCGGCGGTCGCGCTGTTCCTGGCCAGTGATGCCGCCGCCATGATCAACGGGGCCGACATCCCGGTGGACGGCGGCTACACGGCTCGGTAGGGGCGCTGAAGGCCCGGGGGCAGGCCCGTCAAGGTGCCTGCGGCGCGCTGCCGGCCCGGTCCAGCACGCCCTGAATGTGGCGTTTCATGGCTTTTCTAGCTTTGGCGGCGGAGCCCTGCTCGATGGCGAGGAACACGGCCTCGTGCTCCTCGATCGTCATAGGGGCGTCCGTCACGCCGCTATCACCGAAAAGACGGAAGCGGTGCAGGTGAGCGCCCAGGCGAGCGAGGACCTCGGCCAGGAAGTGATTACCGGCGTGAAGGGCGATTATCTGGTGAAAAGAGGCATCGGCCCACAGGAACTCGCGGAATTCCCGGTAGGTCGGCCCGGTCGGGGCTTCTCGCAGCTCCTGGAGCGCACCGGAGAGCTCGCCCAGGAGTTCTTCGGTGCGATGGGCGCACGCCGCGGCTGCGTTATAGGGCTCAATGAGCAGCCGCGCCTCCATGATCTGCCTGAAATCCTGGGGCGACATGCGTGGGGCTACCCGGTAACCACGGAGCGGCTCACGGACAACGAGGCCGGTGGCTTCGATACGGGCTAGAGCTTCGCGGATAGGTGTGGGCGACACTTCCAGGCTGCGAGAGAGCGAGTCGATGCCTACGGGATCACCCGGAGCAAGGGTGCCCGACATTAAGAAGGCCACCAGCGTGTCGTAGACCCCGTCCACGAGCACCTGCCGCTTCTGGCGCCCGGGGCGGAGCTCCGAATGGACGACGTCTACAGCGGTCATAGAAGGATCGTATAGGAAACGGCTCCGTCACCCGGTTTTCGTGGTGGTGAGAGCCCGTCCGGCCAGGATTGTTCCCGTCACATTGGCACCTTCCCCGACGGACCAGCGGTCGAGCCCCGGGCCGCGGTGGCGGCCGGCCGTGCACGAGGACCTGCGGCGTAACAACCTCGCGACCCTGGTGCGCCATTTTCGGCGGCTCGGGGCCGGTCCAGTGCTTGTCGGTGCCGCCGAACTGGCCTTCTCAGATTTCCTCGTCGCCCTAACGCACGCCGAAGATCCCTAACGGACGCCGAAGATGTGGTCTAGGGCCAGCTGGTCGAGACGCTCGATGTTGACGGCCCGGTTGCCGGCCGCCTCGGCGTCGAAGTCCTCGTAGGCGCTGCGGTCGCCGAGGAAGTCGGCCAGGGTCTCGCCGGCGGCCAGCGTCGGGCTGGAAAGGTCGGGGACGCCGGCATCGGCCAGTGCCTGGCGTACCTCTGGGTCGGCCCGCCACGCCTTGGCCTTGGCCTCCAATATGAGATAGGTGCGCATACAGGCGGCCGCTGAGACCCAGACCCCCTCGGCGTCCTCGGCGCGCAGTGGCTTGAAGTCGAAGTGCTTGGGGCCGTCATAGCCCGCAGACTCGAGCAGGTCCACCAGGAAAAAGGCGCTCTTTACGTCCGCCGCGCCGAAGCGCAGGTCCTGGTCGTACTTGAGCCCGTGCTGGCCGTTGAGGTCGATGTGGAAAAGCTTGCCCGACCACAGGGCTTGGGCGTAGCCGTGAACGACGTTCAACCCGGCCATGGTCTCATGGCCCACCTCGGGATTGAGCCCCACCATGTCCGGGTGCTCAAGCTCGTTGATGAAGGCCAAGGCGTGGCCGATGGTCGGCAGCAGGATGTCGCCGCGCGGCTCGTTGGGCTTGGGCTCGATGGCAAAACGCATGGGGTAGCCGCGGTCGAGCACGTAGGCGCACAGAGTGTCGATGGCCTCCTTCATGCGGTCGAGGGCGGCCCGCACGTCCTTGCCGGCGTCCGACTCGGCTCCCTCCCGGCCCCCCCAGGCGACGTAGGTCTGCGCCCCAAGCTCAGCTGCCAGGTCGATGTTGCGCAGTGTCTTGCGCAAGGCATAGCGGCGGACGCTGCGGTCGTTGGCGGTGAAGGCCCCCTCCTTGAACACCGGGTGGGTGAACAGGTTGGTGGTCATCATCTCAACGACCATGCCGGTCTCGTCAAGGGCGGCCCGGAAGCGCTTGATAATGGCCTCCCGCTCGGCGTCGCCCGCACCGAAAGGGACCAGGTCGTCGTCGTGGAAGGTCACGCCCCAGGCGCCCAGCTGCGAAAGCCGGCGCACCGACACCACCGGGTCGAGCGGTGCGCGCGTGGCATCCCCGAAGGGGTCCCGACCCTGCCATCCCACCGTCCACAACCCGAAGCTGAAGTGGTCCTCGCGTTTAGGTGCAAAGCGGTCGTCCACGGGATCCCCCTTTTGTCGGTACCAACAACAAAACCTACACCTATGGCCTTGCCCGGGCAACCGGTCGGCGCGGCCGCCGTACCCTGAGAGAGCGGCAGGAACAGCGTCTGGCGACCGTACAGTTTTCGAAAGCGAACGAACCCGCCAGCGCCACGAGAGCCGAAAAGCCTTCGCGGCACCACGGCGTGGTGCCCTTTGGGCGCCGTCCTCAGCTGTGCCGCCGGGACAAGAATTACGCTACCGCTTGTGGCGACGCTGAGCGAGATAGCCAGGCAGGCCGGCGTCTCGGTGTCCGTGGTCTCGCGCGTGCTCACGGGCGACCCGACGCTGCGCACGCGGGACGAGACGCGTCAGCGTGTCCTCCAAGTCGCCAAAGACCTCAACTACACGGCCAATTACGCCGGGCGTGCGTTGCGGCTGGCCCGGTCGAAGGCACTCGCCCTTATCACGCCCGGGGTCAGCAGCCCCCTTTTCGACGATCTCCTGTCGGGGGCGACGGACGCGGCCGAAGAAGAGGACTACACCCTTCTTATCGGACGCTCGGACCGGATCACCCAGGGCAGTGACACTCTGCGCCGCCTGGCCGGCGAGGGCCGGGTGGACGGCTTCGTGCTGCAACGGTCAGACGACGTCAGCGACCAGGCGCTGGAGAGCTTGGTGGCCAACGACGCCCGCTTCGTCCTGGTGACCTCGCGGACCCCGGGGCGAAGGGGTTCGGTGATCCTTGACGACGTGTCCGGGGCCAAGCTGGCCACGGAGCACCTGATAGGGCTCGGGCACACCCGGATCGCGTTGGTGGGGGGCCTACCGTCGAGCGACTTGGGCCGCCGGCGGGAACACGGCTACGCCCTGGCGCTGCACGAGGCGGGCTTGCGCCGCCGTGAGAACCTGGTCCGGCGTCTCGGGTACTCCCCGGAGATGGCGGCGGCGGCCATCGAAAGCCTGGTCGGTGCCGTACCCCGGCCCACGGGCGTCGTGGTGGCCAACGTCAACGGTGCCATCGGCGCCCTCACGGAGTTGCGCCGTCTCGGTGTCGACGTGCCCGGTGACATGTCCGTCGTGGCGTACCACGACGAGTGGGTAGCTGACCATACCTGGCCTCCCCTTACCACCGTGAAGATGCCCTACTACGAGGTCGGCGCACAGGCTGTCCGCTCGTTGGTCGCCCAGCTACGAGGGAGCCGCGCCCAGGACATCGTCGTGCACGACCCCCCGCCGAAGCTCGTCCTGCGCTCTTCGACGGCTCCTCCACCTTCGGGTCATAGCGGCTGAAAAAACGATTGCTCAAACGCGTACGCGTGCTAAACTGACCAGAGACGCCAGGGCGACGTTCCCCTACTAACCCGGTCAAGGGACCGGTAGGCCAGTTCTTCTCGTCATTGCGTCCCCGACCGAGGAGAGTTGGACCACTGGACACCGAGGTTCGCAAAGGTCACTGCCTGGAAGAGGTGGCGGACGGCGTGGGCGTGCCCACGGCCGCCTCTGGGGCGACCAGCGCAGCGGAGGGCGGGGCCCGCTCGCCGTGGCTGATCTTCGCCATCGTGTCCATCGCGCTGTTTATGTCCTCGCTCGACGGCACCATCGTCGCCACGGGCTTGCCCACTCTGCGCCACGCGTTGCACACCCAGATCAACTGGGCGAGCTGGACCATGACGGGTTACCAGCTCGGCCTGGTGGTGGCCATGCCCGTAGCCGGACGGGTGGCGGACAACTTCGGCCGCAAGCGGGTGTTCTTGGCCGCCGCGGTCTTGTTCACGACCAGTTCGTTGCTCTGCGGGCTGGCGGCCAACATCGGCATGCTCATCGCGCTGCGGTTCCTCCAGGCCGCCGGGGGCGCGGCTTTCCTGCCCTCCGCCAGCGGCATCGTCATGGAGGTGTTCGGCGAGCACCGTAACCGGGCCCTCGGCATGTTCTCGAGCATTTTCCCATTGGGGGCATTGGTCGGCCCGATCGTCGGCGGGATCATCCTGACCACCTGGTCCTGGCGCGGCGTGTTCCTGGTCAATGTGCCTATCGGCGTGACGTTCACGTTGCTGGCCTGGCGGTTCCTTCCCTCGTCCTCCTCTCGACGCGGCGGCCTTCCTGACCTGGCCGGAGCGTTGTTGCTGGGTGGTGGCATCGTGGGACTGATGTTGGCGATCAGCGACATCGGCAACCGTACGGTCGATGTGACGTCGCCCGCCTGCTCCGTCCCCCTGGCCTTCGCCGTCGTCTGTGGTTGGGCTTTCGTGCGTCGCTGCTCCCGGGTGGCGGACCCCCTGATCCCGCCCCACCTGCTCAAAGGCCGGGTGTTCCTGGCCACCAACGCCGTCAACGTGGTCTGGGGGGCCTGTGCCATCGGGTTCGGGTCGCTCGTACCGCTGTTCGCCGAGGACCGCTTCGGCTTTACTCCCCTCTCAGCCGGCACGCTCCTTACGGCCAGGGCGGTCGGGGAGATCGTGCTGGCCGTCTCTGCTTCGGTCTTGATCCACCGCACCGGGTACCGGCTGCCGATCATCGTGGGCATCGGCTTTATTGCCGGCGGGCTGGCCATGATCGCCACCCGACCCGAGGTGCTGTCGCCCTACGCCTGGCTTGCCCTTGGGGCCACCCTCACCGGGCTGGGCACGGGAATGTCGGCCCCGGCCGCCAACAACGCCTCGATCGAACTGGCGCCCGACGACGTCGGCGCCATCACCGGCCTGCGGGGCGCGGCCCGTCAGGGAGGCGCCATCCTAGGGATTTCCCTGGCCACTTCTATCGCCGCCCACACCGGGCATGAAGTCGAGACGTTGACCCAGGCGTTCTTCATCCTGTCGGCCCTGCTGGTCTGCATGGTGCCCCTGGTGTTCTTGGTCCCGGACGGTCGGCACCCGCGCACTGACCACGCTCGGTTGACGGCTCGCCCCGCGCCCGCCTGAGGACCGAGCACCTGGCACGGCGGGGGACGACAGCCCCTGTAATGACGACAGCCCCTGTAATGACGACAGCCCTGTAAGGGAGCCAGTCCTGATAGGGTGCGGCGCCGACGACCCGTCAGGAGGTGGCCCGTGCCCGGCTGGTCATGCCCTGCGTGCCAGCGGCGGTTCGGCCGTCCCGGCCAATCGCACGAGTGCGCTCCAGCCCTGTCCCTCGAGGAGTACTTCGCCACGGGGCCGCCCCACGAGAGGCCCGTGTTCGAGGCGGTCATGGCGCACATGAGGGGCATCGGGCCGGTGCACGTCGAGCCCGTGTCGGTGGGCATATTCCTCAAACGCGCCCGCACCTTCGCCGAGCTGCGACCGGTGACGAAGTGGGTCGCCCTGTCGTTCTCCCTGCCGCGGGCGGCCAGTCATAAGGCGATAAGGCGCAAGATCATCAAGCAGAACGGCCGCTATTTCCACATCGCCAACGTCGCCGGACCGGACGACGTTGACTCGGGCTTGTTGGACTTGCTGACCGAGGCGTATTTCTGGTCTCCCGAGTAAACGGTTGCATGGTCGCGGCGTCTATGGGAACCTGGCTCATGGGCCGCGTTCCTGCCATAGACGCCAAACTGGCGGAGTTCATGATCTCTCAGCCCGTGTTCTTCGTGGCTACGGCACCTCTTGACGGCCGCCATGTCAACTGCAGCCCGAAGGGTAACGACGGGGATTTTCAGGTCATTGGCGACATGCTGGTGGCCTATCAGGACATGACGGGGAGCGGCGTAGAGACCATTGCCCACCTGCGGGAAAATGGCCGGATCGTGGTCATGTTCTGTGCATTTTCAGGGCCTCCCCGCATAGTCCGCCTCCATGGCCAAGGTCACGCCGTGGTCCCTGGGGACGAGCCTTACGCCGGGTTGGAAGTGCGTTTCCCGCCTTCTCTCGGCCGCCGGTCGTTCATCGTGGTCGAGGTCGAAAGGGTCTCGACCTCGTGCGGGTACGGGGTGCCGCTGATGACCTTCGACCGCCACCGCGACAACATGGCTCGCTGGGCGGAGGTCAAGGGCCCCGACGGCCTGGCGGCTTATCGGAAGGAGAAAAACGCCCTGAGCCTGGACGGTCTGTCGGGGCTGGACGCCATAGAGGTCGTCACACCCATCTCGTAGCCTGGCCGGGTGCTTTATCTCCACCGGTCCGCCCGGGCCGACCACCTCGTCGATGCCCTGGGCGATGTGCTCGTGGAGCCGTTGGACGACCCCTTGGCCAGAGAAGTCGTGGCCGTCCCCACGCGAGGTGTCGAGCGTTGGTTGTCCCAGCGGCTTTCGCTCCGTCTGGGCGCCCGGGCCGGCTCCTCCGACGGGGTCTGCGCCAACATCGACTTTCCTTTTCCGGCCACGCTGTTGTGGACGGCGACGGCGGCCGCCTGCGGGCTGAGCGGTGCGGGGCCCGGGGACGACCCCTGGGCTCCCGAACACGCCGTCTGGCCCTTGCTCCAGCTGGTGGACGAGCACATGGGCGAGGCCTTCCTCAGCCCTCTGGCGGACCACTTGCGGGCTTCCTCCGGCCCCACGCCGACGGGGCAACCGCGGCGGTTCGCCACCGTGCGCCACATCGCCGACCTTTACGACCGCTACGCCGTGCACCGGCCCCGGATGGTCATGGAGTGGCTGGAGAGCAGCGGCCCCCAGACGGGTGACCCGGCCCCCCGTGACCAGGGGGCTGTCGACCAGGTAGGCCCGGACGAGGCTTGGCAGGCCGAACTATGGCGCCGGCTGCGCAGACGCCTGGCCTCGCCGGGCCCGGCCGAGCGCTTCGAGATGGCCGCCGACCCGACCGGGCCCGGTCCTCAATGGCTGGCCCTTCCCTCCCGCATCTCCGTGTTCGGCCTAACCCGGCTCCCCGCCAGTCATCTGAGGGTGCTCAAAGCGATTTCGTCGCACCGCGACGTGCACCTCTTTTTGCTCCACCCGTCCGGCGTCCTGTGGGACAGGGTTTCTGCTGCCGCTCCTCACCCACCGGCCGGCATGGACCGGGGAAACGACACTACCGCAGAGTTGCCGGCCAATCCCTTGCTGCGGTCGTGGGGACGCGACGCCCGTGAGATGCAGCTGGTGCTGGCGGCGGAAGGGGTGACGGGCGGGGCTCACAGAGCGGTGGCGGCCTCGTCCGCCGGCTTGCTCGGGCTGCTCCAGGCGGATATCCGGGCGGACCGGGCGCCGCCAGGGCCACCCGCTCCGGGGAGCCAGGACCGGCGCCCTTTGTTGGCCGGGGACGATGACAGCTTGCGGGCCCATTCCTGCCACGGGCGAGCGCGCCAGGTCGAGATAGCCCGTGAGGCGGTGCTCCATCTACTGGAGGCCCACCCGGCGCTCGAGCCACGCGACGTCATCGTCATGTGCCCCGACATCGAGTTGTTCGCTCCCCTTGTGAACGCCATTTTTGGGTCAGCCCCGCTCGCCGGCGCGCCCGAGCTGAGGGCCCGGCTGGCTGACCGTTCGCTGCGCCAGACCAACCCTGTCTCCGCCGTGGCCGCCCAGCTCCTCGAGCTGGCGGGGAGCCGGGTGACAGCAGCTCAGCTCGTCGACTTCGCCTCGCGCGAGCCGGTGCGCCGGCGCTTTGGTCTCGACGAGAACGCCCTTTCGCAGATCGAGCACTGGGTGGCCGGCACCGGCGTGCGGTGGGGACTGGACGGAGCCCACCGCTCTGCGTGGAAACTGGACGGGCTCGAGGTCGGGACCTGGCAGGCCGGCCTCGACCGCTTGCTGCTCGGGGTGGCCATGGCCGACCACGGCGAGCTCTTCGGCGGCGCCCTTCCCTACGGGGACCTCTCTAGTAGCGAGGTCGAGCTGGCCGGTCGGTTGGCGGAGCTGGTCGACCGGTTGCGGGCAGCCCTCGACGAGCTGGCCCGACCGCACGGCCCGCGAGACTGGGCCCGGGCCCTGCTATCGGCCACAAGGGACTTGACCTTTACCGCGGCGCAGGACGCCTGGCAGACAGACGAGCTGCGCAGGGCCCTGGACCAACTGGTCGACGAGCCCACGGGGCCGGGGCCTTTGGGTACCGGGGACGTCCAGTTGGACCTGCCCGAGGCCCGCGCCCTGCTCGCCGGCCGCCTCCGGGGACGGCCCACCCGGGCCAATTTCCGCACCGGTGACATCACTATCTGCACCCTGTCGCCGATGCGGTCGGTCCCCCATCGAGTGGTGTGCTTGCTGGGCCTGGACGACGGCGTCTTCCCCCGGCCCGCGGCCCAGGACGGCGACGACCTGTTGCTGGGCCGGCCCGAGGTCGGCGACAGCGATCTCCCCGGCGAGGACCGCCAGCTGCTCCTGGACGCGCTGCTGGCGGCGACCGAGCACCTGGTCATCACTTTCGAGGGACGGGACCAGCGCCTCAACCAGCCGCGCCCTCCGTGTGTGCCGGTCGCCGAGCTGCTCGAGGTTGTCGACCGTACCGTTCGTTGCGCTGACGGTGAGCCGGGGCGTGCCGCAGTGGTGGTCGAGCACCCGTTGCAGCCTTTCGACCCTCGCAATTTCCGGCCCGGTGCCCTCTCGTCGCCGGGGCCGTGGCGCTTCGATGACACGCACCTGGGCGGGGCCCGTGCCCTGGTGGGACCGCGCCGCTCCCCGTCTGGCTTTCTGGCCGGGAAGCTCCCGCCCGTTCGGCGCGCAACCGTCCCGCTGATCGCGCTCATCCGGTTCTTGGAACACCCGGCGCGGGCGTTCCTTCGGGAACGCCTCGGCTTTTACGCCGGCGACGTGCCCGAGATCTCTGTCTCGCTCCGCGTCGAAATGAGCCCGCTCGAGCGCTGGGCCCTGGGCGAACGCCTACTAGGGGCGCGCCTTTCCGGCATCGCCTGGGACCGGGCCGTGGACGCGGAACGCGGCCGGGGCCTACTGCCCCCGGGCCCCCTGGGCCAGTTCGCCCTCGACGAAGTCGCGGCAGCGGTGGCGGCCCTGGTGGGCAAGGTCAACAGCTTGCCCGGTGGGCCGGTCCCGCCTGGTGCCGTCGAGGTGAACGTGGCCCTCCCCGGTGGCCCGTCTGTTGTCGGCACCGTCCCGGGAGTGCGTAATGGCGCTATCGTCCGCTGCACCTACTCCAAACTGGCGCCCAAGCACCGCCTACGAGCTTGGGCCCAGTTCGTCGCCCTCAGCGCCGCTCACCCCGAGTTGGCGCCGTCGGCGGTGACGATCGGCCGGGCGGGGAGCAGCAGTGCCGGCCACCCTCGCCTCAGCATCAGTACCTTCGGGCCCTTGGCCGGGGACGACGCCTCTCGCCGCGCCTGGGCCATGGAACGGCTTGGCGTGCTGGTGGATCTTTACGAGCGCGGCATGCGGGAACCCCTGCCCATCTACTGCGCCACTTCGGAGGCATGGGCGGAGGCGGCCAGACGGGGCGACGACCCGCGTCGTGACGCGCGGGCCATGTGGGCCTCGACCTTTGACGAATTGGAGGGTGAGCACGCCGACGCCGAGCACGCACTGGTCCTCGGCCCTGACGCCTCGTTCGACCAGCTCCTGGCGCTCGGGCCGGAAGACGATGAGACCGGACCGGGGTGGGCCACGCCCGAACAGACGCGCCTGGGGCGCCTGGCGCGTCGCCTGTGGGACCCGGTCCTAAGCCACGAGCAGCTGGCGCCGTCCTGATGGGGCCCCTTCTCGGCACCCGCCATTTCGACATTTGCGGCCCTCTGCCGGGCCCCGGGGTGACCGTCCTCGAAGCCAGCGCCGGCACGGGCAAGACGTTCACCATTGCCGGGCTCGTGGCCAGGACGGTGGCAGAAGGGCTCGCTCCCCTCTCACAAATCCTGGTCGTGACTTTCACCCGGATGGCCACGGGAACTCTGAGGGACAGGGTCCGGGCCAGGCTCGTATCGGCCGAGGCGGGGCTCGGGAGGATGCTGGACGTGGGCGAAGAGCTTCCTCCAGGCGACAGTGTGCTGGCCCGACTGGGCGGCGACGGGCCCGGCCCGGCCGCCAAGCGCCGGGCGCGCCTCGCCCGCGCCCTGGCCAACTTCGACAACGCCACGATCACCACCACTCACGGCTTCTGCCACATGATGCTCAACGCCTTGGGTGTCTGGGGAGACGTGGCCCCGGGGGCCGCGCTCCTCGAAGACCCCGAGGACATGGTGGAAGAAGTGGTGGACGAATTCGGCCCGCGCAGTTCCAATGCCGTGATCCT
>CAYZVQ010000064.1:17133-18666 GCA_964481925.1 uncultured Acidimicrobiaceae bacterium
GACGATCTCTTGGCCCGCCACGCGCTCGTCCACGGGACCATCCCGCTGGCGCGCCGTGAAGCGCTGCGGGCCGGCCTCGAAGTTGTCCGCAACCCCGGGGTGCCCCTGGGGCCGCCCGCGGACAAGGGGGACGTGACGGCTTCGGGCTGGCGCCGGCGTTTTGCGCAAGGCGTACGGGCCGAGGTCGGGCGCCGTTTGCTGGACGCCAACCTCCTGACTTACGACGACCTGCTGGTGCGGCTGGCCGACGCCCTCCAACATCCCCGGCGAGGGGCGGCCGCCTGCGCCCGGCTGCGCCGGCGCTACGCAGTTGTCCTGGTCGACGAGTTCCAGGACACCGACCCGGTCCAGTGGCAGGTCGTAAAAGAGGCCTTCGGCGTCAGCCCTACCGCTGGGGACGGCAGTCCCCGTACTGGCGGTACCCGGCTGGTGCTGGTCGGCGACCCCAAACAGGCGGTCTATGCCTTCCGCGGCGCCGATGTGCACTCTTACCTCGACGCTGTGCGCGCCGCCGGCCCTCAGCGCCACTTCACCCTGGAGCTGAACTGGCGCTCGGACGCGGCATTGCTGGAGGCGTACGACGCCTTTTTCGGTCCGCTGCACCTGGGTCATCCGGAGATCATCTACCGCCGCGTGCGGGCCACCCCTCCGCACACCCGTCCCGGTCTGTCCGGCGCGCCGTCTTCGGCCGCTTTGCGCGCCCGCCTGGTGCCCTCCGATGACCGCCGACTGGTACGGACCGGTGAACGCCTGGTGCAGAAGGACTCGGCCGTGCGGTGGGTCGCCGACGACCTGGCCGGTGACGTTGTCTCTTTACTTGCATCGGGGGCGGAGGTGGTGGCGTGGGAAGGGGGCGACGACGTCGAGAGCACGCGTCCGTTGGCGCCCAGCGACATCGGCGTGCTGGTCCGGACCAACCGTCAGGCGGTGGTCGTCCAGGCCGCCCTGCGTCGCGCCCGGGTGCCGGTGGTGGTGGCCGGGGCCCAGAGCGTGTTCTCCACCCCGGCCGCGCGGGACTGGCTTCGCTTGCTCGAAGCACTCGAGCAGCCGGCGGGCCGGTCCCGGGCTGCCGCCGCGGCGTTGACCCCGTTCGTCGGCTTGTCGGCCGACCAATTGGCGGTCGCAGACGAGGCTACCTGGGAAACGGTCCACTCCCGCCTGTACCTATGGGCCGCCGTGGCGAGGAGCGACGGGGTCGCCGGTCTTTTCGGCCACATCAGCGCCAGCGAGAGCCTGCCCGCCCGCCTGCTGGCCGAGACGGAGGGCGAGCGTCGCCTCACCGATCTCGCCCACGTAGCCGAGCTCTTGCATGCAGAGGCCATGTCCTCTCAGCTCGGGCTGGCCGCGTTGAGGACCTGGTTGGCCTGCCGCGGCGAGGAGCCTGGTACGGAGACAACGGAGGCCGACCAGCGCAGCCGGCGCCTCGACTCGGCCGAGGACGCCGTGCACATCCTTACCGTTCACCGGGCCAAAGGCATGGAGTTCCCGATCGTCTACTGCCCCTATCTGTGGGACAACGCGCCGAGCGACCGC
>CAYZVQ010000065.1:0-18316 GCA_964481925.1 uncultured Acidimicrobiaceae bacterium
CCAGGTAATGGCCGACCAGGCCGACCTGGTCGAGGTCCTGCACACGCTGCACCAGCTCCTGAACTACAAGGGGACCTGACCAGACCCAGGACGGTAGGGCTTGACCCCGACCGCCCTGGGCCATCACGGCCTCGCCCGCGGCGTAGGCCGGAGGTTACTTCACACTCGAAATGTGCGTTCCCGCAAGGGGATTACCGCCGGCCGCCTGGTACCCGGGCGAGGCTACTTGCCACCGATACGAAGTGGGCGCGGGGGCCGTTTCGTGGCCCGGACGACCGCACCCGCCAGATGGCGCTCACACTAAGGAACACGTCGGCCTGCGGCGCAGGCAGGGGCTACTTCTGACCCACAGGTTGCGGGTCCGAGACCCGCCGCCCAACCTCGGACGTAGCTCAAAGGCAGAGCAATGGGAAACCGACCTCTGTCGACGTGGTACCCAGGCCGACCCCACCTGTACCGGTCAGATGCGAAGGACGGGCTTACTTCTGGTGAGGCCGCACGGGGGGACCCGTCGGCGCCGTTCGACTCGGCAAAGCGCCCGCCCAACTGGTCCACTGACCGGCCCAGCCAGCAACAAAGGACAAGAAAACAACACCTCACAGAGAAAGGAAAATGACGATGACGAAGTTCTCGGGCACCAAGCACCGCCCGCTGCGGGCCAACCTGATGGCGCCGGTCCGCACCCTGTGCCAGCGCACGCGCACCCACGAAAGAGGCGCTGCGTACGTACGCGACCCGGGGTCGGAGCTGTTCCTTCTGGCCGCCACCAACATGGTGGGCGAGGGCACGTTCTATGAGCGCGCCTCTGATCGCGACGCCCGCTTCGTGGACCTGGTGCACCAGGTCACGGCGACTAACCCCGCGTTCATCGCCGGTGCCGACCCGCAGGCCGGAAAGATCGGTCTCGCCCAGTACCTGCGCGAGACCATGCTCATGCGCTCGGCCGCCGTGGTCATGGCAGCCGAGTACGTGAAGGCCGGCGGTGCCGGCGGCCGGGGGGTAGTGGCCCGCGCCCTCCAGCGCCCCGACGAGCCGGCCGAGATCCTCGGCTACTGGCTCGCCCACCACGGCCGCAATTTCCCCATGCCGCTGAAGCGCGGCGTGGCCGACGCCGTACGGCGCCTGTACAACGAGCGGGCGGTCATGCGCTATGACGGCCTGTCCCGTCAGCTGCGCATGGCCGACGTCATCGAGCTGGCCCACCCGTCACCCCGTGACGACCGCCAGTCGGCGTTGTTCGGTTACCTGCTCGACCGCCGCCACCACGGCGACGGCGTCGCCGACCCCGGGGCCCTCCCGGTGCTGGCGGCCGCAGTCGAGCTGGAGGCCGTGCCGGTACCGGAACGCCGCGGGATGCTGCGCGCCCGTGGGCCGACCGTGCTCTCCGACGCCGGTTTCTCGTGGGAGCACCTCGCGGGTTGGCTCCCGGGCGGCATGGACGCCGAGGCTTGGGAGATGGCGGTCCCGTCCATGGGCGTGATGGCCCTGGTGCGCAACCTGCACAACTTCGACCAGGCTGGCATCTCCGAAGCGGCTGTCGACACGGTGATCGCCAAGGTCACCGACCCGGCCGAGGTGGCCAGGGCACGCCTTTTCCCCTACCAGGTGTGGGCGGCGTACCTACGGTACGCCGAGCGCTTCTTAGCGCTGGCACTTCAACGACCCGTTGGACCGTTTCCTGTTCAGGGGCCCTTTGGCATGGGGCTTCCGGCAAGCGCAATAGGTCTTGCCATGGACGTCCGGGTGGCCGTATGAACGGACGAGCGAGGCGAGCAGGGGGCGTTGTGGCTCGAAAGCGTTGCGCTGCGTGGGGCGCGGGACGCCGCCAGTGATTGAAAGTTAACCCACATTGACATCAACCTGCGTGGGACATAACCTCGCATTCTGCCGGCCCGAAGAGCGTGCGGCCGAAGGGGGCCGGGACTGAACGCCTCGACCTTAAACGACGGCCAGGAAGGAGATCAACCCCCATGAGCATCGCGATGACAGAGGCAGCGAACCGGGACCCCCGAGCTGAAGCCCTGTTCGCCCAGTGGAACATCCCTGTTGAGCTCAACCAGGAGTTCCCGATCGCTGACATCCGCCGCCTCGATGGCGCCCAGGTCCGCGACCTCGGCCACGTCGCCCCCGAAGAGGGCGTCCAGGAGTACGCCACGCAGATGCGCTCGGGGGCCCTGTTCCCTCCCATAGTCCTCATGGTCCCCAACATCCTGGTCGACGGCAACACGCGCCTGGGTGCCGCCGCCGCGGTCGAGCGCGAGACCTTCCCTGCATATGTCATCGACGTACCGACGGTCGATTTCGCCAAGTCCGTGGCGGGCGCCCTCAACCAGCTCAACGGTCGGCGCCTGGACGCGGCCGAAGCCCAGCGGGTGGCGCTCACGATGCAGCAAGAGCTCAAGTTCAATGACGACCAGATCGCCGCCTATGTTGGCCGCTCCTCCCAGATGGTCAGAACCTGGCGCCGACAGGCCGAGACCGAGACGAGGGCCAGGCGCCTCGGGCTGGCCGAGCAACTCGAAAGCGTGAGCAAGAACCAGCAAGACCGGATCGCCAGTATCAACCATGACGCGCCCTTCGCCGAGGTGGTGAAGCTCCTTTCCGAGGCGAAAGTCCCAAACGGCGAGCTCCGCTCTATCGTCCAGGACGTCATAAAGGCCCCCTCCGAGGCCGATGAGCTGGAGCGCGTCGCCAGAGCCCGCGTTGAGCTAAAGGCTATGGGGCCCCGTCCCCGCCACGCCCAGACCAACCCCGTGGCCCGGCGCGCCCGCATGGTCATCCCCCAGGTCCTCAACATGAAGCCGTTGGCTCTGCTCGAGCCCGCCCGCCTCGGGGAGGACCGCAAGCTCTGGGAGCAGTTGCGGGGCCACTGCGACGATGTGCTGCGGGTGTTCGCCGAGCACCCGGAGCCGATGCTTTGAGCCCGAGGCGGTCGAAGAGCACCGACGAGGCTTCGCGCACCACGGTCAATATATGGGACGTCCTAGCCCGCTCAGAAAGCCCACTAATGGTGGAGGAAATCGCCGCTGAACTCAGCCGACGTGGCCTCCGGGACAATACCGATGCCGTCATGTTCCATAAGCAGGAGATGGCAGCCAAGCTCGACCCGGCAGCCGCGAAGGCTTTCGAGGCGTTGTGGGCGAACGAGTCGCCGCCCCCTGACTTCCTTGAAGAGGCCTGGCTTGCCTACGTCACGCATTGGCTGCGCACAGGCTCGGACAATAACGCGTTTGTCGCCACAACCGACGAAGGGATCGACCCCCGCAGCCCGAAGGCAATCAAACGCTACAGCGCGAACCGACAGAAGGCGCCGATGGTCTACCGCTGGTTTGTCACCTCCGAGCGCCGGTTGGTGCCTTATGACCCCGACCAGAGAGACCAGGCTAACCAGGGCCACACCGCCGGGATCGAGTTCCTCCGCCGCTTCGCCGAGCTCGATACCAAGCGAAAGGTCCCCGCAGATTTGCGTGAGCTGCTCGACCTGGCCGAGAAGGCGATCCGAGCCCGAACTGGCGAGGACCCATGAATAACGAGCTCGACCGGCAGGAGCAACCTGGCGTCGAACAAATGGGCCAAACGGTCTCGTTGGCGTGGTGGAAGTAGTCCTGCCGCACCTCGCGACCAGGATACCGGGCGGGCCCACGAGGGACGGCTCTTCCACTATCGAGGTGCCTCAGAACGACTACGCGAGGGTATTTGCGCGCTTCGGACAGCCCCAACTCAATGGACCCGACCAAGCGCACTGAACAGCACCTTATGCCCCAACGCTCTTGGCCTTCGGGTCGGGGGCTTCATCCAAAAGCGCCTCAAGGCTATGACGGATGCTCACGGCAGCACCTCGGTAGTCGCCCAACCCGAACCGTGCTTGTGCCTCTTGGTATGAGTCGAGCGCCTTGGCCACCTCAGGATGCATAGCGGCATCGGGTACCTCCAACTCCGCTACAAGTACGCGCCGGTAACCGACTTGGCCTAGGACGTTGAGCCAGTCGTCACGGCTCACCCGGAAGGGCTGCAGGCTTGCCGTGGTCCAACTGACGGCACCTCCCCGGTCGGTCGCGTCCAAGCGTGGGGCTAATCTCAAGTCGAAACTGCCATCGGCGCTGTTGCGATGTTCTTCTATTCGTCGCACTTGGTCGTCTGTGACTTCGATGTGGAAGCCGTTCCAAAGCTCCCATCACGCCGAAGGACCATTGGCGTCGTAAGGATAATTGTGCCGAGGTAGCCGGACAGGCCACCGAGGCCGGCCACAGTAACATCACCGCTGATGGTCAGGGTCATGCCATCCGCCTGTTCGTTGGCGGTTGAAAGGGATACGTTCAGGACCAAACGGTGCCTGGCGATCCCCGTGAGGACACCAATGCTGTCCGGTTGAATTCGGACTTGGGCGCCGCTGGGAAAGTGCGCGTAGCTCTCGTTCATGGCACCCAATGTGGCGCCGAGGTGTGACCACTGAGCCGGGATTTCGTGCGGAGGCCGGTGACGCTCCATAAGAACACCTGGACTCTCTCCGTCACCTCTGCCGTTCCCACAGGGGCCAGCGCCCTAAGAGCCACTAGAGCATCGGCTACAGGACTTCGCTTCACTGCTTCGGCTCGATCGCGCCGCTTGACCGGGCCTTGCCCCTCCCTGCACTGTGGTGGGTGGCGGGCCGTAGTCTCTTTTATTCGAACTCGCCTGACCTGCGGGAACGGCTCAGTGGCCTTGCCTAATCCCAGCGTGGAGGTTTGTTGGCGCCCGGTCTACTGGTGCCTTCCTGCCTGGGATAGCGGCGGGTAGCACCAGGTAATGGCCGCCATGGTGCTCGACGGGGCCGACCTGTCCGTGGCGAACCTCGGCAATTCGCTTATCGATCTCGACCGAATCGCATGCACCCTACAGGTGGCTGCCGTCGGCTCCGTCGGCCCCGCCATCTACGGCCACACCCCATCTCCCTGTGGTTCGACCCCAAGACGCGCATCCAAAGCGGTCCCAGCGAGATCGGAAGCAGCACGCCGGCGAGGAGCAGCAACGGTAGGTTCAGCCCGTTGATCATCGCCGCGAAGCTGCTGATGTCCTTCGTCACCAGCGCCGTGGCAACCGAGAACGCGGCCATCAGCCCCGCAAGCAGCGCGAGGAGCACACCGAAGTACCAGCAAACCGAGCCAGTGGACGTGGAAGCCGAAGCCGTAACCGACTGCGACGACGACGGCATCGAACACGAACATCATCACGAGCCCGGACAGGATCGGTCCGATGAGGATCGCGAAACGTAGCGATGTCGGACCAGGTCGGCCCGGTGCCCGCCGCGTCCATGGCCCCCAGTCTGTCGCGCTCCGCAAACGAGTACCCGTCCACGGCTGCCCGGGCGCTGAACCTCGAGCAGGGCCCAGCAATCGCTCCGAGTGAGCCTTGGAGACTTCGAGCACGAAAATCGCTTGCCCGTCGTGCCTGCGGACACCACTCTGCTCAGGCGGTTCGTTGCCGATGGTGACGGGCCCACCGAGAGCGCCTCGGCATCGGGTCGCTGTCGCCAGTGGCTCTGCCTGCGCAGAGGCCCTCAGCTCACGGCTGCTGGGACGTCCAGGTGGTGCCGCCGTTGGTGGTGGCGAGGATCGCGCCGAGGGTGAACGACTTCGTCGACCCGACGGCGATGCAGTCCTTGGTGGACGCGCAAGAGACGTCATTGAGCGCGCTGACGGTGCTGGGACCGGTCTGGCGCTTCCATGACATGCCGGTCGTCGTGCTCGTACCGACGAAGATCGCCGGCCAGAAGCTGTACTTCGCAGGCGGCCCCTTGGAGGTCACGGTGTACCCGTACCCGGCGGCGACACAGCCGCCGCTCCAGCACGTCACGCCATTGAGCTCGCCCACGGAGGGGACCTGCTTCACGCTGACGACCCACGATGCGCCGCCGGTGGTGGTGGTCACGATGTCGGCTGCTTCGTTGGTGGGAAGGGCCGACTCGGAATACCCGAGAGCCGTGCAGTCCTTGGCCGAGGAGCACGAGACGGCAACGAATGGGAGCGCGCCTTTCACCGTCCCGGACATCCACTTCGCCCCGCCGTCCGTCGTCGTCAGCGCACCGATACCGGTAAAGACGCAGTCCTTCGCCGAAGTACACGAGATCGCGGCGTATTGGCCCATGCCGTCGGACACCTTCGGCAAGGTCTGGAACTTCCAGGTCGCTCCTCCGTTGGTGGTGGCGATGACGGCCTCGTCGGGACGGAGCGCCGTTGTGCTCCCAGCCACCCAGCAGTCCGAGTTGCCCGAGCACGATATGTTACCCCTGGTCACACCGCCGAGCCCCTTCGGGACAGTCTGAGCCGTCCAGTGCTTCCCGCCGTCGGTGGTGGCGTAGATCACCGGCCCCGAGCTCCCGCTCCCGGTCACCCAGCAATACGAGGCGGAGGTGCAGGTCACCTTCTCGAACGACAGGCTCGAGACTTGGAGCTGGACTGTCCAGGTTCTCCCCCCATTGACGGTCGTCAGGATCACGCCACCACCCGTGCCGCTTGCGTCCCCGACCGCCCAACACTGCGTGTTGCTCATGATCGTGCTGCTGAGGCACGAGACGCCCGGCACGACGCCAATCGGCGCCGTTGTTGCCGGGCCGGCGGCCGCCGTACTCCCGAGGGTGAACACGCCGGCCAGTCCCGCCGCGGCAACGAGGACCGGGACTCTCATCAGGTGCTGCAATCTCATTGCACGCCTCGGTCTGCGCTACGTCCTGTGGGCCGCAGTGAACGTGGTTGCGCGCACCACTGCAAGGGCACAGCGTACCCTCGCGCACCAGCTGACGCCCCTGCGACTCGAATCCACAGGGCGAGCGAAAGCGGATGGGCTCCTCCGGTAGACGACTGAGCTGATGGTTGTCCTGCGACCGCCAGACCGACGCCGACCCCCGGGGTCGTGGGCGAGTAAACTCGGCGCTGCGGCCCAGTTCCGTTGGAGGGAGGCGACTATATGACGCGCCTCCCGAAGTTCGGTGCATCGCGGCTCGTGCACCCAGATCGAGACGGTTCTCGCAACGCCCGGCTGCGATCAATTCAGCCGACCTTGAGCACAGAACAAGCGTACCGAAACCCGGTACATAATAACGACTTTCTCGGCGCTCGATCACGTACATATCGGCACTTATTTCGCTCCGCGTGCGGCGCTCACCAACAACGTTGTCCCGTGTTCCAACCGTTACTCCTCTCGTTCATCACGGTCGGTCCAAGTGCAGACACACACCTCGTTACCCTCGGCATCCGCGAGGGACCCTGAACGACCGGGCGAACGAGTCGTCCACCAGCCGGCCACCGGCGCCCAAGGCGGCGCGCACCCGGGCCTCGGCCTCGTCGTGGCGACGGTAATGTCGAAGTGGACGCGATTGCGCTGCGGGCGTGGAACGTCCATTTGCTGGAACCAGATGGCTGGGAGCTGTCCGCTGGGGTCGACTATGGCGCCTTCGGGACCGCTACTCCCGGGCTCGTCGACGTAGGCCATGACGGCTTTCCAAAACGGGCGGACGGCCCCGATGTCAAGCGCGTCAATGGCCATTTCCAGCATCTGCACCGGTCGCGGGGACTGGGCGGACGTTGCCCCCGCTGGGCGGAGCCCGAGCCGGTCCAAGGTGTCGGCGACGCGCCGCGCCAGCTGGGTGTCGCGCCTAGTCACGGCGTTCAGCGCCCTGGTCTGGACGGACAGCTCAATCCGATCGCGGCGAAGGTCCAGGCGCAAGTGACCGTCGGCGTCCTCCCCGCTCGTCGCGACCACGGCGGCTGCCACTTCGGTGCCATGCGCGAGTGACTGCACGGGCACCGAGGTGCTCAGCGTGCTGAGGAGGTACCGCCAGCCGATGTCTTGCACGGCTTCGGAGGCATCAGTACGGGAAAGTGGTGTGTCGTAGAGGGGCGCAGGACACGGCTGCCCATAACGAGCGCCCCATATCTGTTTTGTGGTACTGCACGTGGCACGCAACTGTCTCACGTCATCTTGACAGACAGGGAACAGCCGTTATGCCTGAGCCGGAACCGTTGTTGGTTCAAAGGGAAATCAGCCCGAACGGTTATCGAGTTACCGACTGCCGCTTTTGAGCACGCCATAATGTCCGGCTCACGGGAACAAGGAGCGGAAGTCGGCGATCACCTGGCTGACGACGCCGCTCGCATCCCAGCTCCACCCAAAGCGCGCACCCGAGCGGCCCGGGTTGTCGAGGGGCCGGCCCTTGGCGATGGGCCGAGGGATCGGGACCAGCAGTTGCGCCGCGAGCACGGGCAACCATCGGTGCTCCTTGTCGATCTGGGTCACGTTCGTCTCGTGGCTCGGGAGCCGGACGGACTTATCGTCGCCGAGCCGGAACGTTGTGTTATCCCATCCGTCGAGCTCAACAGGACGGACCTCGAGCTCCGCCCACTGTGGGAACTGCTCGGAGATGAGGCAGGAGACGACCTCGGCGGTGATCTCTACCTTCTGCACGTTCCCTTTGTAGTCGCGTACCTCAGGGCTCGACCAGCCGATTTGCCACTGCCACCCGCTGCGGGAGTGTGGCACCGGGCTACCTGTCCACCACGGCTCCCCCCTGTCCTCCGATATTGGCCGTATACGCCGTCGCAGAGGTCACCAAAGCCCTTTGTGAGGTTGCAGCGGGTGGCTCGCACCGAGGCCGAAAGGCTGGGAAGGGCAGCCTTCTGGTGCAAAGGCTCCACCCAGCCGGAGCGGCTCCTCACTGCCGAGGCCGCGGCACGAGGTTCTCGCATGCGTTGTTGGCCGCCTGGTACTGAGGGTTGTTCGGGTCGAGGTCGCCGCCCGGGCTTGCCGTGATCGAGAAGCCGACGCGGCCACTGCTCGATCGCGGGTCGGGGAAATCGGTGATGCCGTGGGAGCGCATGCACTCGGAGTACTTGAGCAACTGATCAAGCGTCCTGGCCTGCTGCGCCGGCGACGGAGGGGCCCCTCCATTGGGCATGAACTTCCGGCACGCCTTCTGGGCAGCCTGGAACTGGGGTGAGCCGGGAATGACACCGCTGCTCGAACTGATGTGGAAGGCCCCGCCAGCGCCAGGGTCAGGGAAGCCCGGCAAGCCGTTCGAGCGCAGGCACTCGGCAAACTTGAGATCCTGGGTGTAGCTGCCTCCTATTGAGAGCGTTGCCGACACACCGCCGGAGGGGCCTCCGCCACCTCCTCCGGGGGGCGATTGACCTCCCCCACCTTGGCCGCTTGGCTGGCTCAGCCGATATCCCAACGCTCTCCTACACCCTCATCGGGGCGACCCATTTGCTCTTCACCGACCGCGAAAGCGGCCCCCCGGACGCGGAAGCGCTTCGAAAAGTAGTCGTAGGCCTCCTGCAGCGCGCCGGGTAGCTGCAGGTTCGCAATCGACTTGAGTCCGGGCGCCGCGGAGAGCGTCAAGGTTTTCGGCCCGCGCAATCATCAATCTCTTGGAGGGGTGCCCGTAGTCGTAGGCGAACGGGACGCTCGAGCGGGGCGTGATTATGTACCGACATTCCAGGTGAATTCGCTGGAGCTGAGTGACCCAGAGCCGTCGTTATCTCCACCCCTTCTTCGGGTGTCTTCTCTGTAAACGAGGGAGGGTTTTCGGAGGTGATGGCGATGGCGTAGGGCTCGCTGCCCACGGTGATCGAGTGGCCTGCCCTGTTCGTGGCGATCGTGATCGGGGTGACGGTGCCCGAGCCGTAGTCGCTTACGTAGGCCGTGGCGCCGTCGGGGGTGATGGCGAGGGCGTTGGGGGCGCCGCCCAGGGTGACCGGGCTGCGGGCTGTGTTCGTGACGGTGTTGATCGGGGTTACGGTGCCCGAGGCGAAGTTGGTGACGTAGGCCGTCGGCACCGGCGCCGCCTGCGCCATCGCGGACGGGACGAGCGCGCCAGCCGTGGTAGCGACCAGTGCGGCAATGGTCCTGATCTTCATCTCGGCTCCTTGAGGTTTGCTGGACGGGATGTGCCCGAGCCGCCAGCTTGGAAGGGGTGCTCTTGCCAGGATGGGTTCGCGCCCGTGCCCGGCCTTGCTTATGGTCCCTAAGTTTGTCCCGCGGTGATATGCACTGCCGACATCTCGGCCAGCTGGTGGCGGTCGGCCACCCCGAGCTTGGCGAACACGCGCGTGAGGTGGCTCTTCACCGTGAGCGTAGAAACAAACAGCTGGTCGGCGATCTCGGCGTTGGTCAGGTGCTTGGCGACGAGGGCAACGACCCGGCGCTCGGTGGGGGTGAGGCTGTCCCAGCCTGAGACGGGCCGGCTGTGGCTGCCTCGTCCTCGGCGGGCATAAGCGACAGCATCTTCGAGGCTGAGGCCCCGGCCCTCCAAAATGGCCTGCTCGGAACCTTCCTGGCCGAGGGCAGTCTGCATAGCCACCAGCACCGGGGCGAGCTCGTCCCGAGCCGGGGCCCAGCGGCGGTACCCCGTGGCTTCTCGTTGGGACTCGGCGGCCCCCAGGAGCCTGACCGCCTCGGCGTGGTGCCCGAGGTCGGCGGACGCAATCGCCACCAACTCCAAAAGGTCGATGGCCCACACCAGGTGACCGGCGCTCGCCGCCTCCTCCAGCCCGTCACATGCCAACCCGTGGGCGCGCCGCCAGTCGCCTTCAGCCCGGGCCAGGCGGGCCTCGGCCCGCAGGACAGGCACCCCCTCGGGGTCGGGCCTTCTCGGCAACCGCCAGGTGGACGTGTCGAGATGACCCCTGGCGCTGCCCAGGTCACCGCCCCGCAGGGCCACTTCGGCCAGGACGGCCCGGTTGTTCACGCACATGCGGCCAAGCCCGAGCGCCTCCAACTGCGAACTGCCTGCCTGCAGGAGCTCGTAGCCCTCGTCGTCGTGGCCAAGGGACACTTCGAGATGGCCCTGGCCTGTTTCGGCGCACGCCAGGTTGAACAGGTCGTCAATTGACTCAGCTACGGCCCGGGCTCGCGCTAAGGCGCCCGCAGCACCGGCGTCGCCCAGGTACATGTAGGCCTCGGCGCGGTGGCGCTCGCCCCAGCAGACAAATGTCAGGGCAGACAGCTCCGTGCTCAGCTCCAGCAGGATCTCGGCTTCTTCCAACCCCTTCCCCAGGCGGCCGGAGTGCGTGGGGGCGATGGAGCTGATCGTCCTGGCTGCGACCACGCCCCACAGATAATCGACGTCCCGAAGGGCGCGCACTGCTTCCCCGGCCAGTGAAAAGGCTTCTTCGGCCCGGCCCAGCCAAAAACAAGCCCAGGCTTTGTTGTGCAGGCCCAGGCCGACCAGGTGGTGGAACCCCGCCTTCCGGGCAAGGTCTATGGCTTCGTCAGCCGTCCTTAGCGCTTCGTCCGGCTGCATCCAGGCCTGCACGTTCGCGACTTGGTACAAGCCGTCAGCGACGACCCGGTCATACCCGAGCGAGCGCCCTAGCTCAACCCCCTCCGTTGCCAGCCGGAGCGAAGCCGACGGGTCCGAGTTCCGCGCGCTAGCACCTGCAGAGTACAAGAGGTTGGCCCGTTGCAACGGTCCCAGCTCGGCCGCCAGGAGCCGCTTGCAGCGAGCCCAGTTCTCCGGCCAGAGCCCGAGGACGAAAAAGAAACGGTTTGTCGGCGCGACGAGGTCGGCGGCGAGGTCGGTCTGGTCGGACTCGAGGCCCCAATCGATGGCGGCACGCAGGTTGTCCATATCGGGCTCGAGGGCCGCGACGGCGACAGCGAGCTCGCGGGTGTAGAACTTCGGCCCGAGGGCCTGGGTCAAGCCGTTGAAGTAGCGGACGTGGCGGTCCCTGAGCGCGGTCGTGGCACCTTCCTCCTCCAGGGCGGTGGCGGCGTAGGCGCGCATGGTCTCGTGGAGCCGGAAGCGGTCGGCACCTGCGTCCACCTGGACCAGGGACTTCTCCACCAGGGAGGTCAACAGCCCAAGGACGTGGTAGGCCTCGATCTGGCCTCCGGCGCAGACCGCCTCGGCGGCCGCCAGGGTGAAGCCGGACACGAACACCGATAAACGTCGCAAGAAGGCGCCCTCGTCCTCGCTCAGCAAGCCGCAGCTCCATTCGATCGAGGCCAGGAGCGTTCTTTGGCGGGAGGGCCCGGTGCGCCCGGTCCCCACGAGCAGGCGGAAGCGGTCCGAAAGGCCCTCGGCTATGGCATGGACGCTCATCAGCCGGGCTCGGGCCGCCGCCAGCTCGATGGCCAAGGGGATGCCGTCGAGGCGCTCGCAGATCTGGGCGACGGCCGCTTCGCCGCGGTCGTCCAGGACAAAGCCCGAGCGCACCCTCTTGGCCCGGTCGATGAACAACCCTCCCGCCTCTGAGCTCTCCAGCCACTCTCCACGACCACGTTGGTGGCGGTCCGGCAGCTCGAGGCCTCCCACCGGAACTACGACCTCACCTGTTACGCCCAGACGTTCGCGTGAGGTAGCAAGGACCCGTACCCTGGGGCAGCCCCGCACGAGGGCGTCGGCCAGCGACGCGCAGGCGTCGACGAGGTGCTCACAGTTGTCGAGGAGCAGCAGCACGTCCCGATCGGACAGCTGGGTGACGAGAGTTCCGACCGGGTCCCGGCCCCGTCGCGCCCGCAACCCGAGGGCGCGGAGGACGGCCCCGGGCACCAGGCCCGGGTCGGAGAGGCCGGACAAGTCCACGAAGAACACTCCTTCGGGGCGGCGGTCGGTGACGTCTCGCCCGATCTCAATGGCGAGGCGGGTCTTGCCGCACCCCCCCGGGCCAACCAAGGTGACCAGCCGGTCGGCTTGCAGCTGGCGGCCGACCGTAGCGACGGTGGCCTCGCGCCCGACGAAGCTCGTGAGCTGGCCCGGAAAGTTCCAGAGACCCATCACGGAGGTGTCACCAAAGGAAGTGTGGACCCATAGCCTGCGACGCGCAAGCAGCGCTCACTGCTCAGTCGACGTCGCTGCTGATGGCTGTCGACGTGCGACGTACCGGGCAAGGATATAGGGTGCAGTGCGGACGGTCGAGTTCGACATAGCGACGGAGGAGCCCGCCCGAGAATGGCCGTTCTGCGCAAATTGAGGACGCTGGTTCGTGGAATTGGTTGCGGATCAGCCGGTTACCTTCCGAGCTGCGGGGTAAGTGCGTCCACGTGCATCTCGTAGTACTCGTTCCTCGCCCACGGTCCGACCGCGCCTTCAACCACAGCTCGGAAAACCCAGGATCAAGCAAGCGCGTACCCGAGCCGATCAGCAGCTTGATCGAGGATGGAGTGCAGGCCAGGATCTGCGAGGGGGCGATGAAATCGTGGATGGTTCGGCATGCGGTCGCTCGCGCGGTCGAACAGTGCGACGCTGTGTCCTGGTCCGAGGTTGGCAGTTGGATAGTGGATTCCGTCGACATCGGCATAGTCCTCGTAGATCGCCCTGGACCACTGTCTTGAGACTTGCCTAGGTCCCGAGGACAGACTCTGGTGACCCCCTGCTCGCGTCGTCCAGGCGCTTGAAAGGTCGAGGAGAATCAACGGCGCGGTCGGTGCGAACGCTACAACCCAAGGTTCGCGGTCGTGCGTGTCGATGGTCCTCGTATCCTGGAACGACTCGGCTAGGCAAGCATGAAGCGCTGCCTCTCCACGATGTCGAGGTCGTCTGACCGCAGCATAGATAACCGCCCGGTGCTGGTGACGTGGCGGAGTGAGGTGCGGATCAAATCTTCCGGTTGTGAGCGGGCCGTAGTGGCGAAATTGATCCCAAGCAGTGGGGTGGTCGCCGCCCTGACGGTAGACGCGCCAAAGTCGTTCCTCGGTGCTGATACTGATGGTGTCATTCGCCCGCCGCGGTGGCAGTGGACGTATCGGTGGACCGAGAACGGACAAGCGTCTAGAGATCGCGGGCGATAGCTACCGCTGTCGCCGCATCACCGGTGGCCTCAAGCCATTCAAGAGGGGAGATGGCCCCGTCGTCAAGCTCTAGGTCCGAGCTTGGGCTAGTAAGCCAGCGCTGCAGGGCTACTGGATGGAGGGTCGAGGGCAACTGGGGCAGGACTTGGTCTAAGCCGCGAATCTGCCCGTGCTCTTTGAACTGAAATCGAGGAAGACGCCATGTTCGACCGACCTTGATCCCATACAAGGTCCGTTCGGTCAGACGCTGGCGAATCCGGCTTTGATCGACTTTAAGTAGATCGGCTGCCTGAGGAACGGAGAGGGAATCTGTGATTAGGGCTGCGAACTCAGTTGCTGTACGACCAGACGTCCTCGATGGCCGATGGGCACTTTTGCTTCCGAGTAGACCGCTCTTGTTTAGCTCGTCGATTTCCGCCTCAGTGAAGTGAGCTTGCGGAGCTACTGACTTGGCTTCTATGAAGGCAAAGGCATTGCCGAGGAGGCTGATCAAGCCGTCTACTCCAAGATCGGGAGCCGCTCGGTGTACGAGCTCGTTGAGCTGAGCTTCGTGCATGAGGGCATTTCGAACAACCTCTACGAAGCGTCCGCTGCCGGCGGCGGCCGGGTCTTCTAGCATGGCGTCGAAGTTCGTGGTGAACAGGATACGGAAGAACAGTTCGGTCTGCCCGGGCCCGACGTTGGCACGTACGACATCGTGCCCGAGGTCCGCTAGCTCTACAGCCTCGACGACCATCCCCTCGTGCCGCCATTGTGGTTCAACGACTGGCTCCTGGACGCTCATACCGTTAGTGTACAGGAGCGCACGCTAGGTTCCGGTTGGCGAAGCTCGTGTCGCACCGGAACATGATCGCGGACCCAGAGGTGCCGGCGGACCATTCCCAAAAAGCTATCCCGCTCAGCTCCGGCTGAACTGCTGGGCGTACTCTCGGCTGCCGGCGGCATAGACAGCCCAGCCTTGACCAGACGCATCGACGGCGCTCGCCAGGAACGTGACCGCACTCGGGTCACCGCCGTTCGAGAACAGGACCTTCGGTTTGCTCCAGGTGGCACCGCCGTCGGAGCTGTAGGCGAGGTCGACGCCGGTCGAACTGTCAAGCCAGGTGGCGAAAATGTCGCCGGCGCTGTCCTGGGAGAGGGTCCCTTCGGTGGCGGTCTCGTCGTTGGCGACCGTCACAGCGTGGCCGAAGCCAGAAGAGGGCGAGAAGTGCCGGAACTGCACGAGCGTGCTGATCGGCGCCTGGGACTCGTTGGTCTCGAGCAAGCCGAGGCCGGACGGGCCGCCACCGACCGTCGGGTCAGCACCGTCACAATCGACCTCGGCCAGGGGGCGCCACGGGCTCGAGCCACCCGTCGAGGTGGAGAGCTGGGCCGGTGTGGTCGCAGAGTTGACCGGAGCGTAGGCATAGACCAGGGCTTCGCCGGCGCTCGACGGGCAGGGCGAACTGCCCTTGCCCGGCAGTGCTTCGAACACCCCAAGGACACCACGAGAGCCGACAAGTTGAGAACCGAACGTGCCGGTGAAGTTGCCGATCGTGTATGCGCTCGCCGGCCGTGGGTCGAGCGTCGCATATGGCGGCGACGTAGCTGTGGACTGGTCGGTCGGGGAGGCGAGCGAGTTGGCCTGGAAGGCGGGGTTCGACCTAGCGATCACGTAGCCTGCGCCGAAATTGCCACCCGGTAGTTGTATTGCTGGCCCGGCGGGCTCGCTGTTGCCCCCCACGAAGCCGACCGCGTGGGCCTCGAGGCTGAAGGAGGCTCCGCCGTCGGTCGAGACCCATTCGTCGAGGCCGCCGAGCTCGGAGCCACCGAGGACGACGTCGAGGACGTAGATGTGGCCCGGCGTGAGCAGCACGCTGGGGACCCCGAAAAACCGGTAGCTGGCCGAGTCGGCCACCTCCAGGGTGACCGGGCTGCAGCTCTTAGCGCCGCTCGCCAGCTTGCAGAAGCTCAGTCCGGTCGAGCTTTGCTCCCAGACCACGTAGGCCGTGCCAGAAGCGTCAACGGCGACGGCGGGCGCTACGCTCGGTGCACTGCCGACGCCAACGGGGGTGCTGCCGCCCCCCGACGAATGCGCACCCGTGGTAGGAGTCGTCGCTTGCGTGGTGGTGGTGGTCGAGCGCGGAACGCTGCTGCTCGGCGGAAGGGTGCCGCTGCTGTTGGGTAGGCCGATGGCTGTTGGGCCTCCGGTCGCCGCCTGAACACGGGCCTCGGCCCCACCAAGGCAGATGTCGCGTCCACCAGTGAGGCCGATGTCGTAGACACAGTCCGAGAGCAGATCAGGGTTGGTAATGCCTTCGGCCTTGCAGTCCTTTTCGGCGGCCGCGACCGTCGTCGGGGTCAGCGAGGCTACGGTGAGCGCGCTGTTCGGGAAGGCGAGGTCGGTGAAGGTGGCCGTGCTCGTGCCCTGCGGGTAGTAGAAAAGCGAGCTCTGCTGAGTGGTGCGCCAGCTCTGGCCGAACTGGTGGTAGAGCACGTCGAAGTTGTGCACGCTCTGCGAAGGCGAGCCGAGCTCATCCATGCTGTACACGACCCCGTTCCCCCCGACTAGCTGGTCGTATGGCTCCCCCGGGTCGCCGAGCAGGCCCTCGAGGTGCCCGGCGCGCGATGGCGCCACCTTGACGAACATGTTGATCGCGTCGCTGCTGTTGCAGGTGATGGTCTCGTGGGCGATGGCGATAGTGTCCCCGGAGAAAACGGTTATAGCCGTCCCGTCGGGCCAGGTGACCGTCGCGTAATCGGGGCCCTTCACCGAGATACTCCCGCCGCCAGACAGGGCGCGGCTGGCGTAGGGCACAGGCTGGCGGTTGACCCAGAGCTGCAGGGCGCCCGATTTGTCCGCGGCGAGCTCGACGACAGTCTCCCCGACTTGCATCGCCGTCGCCGTGTCCAGCGCGACATCGGCCTCCCCAGGGAAGCGCTGCTCACGGACCTGGATATCGAGGTTGTCCGTGGTCGACTTGACGAGGGTGAACTCGCCGGCGGCCTGGAACACGTAGCCGGCGCCGGACCAAGTGATCTCGTGCGGCTCGCCGTAGGAGGCGGCGCCGTCGCCGCTCCCACCGCCCCCGCCGTTGCCCTCGCCGCCCGCGCCGGCACCTTGGCTGAACGCGGCGTTGGCCTGCGCGAATGCGACGGCCGCGAACGCGTAGCCGAGCCCCTCGCCCAGGGGCTCCAACTCTTCGGCAGCTTCTGCCCCCGACTCTCCAGAAGCCTCGGCCCCGTCATGTGCTGCCTCAGCGGCGTCCGTGGCGAGGTGCAAGGTCTCACCCAAGGCCTCGCCGAAGCTTGGCGGCTCCTCCTCCCCACCCGCGACGAACCTCGCGTCCGGCTCGAGCCCCCGCGCCGCCGCGCCGAGCGCCGATGCCGGGACCGGCTGCAGGATGGTGTCGGCAAAGCTCTTGAGCGCTGCCGCCAGACGGACCTCGGCGGCGGTGAGCGAGCTCGGCAAGAGCACAGTCGGCAGTACCACGGCCCTGGGAACCGCGTTCGCCAATGCCTGCTCGAGGGGCTGCGTGTCGAGGACAACGGCCCTCATCTCCGCCACCTCGGGATCCGCTGAGGGCTTGTACGCCGCCGCCACTACCTCGAGCAGGTGCGTGTACGACGCAGGCAGGCCCCGCAGGAGCTGCGCTTTGGCCGTCGCGAACTGCGCGGGCGTAAGGGCCCGGCTCATCTTGTCGGCGACGAAGGCCCGGACCACGGCGGCCTGCAAGGCGGGGAGGGCCCCGACCAATCCCGAGGCCGCAAGGGCGTAATCGGCAGTGGCGTTGGTCTGGCGCACGACCCAGAGCTGTGCACCGGCGGCGGAGGCGGCGGCCGCCGCCCGGTCGATCGAGACTCGCAGCCCGATGATGGCGTCGCCGAAGCGGGTTTCTGTGTCGACCAGGGTGTTGAGGGTGGCGAAGGCGGCCGCCTGCTTGCTCGAGGGGGCCTTCACCGGGGCCGGCAAGGTGAGCCGCTGCGTGAAGATCGACATGAAGCTGGGCTTGGCCGGCACAGGCGCTTTCGGGGCGCTCGCTGCCGAGGTTGCTGGAAGGGCGACAGGGACAGGGGGAACGGCAGCTGCGCTCGAGCTCTCACCCGTCACCGAGGCAACGCCTGAGCTGGTGAGCGTCAGGGCGATCGTTGCCACAGCGGAGACCAGCGTCGCACCCAGACGACCAAGGCGGGTTCGGGTCTGTGCCAGATCCATTTCGGTCGCCTTTCGGTTTCTGCCAATCCGGTTCGGGCCGGGCCTAAACAGACATTATGGGCCAACCGCAGGGCGGGGCCACGACAGTAGACCGAGGCTTACAGCCATCTGCATTGAAATAGCATTAAAGTATGCAAAGTATCGGTGCCCATCGCACCCAAGACGGGAGATCATCCTGGCCACCTACGGGCCCCCTGCGGTGGTCCTTGAGGAACTGGGGAACCTCTCCGGTATCGAACACCTGTACCTGTTCGGATCGTGGGCCGCTCGTTATCAGGGCGAAACTGGTCGTGCGCCGAACGATATAGACGTGCTGGTGATCGGGGCACCTGACCGTGACCAGGTGTACGAGGCCGG
>CAYZVQ010000066.1:0-16716 GCA_964481925.1 uncultured Acidimicrobiaceae bacterium
CCCACCACCACGACGGTGGCGCCGACAACGACCACGGCGCCAGCCTCGGGGACATCGTCGGCCAGTGCCAACGACCTCACCCCGCCGGCCAGCCTGATGCCCGACAGCGTGTTCAACTCCAACGTCCAGGGCTGGGCGCTGGACCCCAACTCGGGCGAGTACGCCAGCGCCTTTGTCACCGACTACAGGGACAACTACGGCTCGGTGGGGGTCAACACCACCCCCCTGTACTGGGTCTCGGCCACCCAGTCCGACTCAGAGGTGACCGTGTCCGGCGGTTGTAACAACTTCACCTCCGACACCGGCACCGAGCTGCCCATCCCGAGCTACGCCGACCTCAACTCGAGCTCGGACAGCCCGCTTGTCATCTACCAGCCGTCGTCGGGCAGCGAGTGGGAGCTGTGGCAGGCCAACCGCAACTCCAACGGCACCTACTCGGCGTGCTGGGGGGGCAAGCTGACCCTGGCCAGCACGGACGGGGTCTTCCCCGCCCCCTTCGGCCTGGCGGCCAGCGGCATCGGCTACCTGCCGACCACCATCACCGAAGCCGACGTGGCCTCGGGCTCGATCGACCACGCCATCGCCGTGGAGCTACCGGGCTGCTACAGCGACGTCTACCCGGCCGACCGCTCCGACTGCAGCTCGCACGGCAACAACGGCTCGGGCCAGCCCAACGAGGGCCAGTGGTTCCGCTTCCCGGCCAGCCAGGCCATGCCCAGCGGCTTGACCCCTTACGCCCAGATGGTCTTTAGGGCCGTGCAGACCTACGGCATGGTGGTCACCGACTACGCCGGGGCGGTCATGCTCCAGTCCGAACAGCCCAGCGACTGGGCCGCCGAGGGCAACACCGGCACCGACCCCATCACCACCAGCTGGGACGGCCAGGCCGAGTACAGCGTGGTGGCCAGCCTGCCCTGGTCCGACCTGCAGGCGGTCGACCCGCCGCAATAAGGGATGGCCACGGCACAACCCACCTGACATTAGTAATTGCCACCAATTAACTTCGGTCCCGCGCTAGCCGACCTTTAACTGGAACCTGGACCTCCAGCGCGCTTTACGGGATTGCTCACCCTCACATCAACTACAACAACCGCGTTCTAATCCTTTCAGCGGTCTGTGAACCTCTGGAAGTACCTGAAAGCCATTGGAAAGTATTGGATAGCCATTTAGTACCCTGTCTGGCAGCCAATGAGCCAACAGTCGGCTTCGCCCCGCTCGCGTCGCAGATCGTCTGCCTAGACCGTGAAGGCGGAAGCCCGATTTCGGACGAAGTTCGCCAACCCGTCCGGGACGGCAACGAGGTCTAACGCCCCCTGGAGGGCCCTGACAGTTTTCGTCGCCACATCGCGGGCAACGGCTGGAGGGAACGGCCACCTGGCAGCCTCGGCAACTACGTCGTCAATCGTCAGGCTGCCCAGCTCCACGTGCCCATTTACCTCCATTGCCGCCCGCGCCGGCAGGTTCGGCCACATTGCGGTCGGGACGGTGTCGTAGAGCGGGGCGAGACGCAGTTGACCAGGCTGTCCATAAAGGAAACTGATATTTTTCCCGTGTGCGTCGGCGTTACCAATACAGATGTTGAACGTCACCACCGCGACCAAGCGGCCGAGTTCGTCGATAGGGTCGCCGGCATAGCGGTCGAGGAGACTGGCGATCTCGGCCAGGGCAGGGCCGCCGGCGTATTGGTACTTGCCCTTTCCTTGGTTAGCCTCCGGATTTCGGCCTAGTGCGGTGAGGAGACACGGGATGAGCCATGTCGGCGAGCTTGGCGTAGCGGGCTACGCATGGCCCGCACGCCACGGGTGCGAGGACAGCGACGTCGTCAATGCTTTGAAGCTCGCCCTCGCCAACGCTCCCGCCTATCGCGTCATCCCCGGGTTTGAGCGGTCCGGCGCGCTCACCGTCTCGTGCTTCGCTGTGGCCAACGAAATCGAGGCTCAGATCGTCGTGCGCGGCACGAGATGGTCCCGGTACGGGCTGGCCCGGGTCAGTGACCTGCGTGCGCTCGGGTGCGACCTGGTGGCCACCGATGTCTTCGATGGCCCGGACCTCCTTCCGCTGTCTGATCGGCACGTCGACGTGATCGTTTGCCCCTCCCCGGCCGGGACGGCCGGCTACGCGACGCTGACAAAAGCAGAACGCAGCTCACTTCGGGTGAGCCTCGGGGACCGCTTCACGGCCGTGCTACGAGCCTTCGGCCCTCGTAGAACGATCGGCGACGAGGCTGGACAGGTACCATGAGCACCGTGGGAAATGTGCCGCGGGTCGTCGCTGATTTGACCTTCGCGCCCGTCCGTGGCGGGCGAGCGACGGTGCCCCCCGGCTGCTGGGAGGAGGACCGCGCGCCTGTCGTCGGCGAGCAGGTCCTTGTCGCCGACAGTGGAGCGGGACCGTTCGAGGCGACGATCACGGGCGTCGAGGCCGACGGCACCCTTGTGCTCGTTGTCCACGCCTTCGTCCCAGCCCACGCCTGACCCCAGAAGGGTCGTAGCAAGAGGCGGAGGACCGGTCGCATCGGCGGTCGAATTGCCCGGAACGCCAGCTCGTCTGCCCCCACTCCTGGAGCTGGCACACGTCGCGCTCCGTGAGGACGACGTGCAGGCCCTGGCAACCATTGTGGCCGGACAACCCGGATCCGGGCGCCGCGCTCGCCTCCGGGGAGGCGGATGGTCTCGTTGCCCCAGCGCTTGTCGGCTTCACCGTCGGCGGTGATGAACCAACGCGAGGCATCCCACTCCGAGCGCCATTGGCCCAGTGTTTGGCCGGCAGTGCCGAGGTTGTGCCGTTTCCTCGCCCGGCGTTTACCGCCGCGGCAGACCGACAGGGTACCGACTGCCAACTGGGCTTCGACATTGGCCAGACGGGAGCTGAGCACTTGTGCGCGGCGTTGTTTCTGCCAACGTTCCGAAGCCGAGGAGTACCCGACGGCTCGGCCATTGGCCTCGCCAGGGCCGAGGGCCACCCGCGAAGCGAGCTTGTCGACCCTGGCCCGCAGTGAGGCCCGCTGGGCTTGCAGGTCCCGTTTGGCCAGGCCGTAGGCGTCCTCGCTGGCCCGGGTGATAGCCCCGCCCACCTCGACGACGACGCCGCTGTCAATGCCTGCTTGCGGGCCTGGCGCGACCGGGCTTTGCCTTTTGCGTCCAATGGTCCCTCAGCTACCCGGCGGGCCAGGTCACCCGACGCCAGATGGCCCAGGTGAGCGCCCAGGGCTTTGAGCACCATCTCGTCGGTGCCGTTGACGGGCAACCGGGTGCGTACCCGTGCCCCAGCAGGTGGGGCGACGACGAACGGCCCTGGGACTTGTCTTAGGCGCTTGCCCCGATGGCTCACGGCTTGGCCCCGGTCCCGGGCGAAGGCCAGCACCCGATGTCAGTTGTGTTGTCGAGGTCATCAGGACGAAAAACACCGCTCGGCACTAGCAACAACTCTGCCAGGCGGCTGTGACGGTAACCCCCCTCTGGCGCACCGGTACTTCCTATCGATCACCAACGCGTACTATGGCTCACTGCTCTGGGAGCAGTTGCAAACCCTGAAGCACTTCCGTCGTCGGAGCCTCAAAGGGCCGCCAGCTCCTTGTACATCAGCTCACGGGCCTTGCCAGGGTGCCTCGGAAAGCTTGGGGCCCGCCCGCGGGTTAGCCTCCTGCGGGCGAGCCGCCAGGCACCGGGCCCTCCCCGGTGGCGGCGGCGCCGACCGGGAACAGCTGAGCGCCTTCGCAGCCGTAGAAGCGGTCGAAGGGCGCCAGGGCCCCGGCCGCCAGCTGGCGGCGGACGTCGTCGACCCAGGGCCCCGTGAGCGCTCGGCCCATCAGGTCCCGGAAGCTGCGGTAGGTCTGTTCGCCCTTCTGGCGTTCGGGGAACTTGACCGGACCAGTCTCGACGCCCAGGCCGCCGCCCAGCTCGGCCAGGCTCGGCAACTGGTAGGAGCCGGCACCCTCGTGGTCGAAGATCTCGACCAGGAGCCGCACGAGCAGAAGGCGGAACCTGTTGTCCGGCCACGGCCCCGTACGGGGACGCACGAAGTGGCGATAGTTGGAGATCACGTAGTTGAAATGGACGAAGTCTTCGGTGGGCGACACCGCGATCAGGGCCGGGTCGCTCAAGGCCTGGGGGTAGAAGGTGGTGTCGAACATGTGCTGCTCGCCGAACATCTCGTTTTGATGGGCCATGTGCAGGACGGGCGCGAACGAACGCAGCCAGGCCACCTGAGCGCACAGCTCCCAGGTGGCGGCCAGCTCCCGCCCGTGCTCGGCGAACCATGGGTCCCAGGGCGGGCTGATACCGAGGCACGCCAGTTGGCGCTGCCGGCACATCTCGAACTGGCGCCTATGGAGATCCCGGCTCAGCAAGAACAGGTCGGCGTCGTGCAACACGATGTGGGTGCCCAATGCGTGGCTGACGCCGGCGATCAGCTGCGAAGCGTGGTTGCGGCCGGGGTTCCCCAAACGGGGCAGCACCCAGCGCTCGGGGACCGGCAGTGGTTGCAGGCGGAGCGCACCGGGCCAGTCGGGCCGCGCTTGGGCCACGATGTCTTTCATCAAAGGGGTGACCCGGTCGGGTACGACGAGGGTCTCGAGCCTGGAGGCGGGATCCTGGTGCCGGCAGACGGCGAGGGCCAGGCGCAAGAACACAGGCAGGTCCCCGGGCACCGGGACCAGCAGGGAATAACCATCGGAACTAGCGCCGCGTTTGGGCCACCTCCGATAGCGGGCCTGCCAGTAGCGGGGGCCGAGACGGACCGGGTCACGCATGCACGTCCTCCAGGACTGGGCGAGCTGCCGCGTCAATTAGCATAGAGCTGCAAAGGTCATTTTCCGACCATGCTGCCCCACTGCTAGTCGGGCACCCTGTCCGGTCTAGGCCCCAAATCAACTTATGGACATCTCAACGCTCAGGCCCGACGAGCTTTCGGACGCCGAGCTCGCCGCCTGGCACCGCCTGCAGTCCTCGGGGGCGGGCTTGGACAGCCCTTTCCTGTCGGCGCGCTTTGCCCGTGCCGTCGGGCACTACCGCCCCGACACCCGGGTCGCCATCATGCGCGACCAGGGCGAGCCCGTGGCCTACCTGGCCTATCAGCTCCGGCCCCTCGGGGTGGCCCGGGCCTTGGGCATGGGGATCTCCGACGCGCAGGCGGTTATCTGCGGGCCCGGCTTGCGCTTCGACCCGGTCGAGATCCTGCGCTCCGCCGGCATCGGCGTGTGGGACTACGACCACCTGACCAGCAACCTCGATATTTTTTCCCCCTTCGCCTTTTACAACACCAATGCGCCCGTGATGGACATAACCGGGGGCTACGAAGCGTATATGGGCCAGGACGACAGGGCCGGCCACCGCCTCATGCGCTCGACGATGCAGAAACGGCGCAAGTTGGAACGTGAACAAGGAAAACTCGAGTTTGTCTTCGAGTCGTCCGACCGTGACGCGCTGGCCCGCTTGATCAGCTGGAAATCCGCTCAATACCGGCGCAACGGGCGTTTCGACCGGTTCTCCCGGCCCTGGGTCGCCGGCGTCGTAAAAGAGCTGGCCTGGTCCGACGACCCCTGGTGCCGGGGCAGCGTTTCCACCCTGACGGCCGGGGGCCGCCTGGTGGCTGCCCACGTCGGTATACGGACGCCCGGCCGGTTGTCGCTGTGGTTCCCCGCCTACGACCCCGAGCTCGGCCAGTACTCCCCCGGCATGCAGCTGTTCCTGTTCATGGCCGAGGGCGCCGCCAGCCGAGGCGTGGCGCTGCTCGACCTGGGCGTGGGCGACGAGGCTTTCAAGCAGTCGCTGGCCTCCTGGTACTACCCGGTGAGCTGCGGGCAGGTACAAGCGAGGCCCTTTTTCGGGTGGGCGCACCACATGACCAGGCGGGCGCTGCGAAAGTTGGACAACATCGTGGGCGGTCACCCGGGCCTCCGCGACCACCTACCTAGTTCACTGTCGGGGGTTGACCGGGTGCAGTAACGCCCGCCCCGACCTCGGCGGCGGGCAAAGGTCGGTGGCGGACCTGGCGTCGGAACGTCCACAGCTTGGTGAGCGCAACGGCCCGGGCCGGCCGGGACATGAGCCAACTCCCGTGGCGCGCCACCTCGGCCCAGTTGCGCTGGGCCCGCGCCGCCTGCATGTCGTCCCACGTGTCCACCACGACCAGGCTTTCGCGTAACGCCGGCGTCAACCACGGCCGCCCGGAGTACTTGTCCAGGACGTGGTTGGACGCGGCCAGCATCGAGGTGCGGTCCTTGCTCATCTGCCCGGGGTGCACGGCGTACATACAGGTCACTTCGGGGAGCAGGGCTCCGGTGCCGCGCTCAAGCACCCTTAACCAGGCGTCGAGGTCCTCCAGGTACCGCAATTGGCGGTCGAAGCCGCCGACGTCGACAAGGACGTCGCGGCGCACCATCGTGGCACTGGCCGTGAAGGAGTTCTCCGGGAACACCAACCGGGCCGGCGTGCGCACGACCTCGGCCGAGCCGGTGGGCGCGCCGTGGTGGCGGGGCCGGTCATCGCCCACCGTGATGCTCGAGCCCGCCACCATGACGTGGCCGTCGCGCCGGGACCACAGCGTCTCGAGGTGGTGCGGGAGCCACTGGTCGTCGTCGTCGAGCAGGGCGACCCACTCGGCGCCCTCGGCCGCCCGCAGGCCGTCGTCGCGAGCCGCCGCCAAGCCCTCGTTCTGCGCCTTTTCGATGACGCGGACGCCCAGAGAGCGGGCCAGCTCGGCCGTCCCGTCCTTGGAGCCGTCGTCGACCACGATCACCTCCAGGGGCCGGACGCCACGCTGGCCGAACACCGAGCCCAGGGCCCGCTCGAGGCGGTCCTTGCGCCGGTAGGAAGGGACCAGGACGGTGACCGGTACTTGTTCCAATCTCAACTCCTCGCTACGGCTGGCGGCGGCGAGCGGCCGAAGCCATCTCGTCAAGGACCTGGGCCACCTGGGCGGCGCAGCCGACGACGTCGAAAGCCTGCTCCACCTTGGCCCGGCCCGCCCGGCCGAGGCTCTCTCTCAGGCCCGCCGAACCGGCCAGCTCCCCGAGCGCGCCGGCCAGTCCGTCGACATTGCCCGGCGCCACGAGCAAACCCGACACGCCGTCCTCGACGAGCTCGGGGACACCCATGACCCGGGTGGCGACCACCGGGCAGCCTGTCGCCATGGCTTCCATGAGCACGATGGGCAGCCCTTCGGCGAAGCTGGGCAAGCAGAAAATGTCCGCCCGGGCATAATAATCCGCCATGTCGTCCTGGCCCACGGCGCCGGCGAAGCTCACCCTTTGTGCCACCCCGCGGCGCTCGGCGTGCTGGCGCAACGAAGCCTCTAGCGGGCCGGAGCCGACAATCGTCAGGTGCACGTCGGTCCCCCCCTCGACCAGGGCCCCGATGGCGCTCACCAAGACGTCCAGTCCTTTTTGGGGCGCCAGTCGGGCCACGCACAAGACCGATAGGGCCCCAGCGGGCGGTGGCGCCGGACGGTACTGGTAGCGGGCCAGGTCGGTCCCGCAGTGGACGACGCGGAGCTTGCCCCAGTGGTCGGTGCCGGTCAGGTACATGAGCTGGGACCTCGTGTACTCGCTTATGCAGATGACGCCGTCGGCCCGCTCGACCTTGCGGGCCAGGTTGAACCTTTCGGTCGAGTAGAGCTCGGTGGGCCCGTGCATCGTGAAGCTCCAGGCCCAGCCCTGGCGGGGCTGGGCGGTCCGGCCGAACGAGCAGGCCAACCAGCAGACGTCGGCCGCCACGTTGGCCATGTGGGCATGCAGGTGCCGGGCCTCGGCCTTGTCGGCGTGGTCCCAGAGGTAAATGGCCTCGGCAAAGTAGAACAACTGCCACACAGGTCCTTTCCACCCCGGGGGGGCCGACCCGACCGCCTCGGCCAGGGCCCTGCCGTAGGCGACGGGGTGGCGCCCGGCGGCGCGCAGGTGCGCGCCCACGAAGGCTCGGCGGTCGAGGGGCAGGATGGGCCAGGTCCGCTCGGCCTCGTCGCGGTCCGCGCTCGCCAATAGTTCGCCCGGGTCGGCCCGGCGCACCGAGACCGTCTCGACGTCCGTCCCGCCCGCCCGCAGAGCCAGCACCTCGCGCAAGATAAAGGTGTGCGAGACGGCGGGATAGCGGCTGGTCACATAGACCACCCGGCGCCGGCCCTCGCCATGGGCGGGGACCGCACCCCTCCCTCTGGCGCTCTCATCGCGCTCCCAGCCGGGCCCGGCGGCCCGCGCCGCCCGCCGGCGGGCGAGCGTGTTGACGGCCACGTACACGGCCACGGAGGGGGCGAGGCGGGGCCGGCGGGCCAGGCGCAGGACCGTCTTCGCCCCCGACGGCGGCGGAGCGGTGCGGGCCAGGCCCGACGCGGCCAGCTCACGGTTGCCACGGTAGGCCCGGGTCCTCACGGCCAGGAGCCCCCGCAAGCTGCGAGGGGGGTGGACGACGAAGCTGGCGTCGCCGACCGACCTCAGTTCGGCCGGCTCGAACTGCTGCTGGACGAACTGGTCGTCCGCCGTGAGCTCGGGGAACTCGCCGAAGCGCGCCCGGCCCTGTTCGGACAGGGCGTAGACGCCGCTGCCCACCATGTCAAGGGCACGGTAAGGCACCTCTTTCCACACGTCGTAAAAGGCCCGGATCGGCCACGTGCGGTCCGCCAAGTCGAAAACAGGCCTCGGTGCCGCGCACATCACGGTCCCCTCTTCCAGGACAGCGGCCACTTGGCGCACGGCGGCGACGGAAAGTTCGATGTCGGCGTCCAGGTAGAAGCGAGGGAAGTACCGGGCGGCCCGGTCGCCGGAGTTCAGGGCCGCCACTTTCGACGCCACAGGGATCTCCACCACGGTGGCGAGCGGGGCCGCCCTGCGGGCCACCTCCGCCGTCTGGTCGCGGCACCCGTTGCACACCACCACCACGTCGAGCTCGCCCTCGTCGGCCCCGGCGAACAGGGCGGTCAGGCAGCGCCCGATCACCGCCTCCTCGTTGTGCGCCGGGACCACGACCGACACAGGCATTGTGCCTCCGCGCGTTTGGGTCATCAGTCCAGTCCTGAGCGGTTGCTTCCTGGGAAAAGGGCCAATGCTCCTAAAGGGGCTTTAGCGAGTACTGGCCCAGGCCCCGCCGGGCCGGGCCAGTACTAAGTCGAGCCGCCTTCAGGATGAGCCGCTAGACCAACGGCCGCCGGCGATAGCTGAAGGCCACGACCCCACCGCCCAGGAGGATGAGGGCGAGGCCAAAGCCCAGCATCTTGCTCGAGTCCGTGCCCGTGTAGGCCAGGGTGCCCGGCGTGGTGGTCGTGGTGGTGGGCGCCGTCGTCGTCGTGCTAGCGGGCGTGGTCGTGCTAGCGAGCGTCGTCGTGGTGGGCGACGTGGTCGTGGTGGGCGACGTAGCCGTCGTGCTGGTCACGGCGCGGACGGCCGTGGTGGTCACGAGCGGGGCTGTAGTGGTGGTCACAGCCTGAACTGCCGTCGTGCTCACGACCGGCACCGTGGTCGTCACGGCGCCGTGAGCATGCGTCCGCACCGTCGTGGTGGTGGCCGCGGGCGCCGTCGTGGTGGCCGCGGGCGCCGTCGTGGTGGCCGCGGGCGCCGTGGTGGTCGTGGCGGCCGGAGCGGTGGTGGTGGCGGCGGCCGGAGCCGTCGTGGTGGTGGCCGCCGGGGCGGTAGTCGCGGTGGCGGCGGCCGCTGTAGTAGTGGTGGCCGCGGGGGCGGTGGTCGTCGTGGCGGCCGGCGCCGTCGTGGTGGTCGCCGCGGGGGCGGTGGTCGTCGTGGCCGAATGGGCGTGAGTGCGGACCGTCGTCGACGTCGAGGTCGCCACCGTGGTCGTGGTGGGGGCGGTCGTCGTAGAGGTGGTGGCCAGAGCCGTGGTGACAGGCACGGTCGTAGTCGGCAGGGTCGTCGTGGTCGTGGTCGCTACGGTCCCAGGCGTGTTCGGGACCACTACGGTCGTCGAGGTCGTGCCGCTCGAGCCGGTGCTGCCCGTGGTGCTTGTGGTGCAAGTCGGGGCGGTGGTGGTGGTCGTGCTGCTCGAGCCGGTGGTAGTCGTGCTGCTCGAGCCGGTGGTGGTGCTGGTGGTGCTGCTCGAGCCGGTGGTGGTACTGCTCGTGCAGATCGGGCTGGTGGTCGTGGTGGTGCTGCCGGTACAGGTCGGGGCGGTGGTGGTGGTCGTGCTGCTCGTGCCACTCGAGCCGGTGGTGCTCGTCGTGCTGCTCGAGCCGGTGGAGCCGGTAGTGCTGGTGGTGGTGCTCGAGCTGGTGGTGCAGATCGGCGTGGTGGTCGAGGTCGTGGTCGTGGGCACTCCCCCGCTCCACGGCAGCTCGTTCTCAAAGGTACCGTTCACCTGGTTGGCATAGACATAGCCGGTTATGTTGCCGTTGATGAAGGTGAAGTCCGCGTACGGGGCCAAGATGTTGAGCGACGTGCCGGCGGAATTGAGCCTGACCGAAGTGGCGTGCGGGAAGTTGAGCACCGTGTTTGCTTCCAGAGCCTGGACGGCGGAGCCCGGTGACGCGTTGCCGGCTTCGTAAACGGACCCGTCCCAGTAGTAGACGATCTGCAAGCAGGCGGTGCTGCTGCAGTCGACGCTGGCGTCGGGGACGTTGATGACCGTGCTTGAACCAGGAGGGACGTTCACGTAAAGGTTGCTCGTCGCGGCCAGTTCGCCCGAGGCCAGGTTGAACACGTTTTCCTGAGTGTTTGTACCGGTGAGCACGAGCGTCGGTCCCGACGGGGCGATCGTGGTGCCGGCCGTGGAGGTCAGCGCTCCCAAAGTCGCGCTCTCGGCTGTCAGCGCCGCGTTGATGCCGGAAAAGTTAGGCAAGGGGTTATTTGTCGACGCCTGCACCAGATTAGTTTCGGGGCAGGGAGCGGGGGACGGGGTGCAATATCCGGCAGGGAGGTGGGCATAATCTGAACCGCCATAAATGCCTGAATTGCCGGCGCCGATAACCGCCAGGGACCCACTAACGTTGCCCGCTGCCGCCAGCACCACCGTATTGGTCAGCATGTCGCCGAAATAGAAATTAAACCCGTTGAAATTACCGTCGACCGCCATGGCGCCCTGGACCTCGGTCGCGCTTGGCTGGCCCCGGAACGAGCAGGTGGCGCTAGACGCCACCCCGGCACAGATGCTGTACTCGCTCATGCCACCGGTGTCACTGGCCAGCTGCTGGCCCACACCTGAGGGAGATGCCGAAGCCAAGTTGCTGAAGGATTGAGCCACGCCCGCGCCCGTGAGCACCAACCCAATTAGTACAGAGGAACCGGCGACCAACCTGACCGACCGGCTCAGCTTTGACCTGCGTCTCCTGAATGCCACCGCGGGCTCTCCCTTCGAGCTTTAGGTCGCCCAATCTCGACGGGCGCCCTCGCAGGCTGATGTTAGTTGTCAATGGTGAACGTATAGCTACCCGCTTGCGCCGAATAACTCACGCCGGTCACGCAGTGTACACAAGGTGCCACTGGGCGCGCCATTGCTGCTCGACAACGCTAAAAGCGGTGTACTAACCACAAAAAGTGACAAGCGCCTTTCTTCATTGTTGAACGTCCTGCTAAGACGGGGCGTCGCCAGTGCAATGGGGCCTCCACCCGTGCGTCCTCGCTTCCCGGGGCCCCGGCTGGCGTGCCAGGGACGCGAGCAGCCCGGTAAGGTCTCCCCGGCTACCACTAAGGTCTCCCGGGCTAAAAGGTAACGTCAGAGAGAGGAACGAGGTCACGTTGGGGTTCAGGCGGTCTTCGGGTGCAGGTCGCGCACCGGCACGCCCCGGCGTCCCTACAAAAAGGCCGGGACGGGCGGTGGGCGCAGGCCTGGGGCTGGCCCTGGCCTCGTTCATGGCGCTCAGCCCGGTGACCGGGGCCCCGGCCCTGGCGTCGGGGACAACCTTGTACGCCTACGTCGGTGGGGGGGCGCCGGGCCCCTCGCCGGCCGGCTGCCCGCTCACGACGGCCCCCGCGGACCAGTGCACGCTGACCGAGGCCCTGGCCGTCGCCACCGCCGGCGACATCGTGGCGCTGGCCACCCCGGGCGCCAGCGGGCCCTACATAGGCAACTGGACGATCGACACTCCGGCGACGTCATCGACCGCTCCCATAACCATCGAGCCCGCTCCCGGTGCCCTGGTGCCCGTGCTCGACGGCAACTTCGGCCGCCTCAGCGGTTGTTCGACCACGAGCTGCGCCGGCCCCGTCCTCACCATCGGCACCATCGCCCGTACGGACGTCACGTATGTGGAAAACGTGGTCTATGTGGACATCGACGGCCTCTCCCGCAATGGGCTTACGATCGAGGACGGTGACAACACCACCCCCACGCAGGGCGGCGTGGGTTCCGGCGCCGGCTCGGGCGTCTTCACGCTGGGCGGGGCTATCCAGAACACGTGGGGGGGCGTGCTCGCCGTAACGGGCACCGACTTCGACGACAACACCGCAGATTTTGGCGGCGCCATCATCAACGCCAACGGCGACGGCACCGGCTCGGGCACCCTTACCGTCACCCGTTGCACTTTCACCGCCAACACGGCCGTTGATGGCGATGGGGGCGCCATCAATACCAGCGGCGGCGGCGAGAACGCCACCGGGGTGCTCACCGTGGAGCACTCGACCTTCAGCGCCAACAGCGCCCACGGCACCACTGTCGCCAAGGGCGACGGGGGCGCCATAGACAACGGCGACGAGTACACCAGCAGCGGCGCCTTCGCCATTTCGAGCTCGACATTTATCGACAACACGGCCAGCGTCGACGGCGGCGCCATCGACAACGCTGACAACGGCGGCGGCGGGGGCACCAGCGCCACCCCCAACACCGTGTCGGGCTCGACCTTCATGGACAACAGCGCCAGCACCGGGGACATCGACCATGGCGACGGCGGCGCGATCGACAACGCCGACCTGGGCGGCACCGGCTATATGGCGGTCACCAACTCGAGCTTCATAGGCAACACTACGAGCGCCCGGGGCAAGCTTTCCTACCCTCGCTACACCGCCAACGGGGGTGCCATAGATAACGGCGACCACGGTGGCAAGGGCGACCTCACCGTGTCGGGCTCCACCTTCGACGGCAACTCCACCGACGCCCACCGGGGTGGCAATTCCGACGGTGGGGCCATCGACAATGGCGATGACGGCGGTGCGGGCGCCTTGGCCGTGTCGGATTCGACCTTCGAGGCCAACGCGGCCATTTCCGGTGCTTACGGCGCCCACGGTGGTGCCATCGACAATGGCGATGACGGCGGCACCGGCGTGCTGACCGTGTCGGCTTCGACCTTCGACATCAACATGGTGATGGGCGACGGCCGCGATGACGGCCCGCTCATTGAGGACCACGACTTCGGCGGCACCGGGACGGTGGATGCCGTGGCGGACATTTTCAACGGCAGCTGCGCCCACGGGTCCGGCAGAGGGGCGTGGGCCGACGGTGGCTACAACGTCGGCTCCGACCGGACCTGTATGAGCGGCAGGCACCACCATGACGTCAACGACGGCGAGGGGCTCTCGGCCCTCCTCGGCGCTCTGGCCGCCAACGGCGGGCCGACCCAGACGATAAGCCCGGTCCCTACCGGGAGCTCTCCAGACCTGACCATTGCCATCATCCCCGCCGGCGCAGGCTTGCTCTGCCCGACGACCGATCAGCGGGGGTACAGCTCAAGGGCCGGTGCCAGGTGTGACGCCGGTGCCTACCAGACGACCGGGAGGCTAGGGCCCGCGACCTGAGGTCTCGGGGGGCGCCCGCGGGGCCGTCCCTCAAGTCCGCCCCACCTCCGTCGACCGAGGTTAACCGCGCCACCTGCGTCCTCGCGGCGGTAGCGGCACGGTCCTCTACCGGGACTTTTCCGGTTTGGGGCCGGATGGTGTTTTTCTGGACGGCTGGGTATAGAGCAGTAAGCTCGCCTCAGCCGACAAACGATCCGGCTACCAAGGAGCAGGTCAAGTGTGGTTTCGGTGGTCTTCAAGCGTAGGTAACCCCCTTAGGAGCCCGGGCGGGGGCACCAAACGGTGGGCAAAGTGTGCCGCCACGGGTATCGGTATGGCCCTCTTGCCCTTCATGGCCCTGACGCTGGTCACCGAAGTCCCCGCCCAAGCGACAGGGACGACCTTGTACGCCTACGTAGGCGGCGGCGCCAGTTCGCCCACCTCCTGCCCCCAGACGACGACTGTGCCAAGCCAATGCACACTGACGCAGGCCATCGGCTTGGTGGACTTGGCAACCTCCGGATCGACGGTGTACCTGGCCACGGCGGGGACCAGCAGCATCGCGACTCACTACGTCGGCAACTGGGCCCCACTCACGGGCACCGCCCTGACCATACAGCCGGCTTCTGGCATTTCCAACCCGATCCTGGACGGCACCGGCTCCCACGGCGCTGTGCTCACCCTGCACGATGTGAGCCTCACGGCCACCGCCCTGACCATCGAGGACGGTGACAACACTTCGGCGGGGCCTGCAGGAGGCCCGTCCCTGGGGGGGGCGATCGACACCTATGGCGGGACGATCACCATTTCGGGGGTCACTTTCAATGACAACCAGGCCGCCTACGGCGGTGCCATAAACAACGCCGACGGCGACTGGTCCGCGGTCACATTTGCCACTGTTACAGGGACCGTCAACGTGACAGGTTCGACGTTCACAGATAACACTGCTACTGCGGGCAGCGGGGGCGCCATTGACAGTTCCGGCGCCGGCGGCCACGCGACCCTCAGCGTCACGGGCTCCACGTTCACGGGCAACGATGCGGATGGCACCACTGGCCCGACCCTGGGCGACGGGGGTGCCATCGACAACGGGGACGAGTCCGGGAGCATCGGCACGCTCAGCGTGACGAACTCGAACTTCTCCCTAAACGTGGCTGCCAGGGGCGGGGGCGCCATCGACAATGGCGACGGTGGCGGGGTCGCCAACAGCCCAGGCGTCACCCTCTCGTCGTTTGTCTCCAACAGCGCCGAGGACGGAGGTGCCATCGACAACGGCGACAACGGAGGTAGTGGCAGCCTCACGGTTGGGAACTCCATATTCAATACGAACACGGCCATCTTCGACGGCGGCGCTATTGACAACGGTGACGACGGCGGCAACAGCCACCTCACCGTGTCAAGCTCCACGTTCGACGGCAACAGCGTCGACGGCAACTCATCAGGTTCTAACGCCGACGGGGGCGCCATCGACAACGCCGACGACGGTGGCACAGGCGTCGCCTCCATGTCCGCCTCGACCTTTTACAACAACACTGTAGGTGGCGAAATAAACTCGCATGGTGGTGTCATCGACAACGCCGACGACGGTGGCACAGGCACCCTTACAGCCACAGCCTCCACCTTCGACAACACCGGCAGTCCCGGTGTTGTCGACGGGGTGGTCATCGACAACGCCGACTTCGGCGGCGTCGGGTCGGTGCACGTCGCCGCGGACATCTTCAGCTCGGCTTCGTCGTCCTGCCACGTCGGTAGCGGCACTTCGACATGGACCGACGGCGGCTACAACGTAGGCCCGGACGCGACATGCGAGACCGGCGCCACGGGCGACAACCACAGCGCTTCCAACCTCGCGACAGTGCTCGCGGCGGGCCTGGCTAACAACGGTGGACCGACCGAGACGATCGCGATCACCACGACGAGCGACCCGGCCTACCGCATAATCCCCGACCCCACGTCAACGCTCTGCCCGGCAACCGACCAGCGGGGCTACACCTCCGCCGCGAGCACCGCGTGTGATGCCGGCGCCTACCAGTCGAGCGCCAATTCGCCGGGACAGACGATCACCTTCACCTCGCTAAACCCGAGCCCGGTGACCGTTGGTGCGACCTACAACCCAATTGCCACAGGCGGGCTGTCGGGCAACCTGGTCGTCTTCACGATCGACACGGCGGACAGCACCGCGGGCGCCTGCACCTACGCCGCTCCCACGGTGACCTTCGATGCCGCCGGCACGTGCGTCGTTGACGCCAACCAGGCCGCTGGAGGCGGTTACTCGGCGGCGGCGCAGGTCCAGCAGAGCATCACCGTGAACGCGGCCAGTAGTGGAGGAGGCGGCGGAGGCGGCGGCGGCGGGGTAGCGGTTACCCCCACTCTGACTGTCACGGGACCGAACGACACCATCTACGTCGGCTCGGCCATCCCCACCCTTACGCCGACCTACACGGGCGGCACGCCCACCACGGCCGCGACCTGCACGACCACGGCAACATCGGCCAGCGCGCCCGGGGTCTACCCGGTGACGTGCACGGGCGCCGTCGAGAGCGGCTTCCAGATCGTCTACGTGCCCGGGACGCTCACCATCGTCAGCACGACGCCGGTCATCCCGCCGCCGATCGTGCCCCTGCCGACGCTCTCCTTCTACCATGCGGCCGGGTCCCGGCTAGCCAGTAACCCGGCCGGTACGGGCTGGTGGGTGCTCGAGACCAGCGGCAACGTCAAGGGCTACGGGACGGCCAAGTCCTACGGCGGTTACACCACGGGCAAGGGCAAGAACGTGCCCGTCGCCATCGCCGCCACCCCCGACGGCAAGGGCTACTGGCTCGTCGCCGCCAACGGCACCATCCATACCTTCGGCGACGCCACGTCGTACGGCTCACCCTCGAAGCTGAAGTTGGCTACGCCCATCGTGGGCATCGCCTCGACCCCTGACGGCAAGGGCTATTGGCTCGTCGCCGCGGGCGGGGGCGTGTTCAACTACGGCGACGCCCACTTCTACGGCACACCCTCGAAGCTGAAGCTGGCCACGCCCATCGTGGGCATCGCCTCGACCCCTGACGGCAAGGGCTATTGGCTCGTCG
>CAYZVQ010000066.1:16816-18226 GCA_964481925.1 uncultured Acidimicrobiaceae bacterium
ACGCCCATCGTGGGCATCGCCTCGACCCCTGACGGCAAGGGCTATTGGCTCGTCGCCGCGGGCGGGGGCGTGTTCAACTACGGCGACGCCCACTTGTACGGCACACCCTCGAAGCTGAAGCTGGCCACGCCCATCGTGGGGATCACCTCGACCCCTGACGGCAAGGGCTATTGGCTGGTCGCCTCGGGCGGGGGCGTGTTCAGCTACGGCGATGCCCATCCGTACGGCTCCGATGGTGGCAAGAAGGAGACCAAGGCGATCGTGGGCCTGATCGCCAGTTCCACCGGTACTTCTTACGACCTGGTCAACTCGGCGGGGGCGGCGGCTCACTTCCCCTCCTGAGCGGGGCCCGCACAGCAATTACCCGGACCAGCGCCGGCCACGACAGTCCCCGTGACTGCCGGGACCGGCGCTGGCGGCGCGTAACTAGACCTTTCTTTTACTCTGGTCTCTTACTCTGGGGCCGGACGAGGAGGACGTAATTGAGCGAGCCGGTCGTAGCCGTCGCTGTTCCCGCGTACAATGCCGAGCCCTACCTCCGGGCCACGCTGGAGTCGCTCGTCGGCCAGACCTACACTCGATGGCAGGCGGTCGTGGTCGACGACGGGTCCACCGACGCGACAGGTGAGATCGCCCGAGAGATGGCCGGCCGGGACGGCAGGATAAGCGTCGAACGACAGCCCAATGCCGGCGAGTGCGCCGCCCGCAACACGGCTATAACCACGTTGGCGGCCACGGGCGCCACGTACCTGGCCTGTGTCGACAGTGACGACGTCCTGGTGCCGGACGCGTTCGCCTCGCTGGTCCCCGCTTTGGACGCCCGCCCCGACGCCGTAGGGGCATACGGCCTGGCCGAGTACATCAATGCCCAGGGCACGCCGATAAGCCCGGGCGCGCACAGCAGCCTCCAGCTCCACCGGACGACGTTCCAGCCCCTGCCCCCGGTCCGGGCCGACGGCGGGGCTCTGGCCAGCGAAGGGAGTGTACGAGACCGGGCCAAGGCCGCTCTCGTCCCCTTCGCCGGGCGGGCCTTAGCCCCCGATGAGGACACGGGCTTCGACGCGCTGGCCATCTACGGGAGCATCTGGCCCCCGGCCGTGGCCCTCACCAGGCTCGGGGTCGTCCGCCAGATCGGCGGGTTCGACCCCTCCTTTTCGTACATGGGGGACTGGGAGTTTTTCCTGCGCATCTCCCGCCAGGGGCCGTTGGTCTTCGTCAACCGCCAGGTCGCCTGGTACCGCCGCCACCCCCGCAACAGCGGCTCGAGGGACAGCGCAGAAGGGTCGCCCCTCGGGGACTGGAACACCTCCTTCCTCGCCGCCGTGGCGAACGTGCGTTACCGGGCCTGGCTGTCCCCCGCCAACACCCGGGCCCAACGCCTGGCCCTGGCCCGGGCGCACCGGCGCGACG
>CAYZVQ010000067.1:0-18215 GCA_964481925.1 uncultured Acidimicrobiaceae bacterium
CATCACCCGCTTCGCCGACGCCCGCCACCTGTGCAGCTGGGCCGGGCTCACTCCCAGCCACCGCGAGTCCGACGACAAGGCCCACCGCGGCCACATAACCAAGCAGGGCTCGACGCTGGTGCGTTGGGCGGCCGTTGAGTCCGTCGCCCGTTACCACGGCGGCGCTCCCATCACCCCGGCGTTCATGCGCATACAGCAGCGCCGGGGCACGCCCATCGCCCGGGTGGCGGCAGCCCGCAAACTGCTGACCCTAGTCTTCTACGGGCTACGTGACGGCGGGGTCCGTTGCCGAGCAGTTCCAAACCCCTGGCGTCTCAGGGCGGGCCAACCCGACGTCGGTTCCCATTCTTTGGTCCCGCCTAGTGACTGGTGAAATGACGTGCCGCAATCAGGAGCCCGGAAGGACGCGCAGACCGGTACCGACCATGACGACGGCCACGAAGATATCGAGGAGCTGCCACGCTCGAGGTCGCTCGAAGACCCGCTCCAGCAGCCGGGCACCGAAGCCGAGCCCTGTGAACCAGAGGATGCTTGCCACCAGTGCCCCGCCACCGAACCACCACTGGTGCCCGGACCGGGTATTGGCGACCGAACCGAGCAGCACCACCGTGTCGAGGTAGACGGCCGGGTTCAGCCAGGTGAACGCCAAACAAGCGCCTGCCACAGCGGTCCATGACGCGCCGTTGGCCTCAGCGTCGGTGCGGGCCGCCGCGGGCCGGCAGGCCCGGCGTGCGGCGAGGGCGCCGTAGCCGAACAGGAAAACGGCGCCGGCTGTCCGGACTAACGATAGAAGCCACTGGTGGCCGGCCAGCACGGCGCTGGCACCCCCGACGCCTGCTGCAATGAGCACGGCGTCGGAGAAGCTACAGATGGTTACGATGGTCGCCACGTGGTGGCGGAGCACGCCCTGACGCAGGACGTAGGTGTTCTGAGGCCCAATGGCCACGATCAAGGAAAGACCGAAGACCAAGCCGGCAGCGAGCGCTGTCCAGGCTGCGGCGTTGAGCACGAGGACAGGTTAAGCGTGGGCAGGAGGACGTTACCAGCTAATGTTTCTGCTGTTCCATTAGAGTAGCTAATGATGGACCTGGACCTGGACCAGCTCGAAGCTCTAGCCGCAGCGGTCTCGGAGGGGACCTTTGAGGCTGCCGCCCGCGTGCTGCACGTCACCCCGTCGGCAGTGAGCCAGCGGGTGAAAGCTCTCGAGACGGCCGTGGGGCGGATACTGCTGGTGCGCTCCAAGCCGGTCCAAACGACCGCGTCAGGGCAGGCCATGCTGCGGGCAGCCCGCCAGATCCGCACCATCACCGCCGAAGCGGCCCGTGAGCTCGGGGGCGACGATTCGGCCGGGCCCTTGACAGTCCCCCTGGCTGCTAACGCGGACAGCCTGGCGACCTGGCTGGTCCCCGCTCTGGCCGGGGTCGGGCCGTCGGTGGTCTTCGACGTGCAACGGGCCGACGAGAGCGTGACCGCTGAGCTGTTGCGCCAGGGTACGGTGATGGCGGCGGTGACTTCGTCGGCCGACCCGGTGCCGGGTTGCACCATCGAACGGCTCGGGCGGATGCGCTACCGGGCCAGGGCGTCGGCGTCGTTCGCGGAGCGGTGGTTCCCCGAGGGGGTGACCGGCTCGGCGCTGTCTGAGGCTCCGGTCGTCACCTTCGACCGCGAGGACCGCTTGCAGGACACTTACCTCCGCCGTCGTACCCGGCGCCGCCTCGACCCGCCCCGCCACTACGTGCCCGGTTCCGAAGCTTTTGTCCAGGCCGTTCGGGCCGGCCTCGGCTGGGGCATGGTCCCGGACCTCCAGGCCCGGAGCCGAGCCGAGGGCGAGGAGCTTATTGAGTTCGACGAGGACGGTCGCATTGATGTCAGCTTGTACTGGCAACAGTGGCGCCTGCGATCGGTCTCGCTCGATCTCGTGGCGGGCGCCGTCCGGGCCGCAGCAGCCAGCGCGTTGGGGTGATCGCGTCGACCTTCGCCAAAGTGTTCATCGCCAGGCGAGCCGATACTGGATAAGGCACAGCCACGGTGATGTCGAATCGACCGCCCTCGTCCGGCGTACGACCTCGGACGTGCCTGGATCCGAGATGGCTCGGCGTGCCGCGTAGGCAAGACGTTATGGCGCGACTGCTGGCCAAGGTGGACGAGCGAATGGGCGGCAAGCCCTCAGTCGACGACCACCGCAGAGGCTCGTCCAGTCAACAATGAGCGCCCTCATCGCGGCGTCGACCTAAGGCTGACCGCTTTGTCTTCTCAGACGGAGACCGCTAGCACGCCCGTGGCGTTCATGGGTTGAACGACGGACTGCTTGTCCACTGGATGCTGTTTATGGCCGGGTCCAACCCCAGCGTGGCTACGTCCATGTCGATGAAACTGGGGTGGTCGAGCAGGGGTAAGGAGGGGAAGGACGGGTCGTCTGGGCCTTCCGCCCATACGACGACAGCGACGCCGTCCTTGATGGCGGCCATGACCAGTATGCGATAGGTCACCTGCTGACCACCGGAACTATTGAGGTTGGCGTTGAAGACGGCGCCATAGCCGGGGGTGAGGCCGACCAGGGGGTCGGGCACGGGGTAGGCCAGTGATGCCGAGGCCACGTTCTTGGAGACGAGGACGTCCACCACCTGCTGTGCGGTAGCCCCTCCCAGCCCGGAATAGTCCGCCACTTGGATTATGCCCCCAGACAGCTGCGTCGACCCTATTGAGGCATTGGGGAAGTCGAGCGAGACCAACGACGACGTCTTCCCCCCCAGTGAGATTTGGGCTGGCCAACGGAGCAGACCCAGGGCCACGCTGAAATGGCCGTCGGGACTGTTGTACACGCCCGGCGCCGGGTCCGCGCTACCTCCGACAGCTATGCTCAACGCGGAGGTCAACCCCGCGGCCGGGGCCCCGGGCGTGCGGATTGGGGGGTTGGAGCAGATGTTGTCGGTGCACTTGTGCGCCGGCGTGGTATTCGGTTCGTTGGCAACGGCGGTAAGCACGACGGCCACGGCGATGGCGGCGAGGCCAGCTCCGAACATGGTGAGTACGAGGGCGTGGTGGGCGCGGTGAGTGCGCGCCGCCGGTGCCGGTGCCATGGGGAAGGCGGCCGCTGCTGGACTGGAGGTGGCCGCGGGCGCCAGGGTGGGCCACCCCGGAAGGGCGACGCCGCCCTCCAAGGCGTCGAAGGGCTCGTTGTCGGCGGTCACGGCGCCCGCATCAAGGCTGCCCAGCCCGGTGCGACGGTCGCGCTTGCTGGTGGCCACCTGGGCCACGCCACAAGATGGGCAGAAGGGCATATGGGGCACGACGTGTTCGCAGTTCCCACAGGTCGCCGCCGGGCCTATGGCTACATCACGTTGCTCGTGCAGCAATATGTAGTGCAGGCCGACCCGCAGGGCGATGATGACCACGGCGGTGGCGCTCAGATGGATTACCAAAAGCGGGATGTCGGCCAATTGGGCCTGGTCAGCGAAGCCCAGCCCGACCTCGACGGCCAAGAGGGCCAGGATCAGGAGCAGTGGGTGGGTCAGCCAGCGCCCCCGTAACTGGGCCGCCTCCGAGCGGCGGACCCAGATGGAAGCGCCAACTACCCCCGTGGCCGCCGCGAACATGACGGGGGTGGCGATACCCCGGATGAGTGCCTCGGTCAAGGTGTTGGTGAAGGGCTCGTGGGTGACAAGGCCGGCCGACAGCTGCGAGGTCATGTCCGTGATCACGGCGGCGAAACTGAAACCGAGGGCGGACGCAGCTCCCAGGGTGAACCCGTCGAGCGACTCGCGCCGGCTCCCGAACCCAGGTACGAGGGCCAACACGACCAACAACGGGACGAGCATCAGGGCTTGTCCGACAATGGGCACGAACACAGCCGCATTGACCACGTCCCAACCGCCGAGGCTCTTGCCCAGTGTTGGCGCCAAGGCTTGGGAGACTATATGGCCGCCGATCAGCGCCCACCCCACGCCCAGGGCGGCACCGACCAGGAGGGTCTCGGCCGTTAGGAGCAGGTGATCGTCCTCATAGACGTCCACCTCCCATACATAGAGCTGGAACAGCAGAGGCACGCCGATGGCGGCTAGGGCGATGACGGGCGCCTGCAGGCCAGTGGCCGAGAAGATGGCCAGGAGGCCAACCAGGGCGGCGAACCCCAACCGGAACGGCGTGCTGGCCCGGTGGGAGAGGTGGGGGAGCAGGGAGCTGATGACCGAAAGGCGCAGTACGGGCTCTCCGGGGTTGGCCGAGAACGAGTGTGGGCGCCGGGCCGCCAGCGGGCCACCGGCGTGGGCGAGATGGGCACCGCACACGCCGCAGTAGTGACCACTAGGGGTGACGTTGTTGCAGTGAGGGCATAGCTGGGTCGGCAAGGGCGCGAGCCCACCGGATGTCGGAGGCGTTGTCGTCGGCTGGTCAGTCATGCTCAGCGGCTGCTTTCTTGCGCCAGGAGGTCCCTGGCCAGGTTGTAGACGTCGGGTGTCCCTAACCCGGTGGACTGGTTGTAACCGTTGGTGTTGCGCCAGATGTTGTTCCCACCGGTGGTCACCAGGTGTAGTGGCGCGTATATCTGCGGGTGGTCGGCGAAGTAGTAGAGGTAAGGGTTGAGGTAGCCCACCGGTGGTTTGCCGTTGTGCTTGAGGTACTGGTCAATGAGGGCGGCGAACCCGGCCCAGATGGGCGTAGCAAGAGACGTGCCCCCTCCCTGTTCCCATTGGCCCTCGTAGATAGCCGTGCCGGTGGTGGGGTCGCCGACTGCGGACACGTCAGGGACTTGGCGGGGCTCCTGGCTGGTCGGCTTGGGCAGGCCCTGGCCCACTTGCCAGGCGGGCTGGGCAAATATCGTCGAGGTCCCGCCGGTCGTGCCCTGGCCCAAGGCCGAATAAAACCAGGCCGACTCGCCCAGGTAAGCGCCCGTGGAGCTGACCGAAAGGGCGGTGGCGCCAACCCCGGTCACTGCCGGCAGCACGGCGGGGGTCCAGACGCCGACGTCGTTTTGCGAGGGCGACGTGCCCCAATTGGACGGGACGCACTCAAGGCCGCCTGTGTCACCCGACGCTGCGAAAATAGTGGTGCCTTTGGCTATAGCCGCGACGGCCGCTTCATTTTCAGCGCTGAGGTCGGCGAAGGTGAAGAGCTTTTCGCACGAGCCGATACTGAGCGTCCAAATGGCGCCCGGGTAGAGCTTGTTGGCGTTATTGAAGGCGTTTAGTATTAGGTCAGAGGAGCTTTGCCCGGCAGCCTTCTGGAAGATATTGTAGTAAATGATCTTGGCGCTCGGCGCTATCTCCCTGACTGTCTCCAGGTCCATGTCCGTCTCGCCCCCCGCCTTGCCCGCCTCGCCCCCGTTCACCGAGAAATTAGAGCTATCGAAAGCAGGCAGGCCGTACTTTTGGGAGAACGTATTGAGGTCGGAGGTGACGTAATTGTCGATCTCGAACGCCACCACCGTCTCGCCCGCCCCGTTGTAGCCCAGTGCCCGCAAAGCGTCGGCGTCGTAAGCCTGGAGAAGGCCCGACGGGTTCAGGCCACCAGGGCCGACATAGGCACTGGAGATCCCCTGATAGTCGCTCACCCGCCCCACCGCGCTCACCACGCGGGAGAGGGCGGCTGGCACCCCGGGCTGGGTCGTGGCAGCATAAAACCTTTGCCCGTCTGGCGCGCGGAAGTCATCAATGCGGGCCCCCAATACCGCGCCCAACCGGGCCGGCGTGGCTGAGAGCTCAGCCACGAAACGCCCTACGAACCACCGGACGCGCAGCCCGTGGGCGGTGGCCCACGCCTGAAGCACCCTGCTGGCACGCCCGTCCAGGTCCATTATCACGCTGGCCGAGGGGGCACGGGACCGTCCCAGATCCTTAGAAGCAGCCAAGAACTGTTGCCACCACGTCGACGCCTCGGACTTTGTCAACTGGCCGGGGGCACTCAGAACAGGCTGGCCACGGGAGGCGGTTTTCAAGGGCGCCGCTGCCGTCGTACCGCAGGCGGCAATTAGAACGCCGGCGAATATCACGGCCGCCCCTGACGCTCGCGGGTTCCTTGACCAGCGTAGGCGCTGGCCGGTGCGCCGAGTGGAGGCCGAACACGGAGTGAAGCGCTGGCCATGCGCTCTTTGCAGAGCTATCTTTTCCTGGGCATGCACGGCGCGGAGCTTAGCGCCTATGAGTGCGTGTGTCGCGAAACGATTTTGCCGGCCGGACCAGAGCCGCCAGCGAGGGACCAGACGGAGTCGGGCACTAATCGAGATCACCTTCAATCGGGCTCGGCCCACAACGAAGACCGTAGGCCACCGACGTGAAGCCCTTGGACTGCCCACCTAGTTTAAGGCGGCCCAGAACTGTGACGCCGGCATGGACGGATCCCTGCGAGCATGGGGGGCCACGACCCCACTGATCGAGGAAGGAGCCGTCCGAGAGGGCCAAACCACGATCCGAACGGACCTTACTTGGTCGCCGAAGGCAAAGCGTCGCCCGGGACTGCGGGGCTGACGACATGCGGACCTGGTTCCACCTTTTCACTGGCGTCGGTGAGAAACGCTCCCGAGACTACGACATCGGTGCCACATCGCCGAACTGCCCCAGCAACCTTGTGCCCGCGCATGAAGGCGTGTACGCCTCAGTTCGTCTTTTCTCCGAGTGCCAGGCACGGGCTGAGCTCTGAGGTGTCCCCGTCGGGCGAGGTCGCGGTCGCCGTGAGCGCCGAAGCGGGCGCGGCCAGCGGGACGGTCATTGTGGTTGTGCCGTCGCCGGCCAGGTCGGTCTTGAGCAGGCTCTGGCCGAGAAAGTGCTCTCCGAGCCCCGGTGTGATCGAGCTCTCCTCGCACGAGCCCTGCCCGTAAAGGTCGATCTTGAACGTCTCGTGCCCGTAGGTCGGGACTTCGTCGAGCCGCAGTTGAACAGTCACGTTGCCGGCCGCGACCGAAGAGGAGAGCACCAGCGGGTAGTACTGGTAATCGTTCGGGCCCGGGGCCGTGCCGATATGGTTGGAGCGGAAGGGCCCGCCGAAACTGATCCCGAGGCCGTCGGCCGACATCTCGTTAGCGGTGATCGTGTCGTAGCGCGGCTCGCGCCCGGCGGGGGGCGAGTACTTCACCTTAGTGTGTAACCCCTCACGTAACGTCTCACCTACTATCCCAGAAATCACCCGGGCCGCTTCGCCGCTAAATGCGGGGATGTCCTCATCGGGTGCCGCGGCGAAGGCGACCCCGTCGGAAAACCCAGTGACCTGGTCGTGCTCGATAAGGTTGTGCGATGCCCCGTCCGTCGGCACCTTGGGGGGGAAGGCTTCAGCTCCGTACTGAAAGCTCACCCCGGCATCCCCGGGCCCCCGGATCAGATCGCCGTCGCGTTCTTCGGGGCCACCGATCGTGGTCTGGGTGGCATCGCCTAGGACGATCCCGTGGTCGAACCCCGTGACCTCGTTGCCCTGCAGGACGTTGCCCTCCGCGGTCCCATACCCTGAACCGATAGAGACGCCAGTCCCATGAGCGCAAAGATCAGGGTCGGTGCAATTTACGATCCGGTTACCCGGGGCTTTCGCCCGGGGAGGACGCTGCCCCGCCGATCGTGTTGGACGAGCCGTCCTCTAACACAAGCGGGTCGGCGAAAGCTCCGCTGGCGTAATGGCGGGGCCCGGAACCAGTTGTGAACGTGTTGCCCTGGACCACGCTCCCGGTCACGTCCTGCTGCAGCAACGGCGCGTAAAAGGTGTTCCCCTGGCCGGGGCCAGGCCCTCCGATCTGGCCCCCTCCACCACTGGGCACCAGCAACCCGGCCTCCTCGGTCGCCTCCGAGCCGGAGGGGTTCCAGCAGAACTCCAAGGCACCGGACGAGTAGAACGTACCGCTCTGAACGGTGTCCCCCGCCTGTGGGCTGGCAGGGATGTCGCTGGGCAGATCAACTCCCTCGTTGCGCCCTGGAGCCTCGACACATCCAGTGTCGCCTCGCAACGAACCAAGCTCGAGGGCAACTGAGTAGCCGCGGATGACCATGCCGCGAACCGTCGTACCGCCGTCGCGGGCCCACAGGCCGACCGTGTTCGGGCCCACGGGGCCGAACAGCTCTACCTGGTGGGAGCCGGGTTGTGTCGTGCCGTCGAGCGTCGCGTCTTCGTCAAGGCGCAGCGTGTTGCCCTGCCGACATGGTGCGTTCGGCAATACTCCCGCCACGGATGACGACCGTCGCTGTTGTCATCGGGGCCCGCGGCTCGTCGTCAACCTGGTCGCCCCGACAGGCGACCTTGGCGTCTTTTAGCAGGGCGCAGTACCCGCCGTCGCCCGCGACGGCGGGTACCGCCTGGGAGCCGCCACTCGCATAGCTCTGATTGGTAGTCGTTGCGCTGGCGGCAGTACAACCCAGCGAGAGCACGAGGGTGGGCATGAGCACGCTCAAGCCACGGGCGATCAGGCAGCGCCGGACGCCGGCTCGACATTCACCGGCGCCACCGTTGGGTATGGACGGACGGTTGTTGCGCATCGCACTGCCCTCCGCCTGACGGGTAACGGCCATCGGCGGACGCTACGGTGGGCGACGGTTGGGAGCCCTGGCCGGTAGGCCATGGGGGGTTAGCCACATCAGCCTGGGCTCCCTGCAACAAGGCTAATGGACTGGACCAATCGCAGGGCGGGACGGGGATGGCCGTCAGTTCGTCGTTGACGCCCGGCGCCCTGGCTGTAAGGCCGCAACAGAACGCTCGGTCAAGACCAGGAGGCCCACCTGGCGGCCGAGGTCGACGCCACGAGCGAGTTCGGTGCCGCGGTGCGCGAGCTGTTCGGGGGGGTGGCCGAGGGCGAGCACCTCATTGTTCTGCGCCCCGACCAGGAAGTCACACCGGCCGGAGCGGCCGACCTCTTGGGCGTGAGCCGCCAGTTCGTGGACCGCCTCTTGGCCGGCAGCGTGCTGGAGTTCCGCCGACTGCCCGACAGCAAGCACCGCCGTATCAGGGTCGGAGACGTCTTGGCCCTCGCCGAGGAACGTGACCGGCGCCGGCAAGGGACTGAAGCGGTCCGCTCCGCCCTGGACCAGCCCGCAGCTCTCAGATGAAAGGACGCTACAGGGCCTTCGTCGACGCCACGGGGCCGTACCCGTCGCCACTGCGGCGGGGACCTCCGGGCCCGGCCGCCAAGTTGCCAAGCGAGGCCAAGGCCAACGGGTTGGTGAGCACCCACGTGGCCCGCCGCGGCGAAGAGCAGGTCCGGGCCATGGCCGCCGCGTGGCACGGGCCCGATGATCGAGTGCCCCCAAAGCGCGTACAGTTTGGCTTCAGCCGGTTCGAGAAGGGAGCGCTCAAGTATGGTCATCGTTGGTGGGACCTTTGAGGTCCAAGGTAGAACCCGGGAACAGTTCCTGGCTGAGCGTTTCGACCTCATGCGGAGGTCGCGGGCGGAGCACGGATGCCTCGAGTACACCTTCAGTGCCGACCCGCTAGACCCGAGCCGGGTACTGCTCTTCGAGATCTGGGCGAGTAGAGAAGACCTCGACGCCCATCTCGCCGCCGGGAGGGCCGCTCCGGCACTAACCAACCCAAGCGTTACAGCCATCAGTTCCGCAATCACGACATATGAGGTCGCCGGGACGGCGGCGCTCGGCTAACAGGCCGGGACCGACCCGCCGACGCTTGCCGGGTTCCTGACTGCCGAACGGTGGCCCGGCACAATGGAAGACGACCCCTTCCAGGATGTGCCGCAAGACACTCACGCCCCGCGGACCGACCGCGGGGCGTTGAGTCAACGGGTACCTTTACGAAAAGACGGTGGTATCTACAGTGACTTCCACAGTTCGGTCGTGAGGCAGCCCGTGGAGTGCTCAGTCGCCGGGAGCCACCCACGTTGTCGGCTTGACCACCTGCTGCCACCGAAGCAACCGATGCTCGAACACCAGCTGCGGCCGCTGGACGCCTTGGACCGTCGGTAGAACGTTCGTTAGGCCTGATCGGAGCGGTTCGGTAAGTCCCTTGATCCTTGGTCTCCGAAGCGCGAGACTGCACGGACCGGTGCAACAGGAGGACCGAACACGAAGGCGCACCAATTTGAGGTGTTAGCGGCTGCCCGTGGCGGAGGGTGGTTGCGGGGTGCCGTGTCACTCTGTCTGGTTGTCGTACTCTTTCCAACGCTCGCGGGACCGGCGGCCGCATCGACGACGACGGCCTCGGTCGGGCTGCGCAATCTAATCGTCAACGGCAGTTTCGAGAATCCTTCTGTCGCCGCCTCAACCTATAGGCTGTGGAGCACGGGTCAATCTCTCCCGGGCTGGCGCGTTGTGGGTGCGAAGGGTAACGTCGCGATCGTCGAGGGGACCTTTGGTCAAAACGGTTTTCGCTTCCCCGCGGGCGCCGGCAAGCAGTGGCTCGACCTGACCGGCGTAAGCAACACACCCACAGGTGTCGAGCAGACGGTCAAAACAAGTATCGGCCACACTTACACGTTGAGGTTCCTGGTGGGCAACGTCGTCGACCCGGGCGGCATCTTCGGCGTTAAGAGCACCGTCGATGTCCTCGTGAACGGGGCCCGGGTCTTCGTCGCAGCTAACTCGGCCGGGAGTGGCACGAAGATCCTGACCTGGAAGCCTTACACCGTGACCATCACCGCAAGGTTCGGGGAAACGCCGATCTCGTTCCTAAACGGCGACCCCTCAAACGATACGAGTAACGGCCTCGACGGCGTCTCGCTTACCTAGGCTGGTCAAAGGGCACGGCGTGGCGAACCGATGCATACTTATACAGCCACGATCCGCGCTCGCCGCCACCCTGCGTAGTTGGGAGGGAGGGCATCTCACTGCCCCTGAGCAAACTGGGCCACCGTCGCCAGCCCCGGCTGTCGCGGCCGTCAGACATTTGCTCGCTCGTGACGTGCAAGGCTGGGTCCGTTGAGCGCGTCCCGCCGAGCAAAAGGGGGGCATCATGAAGGTGTTGGTCCTGGGCGGCACCGGAGGCACGGGCCAAGAGACGGCTCGGCTCCTTGTGGCCAGCCCTGAAGTTGACGCAGTTATCGTGGCTGGACGCTCCCAATCGAGAGCCGAGCAAGTGGCGGCAGGCCTTGGTGACAAGGCCTCTGGTAGGGCGGTCGACATCAGGCAGGAGGACCAACTGGCTGAGGTTGCTTCGTGCGCCGACATGCTGGTCAACGCAGCGGGGCCTGACTTCGAGATGCAGGTCCCAGCGCTCAAGGCGGCGATCGCGGCCGGGGTCAACTACGCCGATGTCGCCGGCGATGGTCGGGCGACCGACAAGGCGCTTGCATGGCAGCGTCGGCCCGGCAGAGGCTGCCATGGCGCTGCACGAGGCCGTTGCCGCTGACAAAGAGCACCCGCGGGCACAGACCGGCCCCGAACCATACCCTGTCCTGTGGTTGACTGCTCTCGGCACCCATGGCGGTCGCGCTGCCCGGTATACGTGCTGGCCGCGAATGACCTGGGTGTCGACTGCGGCACCCCTGGCAACGGCGGCTCTTTCTCTCCTGCGAGGCGAGGTTCAGGCAACGGGCGTTTTGCCGCCTGAGGCCGTCTTTGAGCCGTCCGAGTTCTTTGCCGCCGCAGCAAGCTGCGCTGGCATAGATGCGTCTAAGCAACCCCTCTTTGACGAGGCACTGGTTTACGAGGAGAACGCCGTACGTGAGGGTGGTACGTAACTACCAATTTATGCACCCGGCGATGAAACCGTGTTTGCGACACAATGCCAACATGGTGGCTCCCAACGAACTCGCCACCGGGACCGGTCATCTCGGTGACTTGGTGCTGGCACGAGGCCGGGTACACCGGCTGGCCTCCTTGGCCGAGCCCGGTAGCGAGGCCAGGCTGTTGCGAAGACAGCCGAGATCGTCAATGATCGCGGCCAGACAGCAGGGCCACTAGGAAGCTCCATCAACCACCGCCTAGCCAGATGCTCGGCGGGCCCCGATCGAGGAGGTCCATCTATGAAACGAGTCGTGCCCACCTTGACCATTGCCGCGCTCGCCGGTGCTCTTTTGACATCTGGCAACATCATGACCGCGAGCGCCAGTACGGTAACGAACGGCACAGTCCATGTCTTCGACTACGGCGACGGTTCGGGCGTCGGGAGCACGGTGGTCTTGACCGGGGCGATCGGGGATAGTGGCTCTGCGGACTCGATCGACGCCAACGGCACCCCTGACGCGCAGAACAACACCGAGGTCCTTCTGGCGCTCGTCCAAGGTTCGTTCAGCATCAGCATTGTGGGGCTCGACAAGAAGATCGAGAGCGCGTTCAACAGGTTCCAGCCCAACCACCGCACCTGCTCGGGTTACGTAACTGTGACGGGGTCGACGCCGATCGTGGCGGGCTCGGGCACCGGAGCCTACGCGGGGATCAGCGGCGGGTTCATCCTGACACTGATGATCGCGGAGGTCGGGCCAAAGTACGGGAGCGGTAAGCACGAGGGCCAGTGCAACACATCGAACAGCGCCGAGACGGTTGGGGAGGCCTTCTTGGTGACGGGCTCAGGGACCGTTTCCTTTTAGTTAGCCCAAAACGCAACATCACGGAACGGCCCCGGTCTATATCTGCCGGGGCGGTTTCGCGTCGACGCAGGACGCTCTCCCTGGCCGTACTGTCATTTCATCTTCCGATGATTACACAACCAACAGCGTTAGCTGGCCATAATTGCTCTTTGCCAGTACCTTTATGAGCTTGTCATCCACCAGCGGAGGCACTAGGCCCTCTGGCGGTAGTACACCCAACAGCCCTCGGCGGCGTCCGGGTAATCGCAGAAGCGCAAGGCGTTGACGGTGAGGAAGCGGTAGTACACGGGGATGGTTTTCCGCTGGACGCACCCATCGGACCGATGCCGGCGGCGTTCTTGGGGCATGGGAGCCCAATGAACGCGCTTGATCGCAACCGCTACACCGATGCTTGGCGTGAGCTTGGAGCCGGCGTTCCTCGACCGCGAGGCATCCTCGTGATCTCCGCACACTGGTACGTCAACCTCTCGGCGGTCACCGCCATGGACCGGCCGAAGACGATCCACGATTTCTACGGGTTCCCCGATGAGCTCTTCTCCGTGCAGTACCCCGCGCCGGGTGACCTCGCCCTCGCCGAAGAGGTCGCCGAGATCGCCAAGCCCACCTGGGTCGGGCTCGATCACGACAGTTGGGGCCTCGACCACGGCACCTGGTCGGTACTGGTCCATGCCTTCCCCGACGCCGACATCCCTGTTGTCCAGCTGTCGATCAACGCGCGGGAGCCGTTCGAGTACCATCTCGAACTTGGTGCTCAGCTGGCGCCGCTGCGCCAACGGGGCGTGCTCGTCATCGGCAGCGGCAATGTCGTCCACAACCTCCGCCGCGTCGACTGGGGCCAACCCGACGGCGGGTTCGACTGGGCCCACCGGTTCGATGACGCAGCGCGGCGTCACATGACATCTTCGCCCCAAGATCTCGCCGACGTGCGGGGCCACAGGGATTTCGGCGCCGCGGTGCCGACGCCCGACCATTTCATACCCCTCCTCTACATAGCCGGCTTGGCCAGTGCCGCCAGCGCCACAGCGGATGTGCTCGTGGACGGCTATACGTATGGCTCACTCTCCATGACCAGCTATACCATCGGCGCCAACTGGCCTGAGGAAGTGCACTCGGGAGTTTAACTTCCCCTGAGCGTCATTCCCAAGAGCCTCCTGACCGGTTGGGGACGCGTCTGGCGTCTCACCCCCGCTTGTCCTCCCAAGTCGTACCATCGGCGGCGTGGACGACGATAGGCCCCTGACGGGCCGCGTGGGGCGGGTCACAGTCCCGATACCCCGCGACGGGCCAGGAGAAGTGCTGGTCGCCATCCGGGGCGGTACCGAACGCTTCGCTGCATGGTGCGAGACGCCTGTCGCCAAGCACGCCTCGGTGGTCATCATCGGCGAGCGCTCGGCTCGGTCCGTCGACGTGACGCCGTTCCCCGAAGCAGATATCCAATGAGGCCAAAATGCTCTTCTGGCACGTTCCCGCTCCCGCGCCAAAGCACAGTTCGCCCAGGAAACGTCCATCCTGCAGGCCAAGATCCAGGCGGAGGTGCAGGAAGCCCAAGCGCGCGCCGCCCAGGCCGGCCCCTTGGCGGTGGCTAAAGCACAGCAAGACGTCATTGCCGAGCAGACTGCGCTGGCCGTCCGCGAAGCCGAGCTGACGGAAAAAAAGCTTGAGTCACAAGTACGCCGTCCGGCTGACGCTGAGGCGTACAAGCAACGCACCCTCGCCGAAGCGGCCCGGGACGCGATGATGCACAATACTGAGGGCGAGGCGTTCCGCCAACGCGCCCTGGCCGAAGCCAACAAGGACACGACCCTGCTCAATACGGATGCGGAAGCTTCCCGCAAGCGCGAACTCGCCAAGGCCGATGCAGACGCCCAACGGGCGGCAGCCCACGGCGCGGCGGACGCTCGTAGAGCGGAGGCAGAAGCGGACGCCTTTGCGCAACGCACGACGGCGGCCGCAGCCGCTCAAGGCCTTTCCATCTTCGAGGCACTTCGCCAGAGCGTCGGTCGTGCCCCCGCGATGACGGACAAAACGGCCGGGGCTGAGCAGGAGGACGGCGAGCGTGGCAGCACCGGATATTTGGGCGGTGACAACGGCCGGGGCTGATGAGGTGCGCTAGCCGATGGTGCTGCCCCAACGGCTAGCCTTTGCCTCAGGGGAGGTGGCCAATGGCAGAACTGAGCCCTGAGGGAAACGAGCTGGTGGTACACCTGAGCCTGGCCGAGAAAGCGGAAGCGGTACACGGTGACATCCGAGTGCCGATGTCGTCGGTCCGCCAGGTCGACGTCGTAGACGACGCGGTGCACGCGGTCAATGCGTTCACCAAGTCTGTAGGGGCGTCCTGGCCGGGGCTGTTCGTCATCGGGACGTTCCACTCACAGGGCTCCAAGGTCTTCGCCGTTGTCCACCACAACACAACACGAGGGGTGAGGGTGAGGCTCGAAGGAGCCAACTTCGACGAGCTGCTGGTGGGCTGCGACGCCCCGGAGGCGGTGGCGGCGCGTCTCTCCCCCGCCGGTCCCGCCCCGGACCGGAGCTCCATCGGTTACCAGGACGAGCCGCCGAGCCAGGGGTAGCGGGAGCGGGCGTCGAGAACGGGACCAGGCCCCGGTATCATCGCCCGATGACTGATAGCAGGCCTTCCTCCGCCGGCGCCCAGCGTTACCGGTTCACGCGACCAGGCGGCATTGAGATCGAGACCAGCGAACTGGACGGCGACGAGGCCGCTGAGGCGTACGCCCGGGACTTGTCCAAAGGGCAAGAGACGCCGGTCATTGTCGAGCGTCGTAACCATGTCGACTGGGAGTACGTGACTGAGGTCGACACGCGTCCCTGACTCAGCCCGTGGGCCAAGCTGCTAAGCCGTGGGCCCGGCCGCTACCTCGTTACCAGGCGCAGGACCAGCAGGTTGGACAGTACTGCCGTGGCGTACATGCCCATAGTAATGAAGACGGCCGCCATAACCCCGAACCGGGGGCGGTGCCTGATGACCATGACACCAAGAGCGCCGAGGATCGCGAGTTTCACCCAGAGCAGGCTGGCGCTGGCCAGGAGGAGAGACGATAGGGGGTTGGCCTCCTGTGCGCCGTGGGCCAGCAGGAGGTGGGTGGTGACAACGTCCGCCCCGTTGAGGACTATCAGGGCGCCCACACCTACCAGCGTTATGAGGCGCAGCCGGTCCTGCTCAGCTGACAGGCCCCGGACGTTATGAAGGTCAGCAAACCGCGAGGTGTCATCAGGGCCCCTGTGGTGCAACAGGAAATGCCTCACATGTGCCCTCCTTGTAGGGGCGCGCCCATAAACCGCGGTAACCACTCGGGCCCTCGTAATGAACTGTACGAGACCTGTATTTTGTCAGGTCCCCACCAGATATTGGTGGATAGTCGGCCGCCGCTTGAGAGCTAAGACAGGGCGCCCACAACATGGTCGATACAAGCCGTAAGGGCGGCCACGTCATCAGGCTCGATGGCCGGGAACATGGCGACCCGCAACTGGTTGCGCCCCAGCTTTCGGTACGGCTCCGTGTCGACGATGCCATTGGCGCGCAGCACCCTGGCCACGAGGGCGGCGTCGACGGAAGTGTCGAAATCGATGGTACCGACAACGTGCGACCTTTGGTCCGGCTTAGCCACGAACGGGGCCGTATAGGCCGTGGACTCGGCCCAGCCGTAAAGGATCTCGGCTGAGCGGTCGCAGCGGCTGGCCGAAAACTCCAGGCCACCATTTCCAAGTACCCATTCGAGCTGGTCGATGGCCAACAACAGCGTAGCGACGGCCGGAGTGTTGTAAGTCTGGTCGAGCCTGCTGTTCTCCAGAGCGACGGCAAGGTCCAAGAACGCCGGTACGAAGCGGGTCGACCCCGGTCCGGCCAGCTGCCCGACCCTGGCCACCGCCGCCGGCGACAGGAGCGCTATCCATAGCCCGCCATCGGAGGCGAAGCCCTTCTGGGGCGCGAAGTAGTAGGCGTCGAACTCCCGGGCGTCGACACGCAGGCCGGCGGCAGCGGACGTGGCGTCGACGGCTACGAGAGCTCCCGGGTCGGCCCCGTCCGGCCGGCGGATCTCCATCATCACGCCCGTCGACGTCTCGTTGTGGGTGAGCGCGTAGAGGTCAACGCCCGAGCGCCCGATCGCCGTTGGGTGCGTGCCGGCCGGGCTGGTGACGACATCGGGGTCGTCGAGCCAGGGGGCGGCCTTGGCCGCGGCCGCAAACTTGGCGGAGAACTCGCCGAAAGACAAGTGCTGGCTGTGCCGGTCGACGAGACAGAATGTGGCGATGTCCCAGAAGGCGGTCGTGCCCCCGTTGCCGAGCACGACTTCATAACCCTCGGGCAGCCCGAACAGCTCCGCCAGGCCGGCGCGCAGACGGCCTACCAGCGACCTGACCGGCTTCTGGCGATGGCTCGTCCCAAGAGGGCCGTGGGCGGCGAGGCTGAGCGAGGCAACGGCCTCGGCGCGCACCTTCGAGGGCCCGCTGCCGAACCGGCCGTCCGCCGGGAGCAGGCCGGTGGGGATGATGATGTCGGGAAGCTCAGTTTCGGGCATGCTGCAAGTCTGCCAGGGCCACCGGGCGCGGCGCGGAGACTTAGCGGCGCGGAGAGTTGGTTGGGGACGCCGGCCCAAGGACGGGCGGCGGCGAGAGCACTGGAGCCGGGCCCCACCGGGGTGCGAGCATGTGGGATGTCCCGTGTCCTGGTCACCGAAGAGATCGCCCAACCCGGCCTAGACCTGCTCGCCGAGGCCGGGCACGAGGTGGACGTCCGCCTGGGCTTGTCGCCCGCCGAGCTACTTGAGGTGGTCCCGGGGGCCGCGGCCCTGGTCATACGCTCCGCCACCAAAGTGACCGAGGAGGTCCTGGTCGCAGGGCGTGACCTCGCCGTAGTGGGCAGGGCGGGCATCGGCCTGGACAATGTCGACGTCGCCGCCGCGACGAGGCGGGGCGTGATCGTGGTCAACGCGCCTCAGTCCAACATCCTCTCGGCGGCCGAGCATACGATCGCTCTCCTGCTGGCCCAGGCACGCAACGTCCCCCAGGCACACGCGGCGTTGAAGGCGGGACGGTGGGAGCGTTCACGCTGGGAAGGCGTGGAGCTCTATGGCAAGACCCTTGGCGTCATAGGCCTCGGGCGGGTCGGGACGCTGGTGGCCCAGAGGGCGCTCGCGTTCGGCATGCACATAATCGCCTACGACCCCTACCTGGCCCACGAAAGGGCCCGCCAGATAGGCGTCGAGCTCGTCCCCCTGGAAGACCTAGTGCGCCAGTCCGACTTCGTGACCATCCACCTGCCCAAGACACCCGAGACCATGGGCCTCGTAGGCGATGACCTTCTGGCGCTCGCCAAGCCCGGCCTGCGCCTCGTCAATACGGCTAGGGGCGGCATCGTCGACGAAGCCGCCCTGGCCCGGGCGATCTCCGACGGCCGGGTAGCAGGCGCCGGCCTTGACGTGTTCGCTGTGGAACCCCCCGGGAGCTCACCGTTGTTGCAACTCGACGAAGTGGTGGTGACGCCGCACCTGGGGGCGAGCACCCGCGAAGCCCAGGACAAGGCGGGCGTGACCATCGCCGAACAGGTCGTTCTCGCCCTCGCCGGGGACATCGTCCCCTTTGCCGTCAACGTGCCCGCGGCCGAGGCCGACGAGGTCGTGCGGCCGTTCGTACCCCTGGCCGAGCGGCTCGGCCGGCTCTTCGCGTCGCTGGCCGGCGAGTTGCCGGGAGTGCTGGAGATCGAATACGCGGGCCCCATCGCCGGCCATGACACGCGGCTGCTCACCCTGGC
>CAYZVQ010000068.1:0-18148 GCA_964481925.1 uncultured Acidimicrobiaceae bacterium
CTTCGACCCAGGTGCTGAGCGACGCCCAACCGAAGCTCACGACGAAGTCGGGTATGGCGAAGGGGACAACGACGAGGACGGCCCAGACGTGCCGGCCCGGCAGGTCCGTCCGTTCGACGCACCACGCGGCCAGAGTGCCGATGACGACGCACAGGGCTGTTACGACCACTGTCAGGCGGACGGTGTTCCACAGCAAAGTGGCGGTCAGTGGTCGCCAGATCAACCGGCCGATGGTGGCCGCCCCGGCGCCGTGGGCTTCGAGGACCAGGAAGGCGAGCGGTGCCAACAACACTGCAGCTACCGCTGCGCTCATAACGAGCAGGGACCAGGGACGGGCGCTCCTGGAGGTGGTGACGACCTTGTCCGCCGTCCCGCCGGGGCCGCCCGGCCTGGTTTCACTGGTCGTCACCGTGCCTGAAGTCTCTTGAGCACGGTGAAGGGTCAAAGAAGACCGGCTTGTTGCAAAAGGCTTATGGCGGTGGACCCGTCCCCGAGCTGGCCGACCGTGATGGGATAGGGCGCCAGGTCGTCGAAGGGAGTTTCCGGCGCCAACGTGGTCACCCCCGCCACCAGCGGGTACTCGAAGCTGATCGACTTGGCCGGGTCGGCGATGATCGTTTGTGCTTGCCTGCTCACGAGGTAGGCGAGGAAGCGCTGAGCGGCAGCCTGGTGCCTGGAGGACTTGAGGACGGCGGCGCCGGAGACGTCGATGACATAACCCGGGTCGTGCGGGGCGAAGTAGGCGATCTCCGAGTGCATATTGCTCACGCCGATCTCGGCCCGCATACGGTACCAGTAGTACTGGTTTACGAGCCCGAACGCGACCGCACCGCGGTTGACTTCGTCGGCGATCGTCTCATTATCAGGGTAGACATGGGCGCCGGCATTGGCTTTGATGCCCTCCAACCAATGGAGCGCCGCTTTGGTGCCATAGGCCTTGGCCACCGAGGTGACGATGGGCTGGAAGTCGGTCTCTCCGGCGGCAAAAGCCAACTTGGCCTTAAAGCGCGGGTCGGCCAGCTGGAGGACCGAAGTCGGCAACTGGGCCCTGCCGATCAGCTTCGGGTTATAGATAAGCACGCTCACCCGGGCCGAGGCCCCTACCCAGTCCCCGTCGGGAGAGTCGTACTTGGCGGCGACCCGCTCCAACGTGGAGGCGTCCGTCTTGGCCAGGAGCCCCTTGTCCTGGAGGTACTCGAGGGCGGGGGAGTTCTCTGTATAAATGACGTCGGCCGGGGACCGGGCCCCTTCGGTGACGATCTCGTCGGCCAGGACGTCCTCATCGTCGCTGCGAACGTTCACGGTTATCCCTGTGGCCTTCTCGAACCCGGCGACCAACGTACCGGTCGTCTCCACGTGCTGGCCGTTGTAGAGAGTGATCGAGACCTTGCCCGTCGAGACCTTGCCCGTCGAGACCTTGCCCGTCGAGGCCGGCGACGTCCCGCCGCAGGCCGTCAGGGTGCCGGCCAGGACCAGGGCGGCGAGCGGCCAGGCCCACCGGCCGGCCGCCGGCGGGCGCATGACACCTTTGGCTTCAGGGTGTCGTGCCGGCACGTTTGTCGTCCTCTCCGCCTCGGGCCCTTGACAGGTCGTCCTGGCTTGTAAGGGAAGCCTAATATTAAAATGTAGGTTACCCTCACAACGAGTGGCCTGGGTGGCAGGCCCGACGGGCGGGGAGGGCGCTAGGTGTGCCGGTTGAGGGTGCTCGCCCAAGGCGACGACGTGGTGCCGATCCCGGGGACCAAGCGGCGCACCTACCTGATGGAAAACCTCGACGCCGTGCACCTGAAGCTCTCCAATGACGAACTGCGAGCGCTGGACGAGGCCGCCCCGAGGGGGTCCACCGCCGGGGACCGCTACGCCGACATGAGCACCGTGCGCCGCTAGGCACCGCTGGCAGACCTATTAGCCTTCCCCCGATGGACCTGGTTACCGGCGCCGGCCCGCTGGCGCTGGTCGGTTCGGGAGAATACCTGCCGCAAATGTCCGTGATCGAGGCCGGGCTGCTCGCCGGGCGCCCACCCCGCTACGTCCAGCTCGCCACTGCCGCGGTCCCCGACGGGCCGTCGGTCGTCGAGCGCTGGCACAGCCTGGGCGCCGCCCAAGCGGCGCGTCTAGGGGTCGAGCCCGTCGTCCTTCCCGTCAACGACCGCTCTGACGCAGACGACCCGGTCTTGGCTGCCCAGGTGGCCGGTGCGGGCCTTATCTACCTGTCGGGCGGGCACCCGGCCTATTTGGCCGGCACGCTGAGCGGCACGGCGGTGTGGGCGGCCATCGTGGCCGCCTGGCGTGAGGGCGCCGCCCTCGCCGGGTGCAGCGCCGGGGCGATGGCGTTGACGTCCTGGGTGCCGTCGCTGTTCCAGCGCCAAAAGGGCCCGACCCCCGGGCTTGGCCTAGTACCCCACCTTCGGGTCATCCCTCACTTCGACACTTTCGTCGCCCGCATCCCGGATCTGGTGGCGCGCTTCTTGACGCCCGATGGGCCCGCTGTGACCGTGATCGGGGTCGACGAGGACACGGCGCTGGTGGGCGGGCCCGTCGAGTGGACGGTGCAGGGCCGCCAGTCGGCCTGGAGGCTGACCCAGGACGGGCGTGAGCAGCTCCCCGCCGGTACGACGGTGCTGACCCCCATCAGCCCGGAGGGCCAGGGCCCGGCGTGACAGAGGACGCAGCCCCCGGCGGTGGGCCCGTTGCCGACTGAGCCGGGAGGGGCGCCGTTGTCGACCTTTAATCGGGGCACACGCGGTCAGACCGGTGCCGCGTCGACCTCCAGAGATGGCTGCTCGTCGTCGCCCAGCTCCTGGTCTTGCCGCCTCTTTTCAACTTCTGAGCCCCGTGGCCGCCGGTGCCGGGGCGCCCTGCTGCCGTCGAGATGACCCGCCAGCACTTCGACGGTAGGCGAGCCGTAGAGGCTCACCCGTTGCGGGGACTGGGTCGCCGCCACTGCCGCCGCGATGCGGTCAACCGATAACCATCTTGCCCGTGCCATGTCGTCCCCTTCCCTGGGTGGCCTACTTCCGGCTCTGCACCTCTATACCTATCACTTCTTCGTTCCGTCTCACTACTCTCGGCGCGTTTTTCTGCACTCTTGGCGGTCCAAGGCCGCTCCGTGTGCCGGGGACATTGCATTAAGGTCGCGCGCATGATCCGGCACACGGTTGCGTTCCGTCTCCGGCACCCCTCGGGGTCGGCGGAGGAAGCGGCTTTCCTGTCTGAGGCCTTGGTCCTAAGAGATATCCCCGGCGTACAGAACTACGAGCGGCTCAGGCAAGTTAGTGACAAGAACGAGCATGCCTTCGGCTTTTCGATGGAGTTCGCCGACCGGGAGGCATACGCCGTCTATAACGAGCACCCGGTCCACATGGCGTTCGTCGCCACGCGGTGGGTGCCGGAGGTCGAGGCGTTCCAGGAGACGGACTACGAGCCCCTCTAAAGGCCAGGCGGTTGACGGCGCCTTCTTGGGCCGACATTATGAACGGCCACAGACCGACTAGAGCTCGCCGGCCGCGCCACTGCTCTCGAGTGGTACCGGGGAGGGCCTTACGCCGAGGGCCTCGAGCTCCGTAAGGGCGCGGCCACCGCACGCATGTACGTAGACGGCGTCGGGCCCTAGAGCCTCGAGATCCGGGGAGTTCCTGAGAAGTGCCTTAAGAGATGGCTGTTTAGGGTCAAGTGCCTTGAATACCTCTGACTCAGAGGCGTATAAAGGAGGTGGCTCGACCGTATTTCGGTGCGCCCGGGCCAGGTGGAACCCTCTTCTGCTGAGGGCGGTCCCGGCGTGGCTCAGGTCCCGCCGGGGCCTCCTTTTTTTGGATGGGAGCGTCGCACGCTAACGGCATGCCGTTGAGCTGAGGGCGCTCGACGCGGCGCCGCTCTGGAACACTGGTCCCGTGCCTGATCACCCGGAACTAAGCGCTGGAGGGGAGCACGGCCACTCCCATACCCTGACGCTTGGTCCCGATCTTCGCTACCTGGTCGTCGCCCTGGTACTGATCGGTGCCTTCCTGGTCGGTGAGGTCGTCGCCGCAGTTCTAGGCAGCTCTTTGGCGCTCTTCGCGGACGCCGGGCACATGTTGACCGATGTCGCCACTCTCGTCATAAGCGTTTGGGCGGCCCGCCTAGCCGCCCGGCCCGCTCAGGGGAGGTGGACCTACGGTCTGAAACGGGCCGAGATCCTCTCGGCCGCGGTCAACGGTGTAACCCTCGTCGCGATCTCGGTCCTGATCGCCCTCGAGGCCATTCAGAGACTGATCGCGCCGAAGCACGTCCTGGGCGGGCTCGTCCTCGCGGTGGCCCTGTTGGGCGCGGTGGTCAACGTCTTCGCGGCTTGGGCCCTGGCAAAGGCCGACCGTAGGAGCCTCAACGTCCGCGGGGCGTACGAGCACATCCTGACCGACCTTTACGCGTTCATAGGGACTGCGGTAGCTGGGCTCGTGATCGTCTTGACCGGTTGGGACCGAGCAGACCCCGTCGCGTCGCTCCTTGTGGTCGCCCTGATGGGACGGACGGCGTGGGGCCTGCTCCGCGATGCCGGGAAGATCCTCCTGCAGGCGGCTCCCGATGACCTCGAGCTCAGCGAGGTACGCGCCCATCTCGTTGACGTGCCGCATGTGCTTGATGTCCACGACCTTCACGCCTGGACAGTTACGTCCGGTTCTCCCACCTTGGCCGCTCATGTCGTCGTGGAGGACCATTGCTTCGAAACCGGCCACGCACCGCAGGTCCTCGACGCCCTGCAGGCCTGTCTCGCCGAGCATTTCGGCCTTACGCACGCCACCTTCCAGCTTGAGCCCGCGCATCATGTCGGCCACGAAGAGGACGTGCACCAATGATCACTGAGTGCGCCGGCATTTTCCGCTATGAGGTAACGGCATGACGGCGGTGACCGTCTATGGCGTGTGCGCCGTCTCGTTCATGATGGCGATGTACGCCCTCGAGCATCGTGGCCGGCGCTTCGTCCTCGCCTTTGTCCTGGGCTGCCTTCTGTCCAGCGCTTACGGCTTTTTGTCGGGGGCCTGGCCGTTTGGGGTGGTCGAGTTCGTCTGGTCCGGGATCGCACTTCGTCGTTACCGGGGCCTCGCGGGGCTGTAGCTCGGTCCGCACAAGCAGGCCTGCTGCCTCACGGAGTCGTCGAGGGAGCGAGTGTCGTAGTTGTGGCCGCCGGCGCCGCCGAGCTCGTTGCCGCGTACGCCGATGGGGCCAGCACCTGCACCTCGCACCACGTAGCCACGCCCCCAGGACCTGCTGCCGTTATCGACCGGGAGGACGGGCCACCGATAGGTGCCAAGGTTGTGGCCGCGCCGGGCGTCGCCGCCGGCAGGGTAGTGGCCGCCGCCGCCGGCAGGGTAGTGGCCGCCGCCGCCGGCAGGGTAGTGGCCGCCGCCGCCGGCAGGGTAGTGGCCGCCGCTCCCGCGGCGGGGCCTACGGCACATTTAACGGCCGTGTTTACGACGCAGGTCAACGGGCGGTTCGCCGCCACCAGCCCTACGGTCACTTGGCCCGGCGAGTAACCGATGCTGACTTCGGCGTTTTTGGGGATGGCCGAGGGCCTTATCCAGAAGGCGCCGCCCTCGCGCTTGGGCGTAACCTGCGACCTGGCCGAACTTGAGCCACGGGCCAAGACACTGACGATGGCCTGGTGCAGGCCAGACGGCGAGATGGTGGCGCCGCAGAACACCCCCACCCGCACGACGGCGCGCACACCGGCCTGAGCCAGGACACTGGCCAGCTGAGGGGCGTCCGGGGCCTGTTTGGCCCTAAAGCAGAAGGCGGAGCACGACCACCTCGCGCTCACGCAATGGGAGGTGCCGGAGGGCGTCCAACAGGCTGTCATCGACACCACCAGTGCCCATGTCGGTGTCGTAAGCATGAGCTCCGTCTTGTTCCCCGAGCGCGAGCTCACGCCGTTGGTGGCGCCACGATGACACACCCACGTTCAGGGCCGTGCGCACTACCCACGCACGCGGAGCAGGGTGGCGCCGGACGTTCCACCACGACGCCCAGGCCCGGGCAAAGGCCTCGGCCAGCTGGTCCTCGGCTTTTTGTTGGTTCGCCTGACTGGCCAGGACGGCCTTGAGGCACGGGGCCCAGCTCCCCTCGTAGAACTCGGCGAAGTCCAACCTCTCACGACCCACGCCTCATTAACGCATGAGTGCCCCTGGACGCTTACTTGGACCAGACCTCCGCGGACGCCCACAGTGTAGAAAAACGTTGACGCGGTGCCGTCCCTCCGGCGGATGTGGGCGGAGACTTCTATGAGGTCGTCGCCGGCGCGAAGTTGAACGCCTGGTGAACGACAGGTGGTCGTCGACTGGCTATGGTCATGATCATGCAAAGCGTCGAAGAGCTCGTCCTTGGGCTCTTCGGTGCTGTTACCGAGGTCCTGGCGCGGGCCACCGCGGCTCTGTTGGAAGCAGACGTGCTGGTCGGCCAAGCGGTAATAGACGCGGACCCGGAGATCGACGAACAGACCGAAGCGGTCAAACGCCTGGTCTGGGACAAGATCGACTCTGAACGGCCCACGGGGACCGAGCTGCGGTACTTGGTCTCCATCCTGTTGGTCCTCCCCGAACTTGAGCGCAGTGCCGACCTGGCCGAGCACATCGCCCGGCGCGCCCTCGACAACGTTGGCGCTGACATGACGCCGGTGAGCCGGGGCATTGTGCAGCGCATGTCGGAGGTGGCGATCGAGATGTGGCGATCGGTCACCGAAGCGTACGCCGCACTAGCCCTCGATGACCTGGAGCTCCATGAGGCCGATGTGGAGCTCGACATCCTCCACGACCGGCTTACGGCCGAAGTGGCCACTGGCGCCATGAGAGCGCCGGTGGTCGCGCAGGTCGCGTTGCTTGCCCGCTTCTATGAGCGCATTGGCGATCACGCCGTCAACCTGAGCCGGCGCATAACCACTTCCCAGGACTGAAAGCGCTTGTCCCTGTTATCGCGCCGGGAGCCGAAACAATGCCGTCTATGCCAGGGCGCGGCGGAGGACGGCGGCGAAGTCTTCGGCGTCAGTGGCGAAACCGCCATGGCCCCCGGGGAAGTCGACCAGCGGCGTGCCGAGGCGTTCGGCCAGCGCGCCCGCTGTGCGCCAAGCGAACTGGCCCTTGGAGGTGGTCCCCCCGGCAGCCAGGACCCTGGCCGGCGCCGCCCGCAGGGCGGAGATGTCTGGCTGGTAGAGCGCGATCGGCAGCAGGCCGTGACCGAAGAAGCGCTGACTTGTGGCGTCAGTCTCGGTCGACGGCGGCTGTAACGCGGCCTCCTCACGCTGGAGGCGCATGTTGATCCCGGTAAAGGCGGAGAACCTCTGCCACGCGGCGCCGGTGCCGCTGTCGCGGTAGGTGTCGTAGATGTCGCGGATGCCGGCGCCCGCCTCCTTGGCGTCCGGCAGGAGCAGGGCGAGCGGGGGCTCGTGGGCGACGAGGGCCCGCACGTGGTCAGGGTAGTGGGTGACCAGAGCCAGCCCCGTCACCGCGCCACCGCTACTGCCGAACACATGCGCGGGGCCGTCGCCGACCGCCTCCAGGACGCGCCGTACGTCGTCGGCTAGCAGGTCCGGCTCGGCGTCCTGGTGGGGATCGTCGATCGTGCTGTTGGCAAAGCCTCGGGGGTCGTAGGTCACAACGGTATGGTCCTCCGCCAGCAGTTGAGCGATGGCGGCAAAGCCCGAAGCGCCCATGGGGTGGCCGACCAGCATGAGCGCAGGGCCTGAGCCTCGCACCTCGAAGTACAGGCGCGCACCTGGGACATCCAAAGAATGACCCGCTGGCAATGACATTTCCGCACCACACTCCTCGGTCGGGCCCGGAACGGCCCCGCCAGTGCATCATGCCACGGCTTGAGGGCACTTTCCGCCCTTGACCGGACTTCGGGAAAGGCGATTTCGACGGGGTCGGCGTTCATCGCAGCAAAGGGAGCCCGGTCCGCCTCATGCCAGTCCCGCAGGGCAAGGCGTGGCGTTCCGAGCCTGAACTCGACCATTGGGCCACGTTACCCGTGCCCTGCCTGGTCGAAGGCCGTAGCTGGGAGCCGGCGGGGGCCAGGCATGGCGCGGCGCGCGGTTGTGCAGGTCTTTTCCGAAAACGGCGCAGGATCCTTGCGCGCCTAAAGGCGCTGCGCTAGGTTTCCCCGCTACGACGCTGCAAGTGCGGTGCTAACTACGCAGGGTCGTCGAGTTCCGTCACTCAAGCCGCGGGGGGTAGGAGCGCATGATCGGGGACCAGGACGCCGACGACAGCGTCGAGAAGGCGGAAGGGCACCGGGACCGGGCGGCGGAGGGGCACGGGCCCCAGGACCTGACAGAGCGAAAACTCACTCGGCGTGTCTTCCTCGGAGGAGTGGCCGGGGCGTCGGCCTGGATGTACTTCCGGCCCAACCGTTTGCTAAAGGCCGCCTTCCCCGACCAAGAGCTAGATAACGCCGTCGTCGGCCGCGGTACGACGCCGGTCACGCCGGTCACCGTGCCGCGTAACCCCAACGAGCCGGACATAACCATATCGGTGGAGCGCGGCACCGACCTGGTACTGCTCGATTTCGCTTTTTATAGCTGCGAGGTCCAGGTCGGCTCGGCGCCCGCCATCGTGCCCACCGCGGCCGGGGCCGCGATCGTGGTCCAGTTCCCGCCCCAAGCCATCGCCGAGGGTGCCTACCCGTGGTCGGCGTCGTCGGTGGCCCTGGAGGTCGACCCGCCCCCAATCCTGTCCGACCTGTCCGGCCCCAGCCGGTTGGTCTTCTCGTTGCCGCTGGGCCAGAGCATCCCATTGCCCACCATGACGGTGGCCGACTTGCTCGACTGGAGCGGGTGGAAGCTGCTGGTGCCGGCCGTGGCCCAAGTGAGCGGGCCCAGCCGGGTGATAATCAGCCCGGCGGGCGAGGAGGCCCGGGCCCCGGCGGCCGCGACCGGGCCGCCGGTGCCCACCCAGCCGACGGAACTGGAGACGGCGATCGAGTTCCCCTACGCGTTGTTCCTGGCCCCCACCGTGTATGCCTCGGGGCTGGTCCTGGACGGCTTTACCACCGGCTTTGCCACTAGGGCGGCCCCGCTCGTCTCCTCCGCTGGAGTGGTCGACCTCTGGTCGGCTTCGCTCGTCGGGGGGCGGGTGGTGTCGTTAGCCGGGGAGGCCCCTTACGTGCCGGCCGTGTCGGCGGTGTGGGCCGACGATTACGCCTCTAGCCCGCTTGTTGGCCCGCCCGCCAACGCCACCCCGGAGACCAATATCCTCTACCTGCCCCCTCCGCCCAAATGACGACCGATTTCCCGGGGAACGGGCCCAATTTCGATTTTAGTTCGCTCAGCACGCAGGAAGACGGCGGCCCGACGGGCCAGCGTATCCGCACGGAGCTGGTGGAGCTGGCGGGCAATTTTAACACCCCCGGCGCCGCCTATATAACAGCCAATGTCTTAGAGCTCTCCGCACTGGGGGCGACCACCGACCTGCTCGGCCAGTGGGACCCGCCCGAAGGGTCGGGGATAAACTTAGTGGGCTGGCACCACAAAGCGGTGACCGGGCGCGATGTGTACGTCAAGATCGTGGTGCGGGGCTGGATGTTCCCCCTCGGCCACGCCGCGACCCTGACCATCATCTCGGAGCGCACGGTCGAGTCGGACCCGGAGCTGCCCCGGAACTACGGGGACGCCTACCTGGGCCAAAAAGCCTACATACGGGTGACCGAACCGACCAAGAAATACCCGGCATTGGGGCAGCCTTTTGGGACCAATGACTGGCCCTTCCAGGTAATCACCATAACCACCACGACGAGCCCCCTGCTGGACCCGAACCGGCCCCACATCGGCTCGTCGGCCCAGGTCCAGCAGCTCACCTCCGGCGGTAACCAGATCCCGTGGTCGCTCATCGCCACCGACCTGGCCGGCAACGTGCTGCACCTGCAGGTGCCGCTCGGCTTTGTGGTCAGTGCCGATCCCGGCAACGAGTTCGACGCGGCCACGGTGGCCCCGTGGATAGCGGCCTACAACAAGCTGAACGCCTCGACCAACCGCACCGCCTATGGCCACGGCCAGGTCATGCGGTTCGCCCCCGAAAGCCCCGGCCAGCCCGGGAACACCACCCACCCCGTGTACAGCCTGAGCCTGGGGGCGGCGTCGCCGACGAAGGACCCCACCACCACCTCAGCCCCGCCCAGCCCGCCGAGCACGACGGCCCTGGAAGCGGCCGCCCAGCCCGCCTTTTACCCGGTGCTGGCCGAGTCGTCGGTCCACCTGAAGGCGGCCGACACCCTGACCGGCAGCGGGAAGGGCTTTACGGACTCGAGCGGCACGGGGGTGCGTTTCCAGTTTTACGGGCCTTATGTCGATACCTGGCCCCGGTCGGCCGCCATCCTGGCCGGCGACACCACGCCGCTCAACGGCATGTACGGTCAATTGACCGACGCGCTGCCGAAATCGGCGGGCGGGTTGGGGGCGGGGCCGCTCATGCAGTTGCCGGGCAACCTGGTTGGCGGACTGGGGACGCCCAACACCCTCATGTCCGGCTTGTCGTCGGTTACCGGTCCCGTGGCGGGTGACCTCAGCGACCTGGCCAGCATTGCTGCGGGGGCGCTGAGCCCAGCCCAGTACTTCAGCTCGTTGCCCAGTGCCGTGGCCAGCGAGCTGCCCCAGCTTTTCGGGGCGCTGAAGCTGGCTGACATCCTGGATGCCTTTTCCGACGCCTTGCCCGGGAACCTGCCCAACGTGACGACGGCCAAGAACGCCGCCGGCGATGAGGTGATCACCTACACCCTCATGGCGACGCTCAAGAGCGCCCCGTCGGCCAACACCATATTCGTGCCCGACGGCGGGGACGGCACCGGCCAGTTCCTGCTCACGGCCACGGCGACCATCTCGGCCAACGGGGCCGTCAGCTATAACGTCAACGGCTCGATCACCCCGTTCTCGGTCTACCTGGTCAACAACGGGGACCTCGAGTTCATCCAAGTCCCCTTCGAGGCCTTTTCGTTTTCGTCCCAGTCGGGGAGCAAGACCCAGGTCAATGTCAGCATCGGTAGCGTCCAGTTCGAGGGCGCGTTCTCGTTTGTCAATGCCCTGGAAGACTTCTTGCAGGACCTGGGCGGGAGCGGGATTTCCATCTCGGTCACGCCCACCCAACTCGTGGCCAGTGTCTCGTTGTCCCTGCCACCGGTTGGAGTGGGCGTTTTCACCCTGTCCGGGTTGGCTTTTGGCTCGAGCGTCACCATCCCGTTCTTGGGCGACCCCGCCATCTTGTCCTTCAACTTTGCCAGCCAGGACAACCCTTTCTTGCTCACAGTGTGGTGTTTCGGTGGGGGCGGGTTCTTTTCCATCGGGCTCGGTTTTGCCGGCGTGCAGACGATCCAGGCCTCGTTCGAGTTCGCCGGCCAGTTGGCTCTCGACCTGGGCGTGGCTAGTGGCTCGATCACGCTGGCGGCCGGTGTCTACTACGGGTACGCAGCGCCGTCGGCGCCCAACCCGGGCACCACCCTCACCGGCTTTGTCCGCCTCACGGGCGAGGTCGAGGTGCTGGGCATAATCTCCATTTCGGCCGAGCTCGACCTGTCACTGAGCTACGTCTCCAACCCCAGCGGCGAGTACGTGCAGGGCACGGCGACGCTAAAAGTCTCGATCAGCATTTGCTTTTTTAGCATTACCGTCCCCATCACGGTTACCAAGAGCTTCGCCGGCGGCGGGGGCGGCGGTGCCAGCGCGACAGACGAGATCATTATCCTGGCCGACGACACGGGGACCATGCTGGACGGCAACAACGTCACCCAGGTCACGTTCCTTGACGTTGTACCCGACCCAGCTGCCTGGCAGGACTACTGCGACGCGTTTACCAACTGAGAGGCGGGGGCCTAGCCCCACCGAGGAGCCATGCGCACCGAAACCATAGTCTGGACAGCTCTCCCTAATGGTCGCACCGGCGCGTCCAGCGTAAAGCTGTCGGTGTTTGTCTCGCCCCAGCTGCAGACCGACGAGGGCGGCGCCAACCCGTTGTTGTCGCTCTTCCCGGACTGGACGGTGTGGCCGCACACCCTGGTATCGCCGGCGCTTCGCTTCGAGGTGACCTTTGGCAGCTACCCGGCGGTGGCGGTGGCGCCTGACCTCAGCGGCCTGTCGCCGGCGCGCTGGCAAGCCCTGTTCGACCCGGCCACCACCGGGGTCACGAGCTACAGCTACCAGGACTACTCCGGCACCACCATTAACAGCTTCAATGCCGGGGCTGTACTGGCAAACGTCAGCAAGCTGTACGGCCAGATCGGGGTGGCGTCCGGCGTCCTGCCGCCCGTGCTTTCCTTTTCGACGGGCCAGTTCGCAGGCGGCCGGGAGGTCAACCCCCTGGTGGACAGCGTGGCCAACCTGACCCGGGACAGCGACCTGTACCCGTTGAAGAAGGCCGTCGTGGCCGCCCGAGATTTCCACCTCCGCCCACCGGTGACGCCCAATTCGGCCCCTGTGGCGGCCCCGTACGTGGCCACGGTGCCGACGCTCGATTTCCATCAGGCCGTCTCTTCCCTGGGCTCTTACCCGGCTGTCCTGCGCCTGCTCGGTCTCGTGTTCGACCTGGTGGTGCCCCTACCGGCCGCCCTGGTCAGCTCGACGACGGACTTCGTGGTGAACGTGAGGGTGGTGCCCCGGCTCAAGTCTCATTTCGACGGGACCGGCGACCGCAGCACGGTAAACGTCTCGCTCGAGACGCAGTCCGTGCTCACCCCAGACAGCTTCCGCCCGGCGCCCGACGGCCTCGACTATCGCAATGGGATGCTCGACCTGGCTGACCCGTCACGCTTCTCTGTCATCGACCTGGACGTGGACGGGGCCTCCGAGCAGCTGGTGAACCTGTCGCAGGCCCTCAACAACATCACCCACTGGGTGGCACCGCAGTCGTCGGCGTCGGCCGACGGGGCCACGTTGGCCATGACGACCCCGGCCCTGCGCTCTACGGGGCCGTCGATCGTGTGGAGCGGCTGGGGCACGGCGGGGGCGGGGCTCAACGCGCTGGCGGCGGCGCAGACCAACATCAGCACCGCCGTTACCAACTGGGTGACCTGGTACCTCAAGTACCACAAATCGGCGGTGCGGCCACCCGCCCCGGCCCTGCCCGTGCTGGGTGCCGTGGACGTCGTCCGTGGCCACCGCTTCGACGTGTGGCCCTTGAACGACCACAACCAGTCATGGTGCTCGCTGCACCAGCGGCTAGGGACCTATGTTTTTGGCACTGAGGCGGCGGTGGCCCTGCCCGAGGGGACGACGCCCGGGCTGGACGAGGGCACCAGCGTCCCCGGCGCCACCTCGCAAGCGGGCATGACGGCGCCGAGCGCGGCCCTCTGGGTGCACGAATCTATTGCCCGTTGGGCGGGCTGGAGCCTGGCCGCCCCCCGCCCGGGCAACCAGATCGACCCCAATGACTCGGTCCACGCCAGCCGCAACAACCCGGCGGTTAGCACCCCGGACGGCGCCGGCCAGGTCACGCCCCAGCTGTCGGCCTCGTTCCAGGTGGCCCCGGGGACACTGCCCAAGCTGCGCTTCGGCTGGCGCTACCGCTACCGGGCCCGGGGGGTCGACCTGGCCGGCAACTCGGTGCCGCTGGACGTCAACGACGCCACCACCGCTACCGCGCCGGTGACCCATTACCGCTATGAGCCCGTCGCTTCGCCGATCGTGGTGCCGACCGCCCCGCTCGTGCCCGGTGAAGCCGTCCTGCTCCTGGCTGTGCGTGACTACCAGTCGGCACCGGCGGTGGCGGTGGCGCCCAACAGCCGCTGGTTGTTCCCCCCAAGGGTCTCCGAGATCATGGCCGAGGAGCACGGGATGCTGGACGGCTTCCGAGCCGGCTTGCCTCCGGAGCTCGACAAGCGGCCGGCGGGCGACGCGGCCACCTATCAGATGCTCGCGGGCACGGCCATGGCCCCGGGGCGGGCCGACTCCTGGGTCACCGACTTGGCCCAGGTGGCGACCGACGCGACCACGGGCACGCCCTACTTGGCGGCCACCGCCCACCCGAGCACCCCCTGGCTCCCCGACCCGCTGGGCCGAGGCGTGACTATTAGCGGGTTCGTGGTCGGGACCGAGCTGTTCGAGTGGACCGGGCGCCCGTGGCCGGGCGCTGATCCCGTGCTCGTCACTCTAAAGGCGGGCCCTCTGGCCCGGCACCGGACGGCGGCGACGGCCTCGGCGCCGGCCACCCTCACCGTCTCACTGCCGGCGGCCGACGTGCTCGACTTGCGCCTCGCCAGCAACCTGACCAGCCCGGAGACCCTCGGGGTCTACCACTGGATGCTGGCCGAGACGACCACGGCGGCGCAGCGGGCCGACCTGGCGGTGTTGGCTTTGGCCGGTGAGCTGTGGATGCTCACCCCCTTCCGGGTGCTGCGCCTGGTGAACGCCGTACGCCTACCCCTGGTGGCCCCCCACTTTGTCCTCCCCCTGGTCGGGCGGGGCCCGGGGTCGACGCAGGCGTCCATCCTCGACCGGGACTTCCGCTACGACGGCAAAAGCACGGCCGACATTGCGGCCGAGGCGGTGTGGACGGACCCCCTGGACGACCCGTCCACAAATGAGGACCCCGCCACGGCCACGGTGACCAGTCGCGGCCATGCTTTCCAGGCGCACATCCCTGACCCGAGCCCCATAGGCGCCTTCGCCCGCCCCATGGAGGTCATCGCCCCGCTTAAGCCGGTGCCCATCGTGGGTTCAGCCGTGGTGCACAATATCGGCGATACCTTGCACCACGTCGTCGGGTACACATGCACGGCGACCAGCCGCTACGCCGAGTTTTTCAAGGTCACCGTCCAGGTCAGCCTGGTGGGGACCACCTCGGTCGTCATCACCGGCACGGCGCCCCCGGGGCTCGGGGTCGACCCCAACACCGTTGCGGTCCACAAGTACTCGGTGGTGGCGGGCAAGATCGTCCTGGGGGCCGAGCTAGTGCGCTCGCCCACGGGGGCGCAGAGCCCCACCAACGACCATGAGTACGACTACGTCGTCGACGCCAGCGCCGGCACCATCGCCCTGCTCAGCTCCAGCCTGCACTACCACCCGAGCAAACCCTTGGCTGTCCAGGTCGTCTCCGAGCCGCCCCACACCCTCACCGGACCAATCCGCGCCGTCGAGATCCTGTCAACGGCCCCGCCCAAGGCCCCCGTCGTGGCCCGGGTCTCGCCCGCCTGGTCGATCGAGGGGCCCACCGGCACGGCGGAGAGCGGGCTCAGCTTGTCCCGGACGGGCGGCTACGTGCGGGTCTACCTGGAACGGCCCTGGTTCTCGTCGGGGGCGGGCGAGGTGCTGGGGGTGGTGGGCATAACCGGGGCTCAGCTGGACGGGGGCGGGACCATCCTGCCCGCCGGCCTCGACCCCTCACTGGTCACCATGATGGGCCTCGACCCCATAAGCGCCTCGTCGCAGGACCGCTCCTACCCCGTGGTCCCCAGCCAGTTCAGCTCTACCGCGAGCGTGCCTCCCGTGCCCTACCGCACGCCCTACGCATCGCCGCCCGAGCTGTCCTTGTTGGAGAACCCTCTCGGCCCTACCATGCAGATCTGGCCTTACGAGGTCAACTTCGACCCCGTCAGCAACTACTGGTACGCCGACGTCAATATCACCGTGGGCGCCAATGCCGGCGGGCCCCCGCCCGGTTATTTCGTGCGCCTGGCCCTGGTCCGCTTCCAGCCCTACTCGATCGCCGGGGCCGAAATATCGCACGTAACCCTGGCCACTTTTGCCCAACCGGTGGCCAACCGGTCCGTAAGCGTCACCCAGGACAAGTCCGACTCGAGCGGGCGATCGGTGTTCGTCACCGTGAGCGGGCCGGGGTATTACGGTTTTCGGCCTCCCAACCCGAAGACGGCTGCCGTCCAGGTCGACTCGGATAACCCCTACTCGGCGCATACCTATAGCACTGACCCCGGTTTTGTGGGCGGAGTGGCCAGTTCCACCATGATAGTCGAGGTGCAGGTGCAAGATACCAGCACCGGCCTGTCCGGCGACCTGGCGTGGACGGCGGCGCCCGGTCTCGGCCCGGTCATGCTCACGGCCAGTTTCAAGGGGCAGAACGAGGTGGTCTGGAGCCGGGCGAGCAGCTTGGAGGCCCAACCTCTTGGCCTGGTCCTGCCGGCCGCCCTGGGCTCGGGCACGCCCATGCGCCTGCGCATAAGCGAGCTCGATTACTACGCCTTCGAGGGGAGCGACGGACTGGTGACGCCGGCGGCGGTGAACACCAGCTTCCGCCGGCCGTTCGTGGCCCTCATCCCCATCAGCTGAACGCGCCAGCCCTGAGGTCCCATAACGGATGATCGGCTCGTCCGTCGTGCCAAGGTTCGTGCCCGAGGGGGCCGGGTTGCATGGGACGGCGAGCGTACCAAGCTCACGCCTCGCCAGCTGGACGCAAAACCTCTGGCAACGGTCATTTATGCGCACGGGGCGTGGTTCACCCCTGACGGCTTGGTCAGGGTCCAGGCCGGCGATAATGCTACGACCTTTGTCCCTATCGGGAACTCGATGCTCTCATTTGGGTCCTCTCGTCAACGATTGGCTGAGCCCAGGTTTGCGACAACTCAGCTTCACGGGCTCGGGGGGACGGTACTCAATGGCCCACGAGGCCTACTGACGAGCCAGCGCGATTGTCGCGATCCCGGTGATCGGGGACACGGATAGGCGACATCCTCATGGCCGAGCGAGCCGAGGCGGGAGGCGGGCCTTCAGATGTTATAGTCAGCAAAACTACGTCAAAGGAGCATCCGTCATGGCGGTTCTTATTGAGAATGTCTTTCCGGTCGGGGTAACCAACGAGCTCCTCGACGCCGTCACGGACGAGATGGGCGTCGACGCCGAGCTCCCGCCCGGTGGGATCTCCCATGTGCACTTCGAGAAGGGCGGCCGTGCTCACGGCGTCGACGTGTTTGACTCGGTCGAGGCCTACCAGCAGTTCGTCCAGTCAACGCTTATGCCAGCCATGGGCAAGGTTGCTGCGGCAAGAGGCCTCGACATTTCCAAGATGGGCGAGCCCGAGGTGACGATCACCGAGGTCCATCGCGTCGTTCACTAATATCCGTTATCGCGGTAAATCCAAAACCGTTTCTCGAAGCTCGCTGATACAGAACGCCAGCGCATAAGGACGTTCCTGAAGGGCGCAACGCCGCACATCAAACCGAGAGACGCTCAGGGAGTGAAGTGCCGTTCAAAGTACACCCGGTACTGTGATCCCCGTCGCCTAACCGGGGTGCAGTCAGCCTGCGCGAACGAACCTGCGGACAACGAGCTAGTGCTAGTCCAGGCCCTGTGCATGTACACCGTCTTCTTTACTCATGCCCTTATCTGCAGAGTCCTTGCTATATGAGTTGAAGACGGCGAGCCGTTCCTCGACGGTGATGCTCTCGCCACGCTGTCGGGTAACCATTGGAAGGAGGCACAGTACAGCCTGACAGTAAAGCTTCGGGCTCGCCCGATCAGGGTCGAATCGCGCCCGAAGCATCCAGCCATCTATGACGGCATTGAACAGAACGGCCAGATCGATGCTCGTAAAGGGTGGCGTTGGCTCGCGATTCCACGCCATCATGACTTCTTCGAGTACTGGTGAAAGGTTCTCATCGACGCTGTGGTAGAGGGCCCTCAAACCTGCCGAGGTTGTGTAACCTGGCTTGCCGCTCATGAGTAATAATAACATCCCATTCGCTGGTGTATTGCACACGGTCTCGAGGTCAAACTCGAGGAAGGCTCGGATTCCCTCAAGGAGCTGATCGGTCTCCTTGAGCGCCAGCAGTCCCTCGTGGAGTTCACCAATCGAGGGAAAGCGATCAGGACGCGTCAAATACCTTAATAGTTGAGCAACGTAATCACCTATTGACTTGAACATGTTATCAAATGCATTTGGATAGCCGGTTTCCATGTCCGCCTGGTCGGCCAGAGGGGAGGCAACCCTCGTTGTGCCCGCCGGTTGTGCTATTATGTCTTCACCCCTTAGGTGAAGGAAGGAAGAGGTGTGCTTCTTGAGTTCCGCAACCAGGACCTACAGCGGTTGTACGCGGAGCTGGACTTCCGTCTGTCGTGGATGGGCCTCGACCTCACGAAGCAGTACCGCAAGAAGATGGCGCTCATTGCCAATGCAGTCGATGAACGTGACCTGGCGAACATGCGGTCACTCCGGTTCGAGAAGCTCCGGGGTGGTCGCGCCGGGCAGTACTC
>CAYZVQ010000069.1:0-18082 GCA_964481925.1 uncultured Acidimicrobiaceae bacterium
CAACGAACTGACGGGTCACGCCCAGAAGGTCGGCCGCGCCAGCTGGCGTGACTTCCTGGTCGGGGCGCAGGACTATCAGGTGATCGCCGTTGGCCATCCCGCTGAACAGTTCGCGTACGGCCGCGCCGAACTCGCTCGTCGCGTCGACCTCGGCCGCCAGGTGGGCCGCGCTTGCACGCGCCTCAGCGTCGTTTGCTGCCAGCACGCTCATAGCTCCGGCCACCGGGACCATGTGGACGAGGGGACATCATCAGCAATAACTGCAACTCGACCACACGGCGGCTCCTGCCCTGCCTGAACGTTTTGTTGTGACCTGCTGCGCGCGCTTCCAGGCGCACACTCCCGTCGTACTGGCGCAAAAGGCCTGGTCTAAGGGCTCTTTGCGCGCGAGCGCGGAATCGCCAGATCTGGGAAGCCTGCGAAAGTACACAGCAGCTGCCGGGCGGAGCCAACCAACCCGGTGGTCCAGGACGACGGCCGGCCCTTCGGGATCCTTGAGACGTCCAGCTTTCATGCTCGGTCGTCCTAACGACCTGTCAGAGATCAGGTCGGCAGCGACCGATGAGCCCGGCGACCGCGGGTCGTCTGTATGGTGGCACTCGGGTACCACCTACCTGCTGAGGAGAGCTCCCATGTCACGGGTCCGCGTCCACAACTTCTCCGTATCGCTCGACGGTTTCGGTACCGGCGAGGGCCAGAGCCGCGAGGCGCCCTTTGGCCACGCCGGTACCCGGCTCCACGAATGGTTCTTCCCCACACGTACCTTCCGTAGCTTCCACGGGGCCCAGGGAGAACCGAGTGGGAGCACCGGCGTCGACGATGCCCTGGCGGGCGGCTGGGCCACCGGAGTCGGTGCTGAGATCATGGGCCGGGGCAAGTTCGGGCCCCAACGCGGACCGTGGGCTGACGAGGAGTGGAAGGGCTGGTGGGGCGACGACCCACCGTTCCATACGCCTGTCTACGTCCTCACCCACCACACCCGCCCCTCGATCGCGATGACAGGCGGGACGACCTTCCACTTCATCGACTCGAGCCCCGCCGAGGCCCTCAGTCTTGCCAAGGAGTCGGCCGGCGGGCTCGACGTCCGCATCGGCGGAGGCCCGTCCACCGTCCGACAGTTCCTTGCCGCCGACTTGATCGACTACATGCACATAGTTGTCGTGCCCATAGTCCTGGGTCGGGGGGAGCGGCTCTGGGACGGGCTTGAGGGACTTGAGCAGCGCTTCGACCTGGAGCCTGTCACCTCCCCTAGCGGCGTCACCCACGTCACATTCGCGCGTCGATAAAAGGCCGTGACTCGGCGTTCTGAAACGCCAACCATGGCGTCACGATTTCGGCAGGTCAAGGTGCGAGTATCCGTCTCGATCTGGACGGATTTGCCTTGAAAAACAAGGACTTCCGCGGCAGCATAACAGGGCCTTCGGAGAGCCCTGACTCGCCACCCGATGATCAGCCGAAGGCCATTGCCACGTCGAGCCAGCGCCGCTGTTCGGGGGTATCGGGCACCTCAAGCCCTCGGGCATCGCTGACGGCCTTCCAGGCATCGCGAGCCTGTACCCCTTGGGCCATGAGCACGCCGGCCACGACCGTCGATGACCGTCCTATCCCCATGCGGCAGTGGACGACAACATGACGGCCACCAGCCAGCTCGTCGACGAGCTCTGTCACCAAAGCCCGGAAAGGCTGGAGATCGGGGGTCCCGCGGTCTGGGACCGGCAGCCCGATAAACCGCAGACCGGCTGCCTCCGCCACTGCCGCCTCCTCGGTCAGCTCCAGCTCACGAAGCTCCGAGGCCGTCAACATGCAGACCAGGACATCGGCCCCGGCTTCACGGAGAGACGCCATCTCGTCTGCCAGCCAGTCGCCGCCCCAAGGCCTGGCCATTGTGCTCAGCTTTCCGGGGCCGGCGCTAGCCACGGTGAAGATCGTTGCTCTCATGTGCGCAATCGTCCCAGCGGTGCGGACATCCGTGTGGTTGAGGGCCGCATAGACACTTGTCCCGAAGTCATGGCCCGAGGTCGATGTCGGTGACGCTGTCGCCCGATTGGTTCACGGCGAACAAGTGGCCGCCGTAGACGGCCAAGCCCTGTGGGGAATCGAACTGGAACTGCACCCCGCTCATCACGTCCACCAGCCGCCCCGTGCGTGGGTCAACCTCGGTGACGGCATTGGCGCCAGAATCGGCCACAAAGAGGTCGTCACCGGAAGCAGCTATCCCTTCGGGTACCTGGAAATCGTAGCGGGCACTGGAGATCCGCCTTACCAGAGCGCCAGTCGTGGCGTCGATCTCGGTCAGCGCCCCGGCCGGAGGGTGCAAGACGGCCACCAAGCCCTTCCCCGTGGGCAATGCCGGATCCGTTACAAAGATGTCCTGGTCCCAAGCGGCCATTTGCGACGATTGCCCCAGGTGGTAAGCCGGACCAGAGATGACCCGGGCTACCTTTCCCGTGGCCGTGTCCACCTCCTTAACAAAAGCGCTTCCGCTCGAACTGGGGGCGAGGTAGAAAAGGTCGTCACCACAGAAGACCATAGGCGTGGGCAGGCCGATCAACCCTATGGCCGAAAAGCCGACCGAAGGGGGCTGGCCAACGATCTGTCGTACGTGCCCGGTGGTGGTGTTGAGTGCCAACAGGCCACCTTGTACCACGCTTATGTACAGTGTGGGCCCTTTCAGGACGGCGCCCGTTGCGAGATCCCCAAAGGGCACATTGAAATGACGCGTCGCAGCGCCTGTGCTCGCGTCCACCCTCACGGCCTGGCCGCGCGCGCCGGCGACATAGAGACTGTTGTCCTCAGCCGCTACCGCCGCCACATCTACCCCGAACAGGTTCGCGGGCTGGGGGATGACCCGGGACAGGGCTCCGGTGCTGGCGTTGAGCTCGGTTATGGAACTAGTTAAGGACGGGCCCGATAGCGAATTGGCCACGAAGAGCGCACCACCGGCCACCGCACTGGGCCCCGGGACGTGGAAGCCGTAGGGCGAACCGTCCAGTGCTCCGACGCAGCGCCCGGAGCGCAGTTGAGTAACACCGCCGAGGAAGCTGGACACGAAGATGGATCCACCCTGCGCCTGCACTAGTGACGGGTCGGCGAACTGGCACGAGGGCCGGTCGAGGACCTCTTCGGGGGCACCGGTGGTGGCGTCTATGACCACCACGGCACCCGAGCCTCCCGGGTTGGTCGCCACGAACAGCTGGCCCTTGCTGACGGCTGCGGCTTGCGGTTGTCCCAAGTGGAGCTTTGGCCCTGATATGACGCGTACCAAGGTGACCCCCGGCGGGGCGGTGGGCAACGGCGCCGCCGTGGTGGTGGTAGTGCCGGTCGCCATCGTGGTGGTAGCTGCGCTGGTCGCCGCCGGCGGGCACGCTCGTGGTTGGCGCCAGGACCGAGCTCGTAGTGGTGCTGGACGCGACGGAGGTCGTAGTAGTACCCATCGTGGTGCTGGTCGTGGGTGTCGTGGACCTAGTAGTCATCGCCCTACTGGCGGGAGGGGCTGTCGTGGTCGGGGGAGCGCCGCCCGAGGCATAGGTGTCCACCTCGGTCACGGAGCCGGGAGGGGTGCTGTCGCTGTTAGCTGGGGCGGCCTTCCCGGCCTTGACGACGAACAGGTACGGCCCCCAGGCAGCCAGGGCATCGGGGCGGGCGAATCCGGGCCGTCGACGGCCAGGGCACCTCCCAGACCGTCGACGGCCACGGCGCCAGCAGGGAGCCCGTCGGAGTAATAGGCAGTTACGACATGCTCGGCTCGGCCCGTGGCCGCATCAAGAGCGGTGAGCGTAATTCGTTGGTGAGCGGACGGTAGGGGTCGAGACCGGAACTGAGCACCCAGAGGGTGCCCTGGTACAGAGCCAAGGCGGCGGGGTACAAAAAGCTGTGCCGAGGCCCCTACCAGACCCGGACCTCCTCGGACGACTACCTCGGGGGGCGGCGCGGAATTGGTCAATCGGTGGCGACCGGGAGCCATGCCGCGCGCTTGTCCACGCCGCCCCGAGTCCGCGTGCCGTACGGCCATCGGCGGTGGGGCCAGTAGAATGTACTGCCGCGGTAGGTGGTTGGCCGCCCGGCGCCCGAGCCGTCGATCTGGCCTTTGAGCTGGTGTTTCCCCAGACTGACAGCTGCGCTCCGTAACGGTTCTTCTGTCACTGTCGTGCCGGCGAAGTCACCTCTCCCGCTGACGTTGGTCCCGGGTGGATGTCTACTCGTAATAGACGAATTACGTCTATTACAGGTAGACTATGGATGTGACAGCACGCGAGGTCCGCAGGCTCCTGAGCCAGCGGGGCTGCGCTGAAGTGCGCCAAGCCGGGTCCCACCTCACCATCCGCTGCGGCGAGTGCGTGACGACGATCGCGGTGCACGGCGGCGACATCCCGGCCGGGACCCTCGCAAAAATCGGGCACGACCTTGAGCCGTGCCTCGGGAAAGGATGGTTGCGCAAGTGAACGAGACCTACACCGCCACCCTCGAGCTCGACCCGCGTTCCCACCAGTGGATGGCCGACATCGAAGGGCTACCAGTCCACACCTGGGGCCGCTCTCTGGCCAAGGTCAAGCAGTACGCAGCAGAGGCCTTGGCGTTGCACCTTGACGTCCCCGAGGCTGAGGTTGTTGGCCGTATCAACTTCGCCCGCCCGCAGTTGCCCGGGCCCGTGCTCGACGCTTTGGACCAGGCAGAGGCCGCAAGGGCCGACGCCGACAACGCCGCGGCAAGGGCAGCCGAAACCAAATCGGCGGCCGCCCGAGCGCTGGTCCGCGACGCGCACTTGTCAATGAGGGACGCGGCGGAAGTCCTCGGTCTCTCGCACCAACGCGTGCAGCAGTTGCTCGCAAGCTGACGAGGAGCTCAGCGGCCTTCTCGTGGTGCGCGACATGTGGCTCTGTATAGGCCGCGCCTCTTGCACGAGCCCGGGCGGCCCGTAGGCATGCTGGCCAGCGCCAGTGAGGTCGAGCCTCTGTCGAGCACGGCTTGACCGCTCAGGACCGGCCTGCTGTTTGGCCCTACCATGCGAGCGTGTGGACCGACCTTCCCCAGGTCGCGGCGCTGAGACGGCGTGCGAGTCGGGGCGATGCCCTGTCCTGGATGGACTTGGGCATCGTGTTGAGCGGCCTGCGCCCCGGCAGGAGCATCAACCTCCGGCGTCTGGCTGGGCGAGACGAGCCGCCCAAAGCACACCCGAAGGTGGAGGACTTCCCCGGCTGGTGGGACGGCGCGCCCCGGGTGTACATCCTTGGCGAAGCACGACATTGGTGGCAGCGCGCCGCCGAGGTCGGTCACCCGAGAGCGATGACCTTGCTCGGCTGCGCCCTGACTGGCGGGTGGTGACGTGGCCGGGCGCGAGTGGTTGGAGCGGTCGGCGAAGCTCGGCGACCTTGATGGCCTGTTCCACCTCGGCCAGTCGTGGCAAAGAACCGACCCCGAGCGAGGCCTGAGCCTGCTTTTGCATGCCGCCGAGCAGGGCCACCCAAGCGCTATGGCTACCTGTGGCGCCGCCTTTATCGAGGTCGATGCGTGCAGCGCAATGCACTGGTACGGCAACGCCGCTCGTACCCCCTCTGACCTGCCCGTACCTACTAGCTACTGACCAGCTCGCCCGGCTACAGGAGGAGATCCAGGCCCTGGCCGAAGCGGCGACCATCGACTTCCGCACCGGTCTTGCCAACACGGCCGCCTTCGACGCTGACCATGCGCAGCTCCATGCCGCCTGAAACGGTCTGGCGAGCCTTACGCCGTGATGATCGTCGACATCGACCATTTCCACGACTACAACTCCCGCTACCGCTACCTCGAGGGCAACAGGGCCCTGCGTACGGTGGCGGGCACCATCACTGCGGCGCTTCGCCAGGGCGACCGGGCCTACCGTTACGGAGGCGAAGAGTTTGCCGTCCTGCTCCCGAACACAGGCTTGGAGGGAGCCAAGCTCGTGGCCGAGCGGGTCCGTTCCGCGGTGGAGAGCCTCGGGATCGAGCACGTCCACAACCCGCCCGGTGTGGTCACCGTCACCGTAGGCGCGGTCGAAGCAAGCCTCCAGCATCCCAGCCCCGAGGACGTGTTCGAGCACGCCAATGTACTGCTACTGGAGGGCAAGGACGGCGGGCGCAACCGGGTGGTGGCTTCCCCTAGCGCCGTCTCGGGCCTTAACCGCTTATAATCTCAAGGCTGACGACGGCCACGGCGAGCCGAGCGGCGCTGCGCCGGTTTACCCGGGCAGAGAAATCCCGCCCGGTAGTTGGGAGAAGGTCATGTTGGTATTGGTAGACCAGGACGGCGTGCTGGCTGACTTTGACAGAGGTTTCAACCTCGCCTGGCAGGAGAGGTTCCCCCACCGCGCGGTGTTAGATCTCGCCCTACGGAAGAACTTTTACCTACACGATGACTACCCCGCCGGGTACAGGGCCGAGATAAGGGACATCCAAGCGAGCGCAGGTTTCATCCTAAACCTGCCCCCTATCCCCGGGGCTCTGGCTGCCCTAAAGGCGCTGCTTGACGCTGGCCACGACGTGCGCATTTGCACTGCACCGCTGTCGCGCTTCACCAACTGCGTAGGAGAGAAGTTTCAATGGGTAGTTGACCACCTTGGCCCGGCGTGGGTGGACCGTATCGTGCTAACAAAGGACAAGACCCTGGTGCGCGGTGACGTACTGATCGATGACAAGCCCGCGGTCACCGGCGCTCTTGACCCGTTGTGGGAGCATCTCGTATTTGAGGCGCCGTACAATGTCGCGGCAACGAGCCGTCGCATTAACTGGAGCAATTGGCGACAAGTACTGCAACAAGTGGAGCTCGACCGGGCTGGTCGGCTGGGTGCCGACAGGTAAGGAAGAGCAGATTTGACTAGGTGACGAGCATAAGTGGTGAAACGACCATCGGGACATAGGTGGCCGTGCGATGCGCCGCTGGACGGACTCGCCACTTCTGGACGGGCGACGAGTTCACAACCTCGGCCTTTGCGCCCATTTCGCGCCGACTCGCGAGGAACTGAGTGCGGGGCAAGCCGGCAAGTCCGAAACACCTACCGGACGGCGGACAGGTCGCGGTGTTCGGGTCGGCCGCCAAGTTGGGGCGTGACGTCGATCCGCCCTGCGGCGGGGGCCGCAGCGCCCAAGTGTGAGCCGCCGACTCCTTCGATGCGAAGGTAGATTTGGCGGCTTCCTGGCCTGTCTGTTCGCGTCGACATGCCGTTCACCAGGACATTTGCGGCCGGCAGGAGCCACTCCGCGCCAGGGCTTGCCGCACCGTTCGCGCACGCATCGCGCACGGCCCGGCCTAAGAATCTTCGGCGTCGGCTTTCAGACGTCCCGGGTGACGGGGCGCACTTCCACGCCTTGGTCCCCAAGTCCCCTGAGTGCCGACCGTCCTGCGTGGCGCCGCGACTGCACGGGCCCACGTCATCGAGACGCTGCAGGCCTCCTGATCCCTGGCAACAGCGGGGGTGGTTGCCGCTCATTGGGCGTGAAAGCTCCGCCAAGAAGAACGCGACGTGAGCGGCCACGTCTGGCTCGACAGCGACGACAAACCCAGAGTTCGACGAGAAGCCGATGGAACCTAGTTTGCAGCGCCGACCCGCTGGCGCGGACGGCTTCGCCGACGTCGACGGCCTTATACGCCGTGGCCATGGAAGCTTGAACCCACGGCCGACAACCTGTCCCTCACGAACAAGGACTGTGATGCAAAAAACGACAACTCGGCACAAGCGGCCTGGAAGTTTCGGCCATCGGGCTTGGTTGTATAACCATGACGGGCGGCCGCGGCGGCCAGCTCGACCGCGACGAGATGATCACCCTGGTCCGCTCCGCCGTCGAGCGTGGCGTCAGCTTCTTCGACACTGCTGAGGTCTACGGGTTGCACACCAACGAGGAACTTGTCGGCGAGGTCCTGGGCCCGTTCCATGGCCAGGTGGTCATTGCGACCAAGTTCGCCCAGGACATCGACCCCGTCGAGCGCAAGCCCGCGGGCGCATGCTGCTGTCCGGAGATCTGGCGCGCGTGGTCGAAAGGTCGCTGATACGGCTCGGCGTCGACGCCATCGACCTCTACTATCAGCAGCGGGTTAATCCTGAGGTTCCGATCGAAGAGTTCGCGGGTGCCGTGCAGAGGCTCATCCAAGCCGGCAAGGTCAAGCACTATGGCATGTCCGAAGCCGCGCCGGCGATGGCGCGGCCGAGGCCGTCTGCCCCTCCGGCACGTGGTTGGGAACGGATATAAGGTCCTGGTCATGAAAGTGTAGGGCTCATATGGCCTCGTCGGACAGCGCGAGGGTTATATCGTTTCCCCGGTCGCAGACGAGCTTCCCATCTTCGGCCTCCAGCTCCGCCGCCAGGACTGACGACCTACGGGCCGGGTAGAACCTCTCGGGCCTAGACCTGTCAGCCTCAGGGAGCGTGAAATAGAAAATGAAGGCGCGATCTCCGTCGACCACCACGTCGCTGTGCAGGCCCGGGCCGACGTCGTCTTCACGACAGCTCCGGCTGGCACTGGAAGTGTCAAGCACCCGACCCGCCGGGCACCAACGGCACAGGTCGTCTGAGCGGTAGGCCAACTGGCCGTCCCACGAGTCGACGATGAGCCAGTAAGCACCGCGGAACCGGAAGACGTTGGGGCCTTCATGACCGCCCGGAGTCTGCAGGACTCGCTGAGGGCTATGCCACACGTCCAGGTCAGCGCTGTCGGCTGACCATGTGCTGGCTCCATCGGCCTCGTCCTTATACCACATGCGGTACCCACCGCTTGGGAGGGGGTGAACGGCGGCGTCGATCACGCGGTCGCTGCTCAGGGCTAAGGGGCCGTGGTGGTCCCAGCTGACCAGGTCTTCGCTGACGTAGTGGTGGATGTGGCGGGCGTGCCCGGCCCACTGGTCCGGGACCCCTCGGATGTAGGACACGAACACGTGGTAGAGGCCACCGTCCCAGGCGACCTCCGGCGCCCAGAACGTGTTCCGGCCGAACTCGTGACCGAGGTCGAGTACACCCCGGTAGCACCAGGTCGCGCCACCGTCATTGGAGGACGCGACGCCGACGTCGCTGCCATGGACCCAGCCGACGCCTTTGGTCGGCGCCGTCGCTCGCCGGCTGGTGTAGAGCATCCACCAGGAGCGCTCCCGGCGGTTGCGGATCAGGACGGGGTCGCTCGCCCCATCGAAAACTGGGTCGCGGAACAACGGGCTCACTGTCAGGACGTCCTCTCTGAAGATTGGTCGCTAGTTATTGGCAACGTTTGAGATGAGCCGGCGACGGCTTGGCAGGCCCCAACGGCTGCCGTTCTTCGTCAGCCCTTAGCTTCAAATGGTTCCGGAAGAAGACTTGCAATCGGCTCTCTGATGTGTAACGCTACAAGCCAGGGGCAATGCCCAGCAAACTAGCTGGACGAACGCTTTGCTACCCGCAAGGGAGAGCAAATAGGTGAGCGAGGAGAACGTGGAAGCCGTGGTTTGGCGCGCTCTCCAATCACGACGGCGCATGGACGGGAGCTGGTAGCAGCACGTGCTCGGACCGCGACCATGATGGAGAAATGAGGGGGTTGCATTGGGGACACTTGGGTGTGGCCAGGAGGGGAGCACTTGTGAGGGCACCTTCGTTCGCCCCCTCGATGACCTCGGCCGGTCCTCGAGAAGGGCAAGGAGAGCATGGAGGGAGATGGTCGTGACGGTCGTGACCTGTGGGGGCACCAAGGCCGCCAGCCATGGAGACGGCCGGCGATGACCCGGGTTACCGTAGATCCGGGGCGCACGATTGGTCAGGTCAACCGCAATATCTTTGGCGGCTTCATAGAGCACCTAGGCCGGTGCATATATGGCGGCATTTACGAAGAGGGCTCGCCTCTGAGCGACAGGCAGGGTTTCCGGGCCGACACCCTAGCACTTCTCAAGGACCTCCAGGTCAGCGTCCTGCGCTGGCCCGGGGGTAATTTCGTCTCGAACTACCATTGGCAGGACGGCGTAGGGCCCAAAGACGCTCGCCCCGCCCGAAGTGACCTGGCCTGGGGTGGTGTTGAGCCGAACCGCTTCGGCACCGACGAGTTCATGGCCTACTGCGCCGTCCTCGGTACAGAGCCATACATCTGCCTGAACATGGGCTCCGGCTCGTTGGAAGAGGCCTTGGCCTGGGTCGAGTACTGCAACTCGCGGCGTGCGACCTATTGGGCCGAACAGCGCCGGCTGAACGGACGAGACGAACCCTACGGCGTGACGTGGTGGGGGCTCGGCAACGAGATGTGGGGCGAATGGCAGGTGGGCTCCATGTCCGCCCCTGAGTACGTGCGGGAAGCTAGCAGGTGGGCTAAGGCGATCAAACTGCTCGACCCCCGCGCCAAGCTCGTCAGTTGCGGCTGGAACGGTTGGGACGATTGGGACCGCGAGGTTATCGACGGGATGGCGGGCCTGGTCGACCTCCACTCGCTGCACATTTACACCGGTTCGGACGATTACTGGACGAACGTCCTCCAGGTCCATCAGGCCGAGCGGGCCATCGCCTGTTCAACCGCCCTCATCCAGCGCGCCGCCTATGTCCAAAAACTCGATCGCTGGCCACGGATCGCCTATGACGAATGGAACGTCTGGTTCCGCACTAGGGACGGCACCCTCGAAGAGCGCTACAGCATGGCCGACGCATTGGCCGTGGCCACCTACCTGAACATTTTCGTCCGCAATTGCGCGTGGGTGAAGATGGCCAACCTCGCTCAGTTGGTCAACGCCATCGCACCGGTCGTCACCACGCCCGAAGTCGCCGTAGTGCAGCCCATCTACTACCCGTTCCTTATGCACTCCCAAGCCGTCCTCGACCTAGCCGTCGACGTGCACGTCGACGGCCCCACGGTCGCAGCGCCCGATCCCCCCCCGGTCGGGCGCTGGGCGCACCGCTTGGGCGACCTCGGGCCTTTCGACGTCCTAGACGCGTCTGCGACGGTTGACCTGGCCGACCAAAAGGTCGCGGTCACCCTAGTGAACCGCTCCGAAAGCCAAGAGAAGACTGAGATCCAGCTCCGTGGTCACCTCTTTGGGGCGGTAGTCCGGGCGCGCACTATCACGAGTGCTCCTAAGCCTGGCCCCGTGGGCCTAGACGCCGTAAACATGGAGGATTTCACCGTAACCACCCATGGGAATGCCCTCGTCGTCGACCTCCCGGCAAAGTCGTTCACTCTGCTGGAGGCGCGCATGGATTCATGACCCGCCGTCTCCAAAACCGGGCTCCTAAAAGCCCACACCTGAGTACCTCAGACTGCACGAACATCAGAAAGGACTGCCATGCCTAGTGAAAATCCCATCACAAATTCATTGTCTAAACCACTCTCACGCCGGACGTTCCTCACACGCGCGGCAGGAGGGGCAGCCGCTGCGGCCATAGCGCCGTCATTGCTCAGAATCGGTCCCGCTGGCGCGTCGAGTATTGCCGATACCTCGTCCTCGCCTTCTGGCACCCTGACGATCATGCCCTGGGACACAGAGGAAGTACTGGGCCCCACCCTGAAGGCATTTGAGGCCCGTTACCCGAACGTCTCGGTACAGGCCAGTTATGTGCCGCCTGTGGCGCAATACATCTCAACTCTCGAAGAAAGGCTGCTCGCTGGGACGGCGGCCGACGTCTTCATCTACACCGACGAGGACGAAGCCGAACTGAACGCCCACCACTTCGTACGCGATCTGAGCGACCAACCCTGGGTGAAGTACGTGGCGATGGGCAACCGAGAGTTCGCGTCAACCTCCGGGCACCTTTGGGGCCTCTCCGTCACGACCTGGACGGCAGGGCCGATCTACAACGTCGACCTGCTGCACAAGGCGGGCTACAACGCGCCGCCAGCGACTTGGGCCGACTTCCTGAAACTGTGCAGCACACTGAAGGACATGAAGGTCACTCCTGTCTACGACGGAGGCCCACCGCCTCCAGGTACCATCTTGCTGGGACTTATTGGCGGCTATTACAGTAGGCACTACGGGAAGAACATCGACCCGGAGATCCTCACTGGTAGGATTTCCTTTGTGGATGCGTGGACCGAGCCGCTCACGGCATATGCAGAGCTCTATACGCAGGGATTGATCTCGACTGCATGGCTAGGGCTCACCGGAACCGAGATCGACGGCCTCATGGCCGAGGGCAAGCTCGGGATCTATGGGTCAGGACCGTGGGACGTAGCAACCATTCAAGCCGAAAATCCCTCCCTCAAAATGCTGATGGGACCGGCGCCTGGCCCGGCAGCAGGACAGGGCTACTGGTGCGGGTCACCGAACGTAGCATGGGCAATCAACGCGAAGGCCAAAAACCCAGCAGCAGCCTACGCGTTCTTGGACTTCCTCGCGAGCCCTGCCGGGCTGGCGCCGTACATCGCCAAGCAGGGCTACCCCTGCGCCATGTCCAACTACACTCCCACACTGCCGAGCTCCTTGTCCCTAGCTGCTGCGCCTGCCCGCAGCAGCTCGTACTACTTCTACGCCACATCCTGGGCCGATGTGGCTCCAGCCATCGTGCCACAACTCCAGACCCAGTTCCAGGCCGATCTAGAGAGCATGATCGAGGGGAAGCTAACGGCCAACGGCGTCCTCACGGCTCTCGACTCGCAGCTAGCCAAGTTGCGTAAGGCATCGTAATCCGGGAGAGCGGTCATCAGAGAACACGACGCCCAGGCAGTGGTGCCGTCATGACAAGCCCTGCCTGGGCTCGGGAATAACGTGCTCGCGCGTAGCACAGCCACTAAGAGATCCGAGGTGGCTAACGAGAGGCGGCCAGACCTCCGGCCCGCGCGGCTCGCACGGTGGCGGGAGGCGCTCGCTGTTCAGGCGTTCTTTTTGCCGACTGTGCTCTCCTTCGTGCTCTTGGTCGCCGTGCCCTCGGTCCTGACAATCGCGCTCAGTTTCACAAACTTCGACGGGTACTCTTTCAAGTTCCGCTTCGTCGGCCTCTCGAACTATCGCGCGCTGTTCTCCGACCCCCAGATAACAGCAAGCCTTTACTTCACGATACTGTACGCGGTAGCCACAACAGTCATCGTGACCGTAATTGCAATCCCGCTGGCGGTCATCGTGAATATCAACTTTGCCGGGCACAAACTCGTCAGAGCCGTCTTTTTCTTCACGTCGGTGCCCAGCCTGCTGGTGCTTGCCCTGGTCTGGACGTATATCCTTTCGCCTTTGGGCTCGGGCGTAATCAATTACCTATTGTACGGGCTGTTCGGCGCGGGACCGGTGCAGTGGCTCTCGGACAACCACCTAGCTCAGCTGTCGGTTATAATGGTAGGCGTGTGGGCGCAGGCCGGGTGGCATTCGGTGCTTTATCTTGGCTACCTTCAGTCGGTCCCTGGCGACTATTACGACGCCGCCGTGGTCGACGGGGCATCAGTAATGCGCCGGTTTTTCGGTATAACGCTGCCCCTACTGGCACCGGCAATGACCGTGAGCGTCGTGCTCCTGATGATCAGCGGCCTGCGAGTGTACGAACTGCCTCTCGCGCTTACTCAAGGGGGGCCAGTGTACTCGACGTACACGGTTACACAGAACATCCTGCTCTACGGCGTGTCGAACGGTAAGTTCGGAGAAGGATCGGCGTTGAGCGCGGTGTTCTTGGCACTGGTCATAGCGGTACTTTTTGGGATCTTGGGAGCTCTACGTCACCGTGAGTCCCGGTTGTTCAGATGAGCTCAGTTGGCCGCGCGCCGGTGAGGGCTGTCCGCCCGCGGGTACTTCGATTGCGAGCTAATTGGCGTAGACACAGACGCTTAGCACTGAAGCTCGTCCTCAGCCTGGTCATGCTTGCCTTAGCGGCGGGGGCGGCACTTCCATTTTATTACATTGTCGTCAATACGTTTAAAACGCCGGAACAGAGCGCGATATCGCCTCTGGCCTTGCCCTCCCCGTTCACCCTGCAAAACTATAAGAACGTTGTCAATTCAGTACCATTGTTGCAAAGCTTCGGTAACAGCGCGTACGTGACCGTCCTGGGGGTCCTGACGACCGTCCTGTTCGGGTCAATGGCCGCCTACGCCATCAACATGCGAAGGACCAGGGCGAACCGGGTTCTGCGGCTCGTATTGATAACCGCCCTGGCGATCCCGTTCCAGGTCACGGTTGTGCCGCTGTACGAGATGATGGTGAAATCCGGATTGGTCAATAGCCTCTCGGGGTTGGTGGTCGTTTACATGGCCGGCGCCGTGTTCTGTTTCTTCATTATAGACGGGTATATGTCGACCATCCCTAAGGAGCTAGTTGAGGCAGCCAAGATCGACGGTGCTGGCGTGGTCCAGATCTACGCACGCATCATGATGCCGCTCAGCATGCCGGTGCTAGCCACTGTCGCGATCTTCCAGACAATAGGGATATGGAACGATTTTCTGGTGGCGAACACATTCTTAAGCTCCTCATCGAAGTACACGATCGTCTTACAGGTGTACAGTTCAGTTGGGGAGTTCACGACGAACTGGCCGTCGTTCATGACGCTCACGACGATCAGCCTCGTCCCGATGGTCGTCTTCTTCCTCATAATTCAGCGCAAGATCATTGGTGGCTTGGCGGCTGGAGCGGTGAAAGGGTAGCATCGTGACTTACTTCCGAGTCCGCTAGGCAATGAACCGTGGCAACACTCGTCTTTGGGGACCCGGTGTTCGATGTGGAAGATGCAGCACGCGATTCGGCCGAATAGAGGCCAAAAATGTTATCCAGAAGGGGGCCATGTTGGTAGCCAACGCACTATCGGGCTCGGCGCCGTGGTGGAACGCGTGGTGTTATTGCCATGCGGCTAGATGATGCCGCGTTAGCCCCATGGTGACAATGGGGGACGTTGCCAGGGCAGCCGGCGTTTCGCCAATGACGGTGTCGCATGTCGTCAATGACCATCCGCACGTCAAGGCGTCGACCAGGGCCAAGGTGCTGGAGGTCATGGACAGGCTCGATTACCGGGTCAACGTCGCCGCACGGAACCTGCGCACTGGGCGCACCGGGACTATCGGGCTCGCCGTACCTGAGGTGGACCGCCCGTACTTCGGCCAACTTGCGGCGCGTATCATCACAGCGGCAGCCAAGTGCAACCTTCGCGTGGCCATAGAACAAACAGGTGCGTCCCGTGAAAACGAGCTGGACGCGTTGTTCCTGTCGCGGAACCGGCTGTACGACGGGCTCATCCTGAGCACCGTGGGTTTGGGGCCGGCCGACACGGACCTGCTGAAGGTCGATTACCCGGTGGTGATCCTGGGTGAAAGGATCTTCGACGGCCCTGTGGACCATGTCGCCATGCCGAATGTCCACGGCGCGTCGGCCGCCACGGCCCATCTCATTGAGCGTGGCTGCCGGCGCATAATCATGGTTGATGGCCAGGTTAGCGGGGAGACGGATATGTCGAGGCTGAGGCTCATCGGGTACCGCCAGGCGCTCGAACAGTCCGGCATCGCGTTTGATCCCTCACTGGTGGTGAACATCGAGAAGTTCACGATGCAATCGGGCGCCGAGGTGGCGCGTGGGCTGGTGGCGAGCCGCAGACGCTTCGACGGGGTCTTCTGCGTCACCGACACGGTCGCCATCGGCGTACTTCGCGGTCTCGCCGACGCTGATGTGCGCGTGCCCTCCAGGGTAAAAGTCATCGGCTTCGACAACATCAACGAGGGTGCGTTCACAGTGCCATCGCTCTCGTCCATAGATCCCGATCACGACGTGATGGCCCGAACGGCCGTGAGGCTTCTTGTCCGCCGCATGGAAGGGGGGGCCCCAGGAAAGCCGCGGCGAGAGTTCGTGAGCAAGTTCTCGGTCGTGGCGCGGGAGTCAACTCGTTCCTGAAGACAACCGTGCCGGTACTCAGCCTGCCCCCAGGGAGATAAGCCGTGGATGTCGGCACCGGGGACCACAAGGGCTAGGCGATGAGCCAAATCTAGCGGGATCGATGAGACGAAGCCGGAGCGTTACGTCGTCCGAGCGCCCGAGCCGAGCCAACGCCTGCAGCCAGGATGGGTGTAAGGATCTTTCGGCGTTAACCGCACCGGTCGGTGCGTCGTCCACGATGAAACCCTGGGATGTCAGCCCCTTCTAGTCCTGTCGTTGGCGCTGTTGCACGCCGTACGTGCGGGGGTCATCGCACGAAACCCGGCCGAGGGTGCCCGCGATGACCTCCCGCGCGGCGAGGCATCGCCCGAGAGGGCGGTCTGGACGCTCGAGCAACTTGCCGCCTTCCTAGACGCCACGGTGAGCGACCCGCTTTACGCTCTCTGGGCCCTTGCCGCCACGACGGGGTTGCGGAGGGGCGAGCTTTGCGGACTGCGGTGGGACGACCTCGACCTGGGCCCGATGTCGCTAACCGTCCGGCGTTGCTTGGTGATGGTGACGGCGTCCCGACAGAGTCCACACCGAAGACGAACGCCGGGCAACGGACGATAGGCCTGGACGAGGCCACCGTGGCTGTCCTCACGGAGCACCGACGGCGCCAGCGGGTCAATCAGTCCCACTGCCCTACGGGCTTCTGGCAGGGTGACGGCCACGTGTTCACCGACGACATCGGTAGGCCGCTCGTCCCCGAGAATGTGACCAAAGAGTTCACAAGGGCGGTCCGCCGCGCAGCCCTGCCGCAGGTGCGCCTCCATGACACGCGTCACTCCCACGCGACTGCCCAGTTTTTGCGCGCCGGGGTCGACGTCAAAGTCGTGGCCGTCCGGCTGGGCCACTCCAGCACGGCGGTCACTCAGAACGTCTATCAGCACCGAGTCGAACAGCTCGACCGCGCCGCGGCTGAACGGGTGGCGGGCATGCTCTTCGGGGCCCGGAAGAAGCTGACGGCGGACTAGGGCTCGGCCCTCAGGCCGAGCAGGAGGGCGCTCATTACGTCGGCCGCCATCCTGCTCTCTTCCTTGGTCACCGGGTAGTCGAGGTCGACGTGCCACTGCCCGAGCCAGAGGTAGGTATGGGCCTGGTGCCCCATGCGGTGCGCCGCCATGACCGCGGCCCGGCGCCAACGGCCGGGGTCTTCGACGTTGCCTTCGTCGACGGCGAACGCTTTGCCTCCGGCCCGGCGCAAGTCGCGCTCGATCACCCGGGAAAGACGGCGAGTGCGCTCACGCTCCATGTCCACGACCTGAGGCAACCGGCCCTCCGTGACAATTCTGTGACAGTTCCTGGCAGCAGCGGCGGGCTATAACCAGAAATCCCGCTCCTGACCTGCCCGTACCCAGTTTGGTGCCCTCGGTGGGATTCGAACCCACAACCTTCTGATCCGTAGTTCTGATAGTGCCTATTACCGGGTAATTACCGCTATTTACCAATCGTGCCCAATAGTGCCTCTGAACTGGGCGGGTGTGGGGTTATGGTGTGACACCAAGTGACCGCTAATGACCGTTGTTGACCGCCTACGCAATAGTTATGGTTCTCGCGGCTGTTCTCACGAACGAGTGTTTATCAGATAATGCTCAGGGAAATCCGGACAGGCAAATTGCTGGTTACGAGCACCCGAGCCGGCGTTGCAGGGCACCCGACAACCGGGATGCCCCGGCGTTGCTGAGGCTGTTGGCGACGTCACAAGGCGACATGGGCGGTCGTTGCTTGCCGGCGGCGAGCCTCCTGACGACGTCGAGGAACGCCGCCGGACGTCGGCGGAGGAGGCCGGTCAGGTAAGTGTCAGCCGAAGAGATCTTGACGCCGTGCTCGGCGAGAAAGTCACGAGGGAAGTCGCGCTCGTTGCGCGTCAGCAGGTCCGTGGCACCGCCGAACGCGCAGGCTGCAGTATGCACGCAGTCGTCGGGGTCGCGACCCGGGACCTCGTCGACCCGATCACGGTATGCGAGCGGGTCGATCCGGGTCGTCGCAAAGAAGCGGCGGACTGCGCCCGAGACCGCTCGGGCCGTCTCGGGCGTCCTTCGACCGTCCCGCACGATCACCCGCTCCCACTCGTCGATCAGTTCATCGGTCCATACGAAGTCGATGAGCAGGTCCTCGGCCAGCGAGAGGAGCAGGTCCATGACGCTGAAGGGAAAGAGTTCGTTGGCGTCGACAAAGACCCTGTCGCGTCCTTTCACCTGAGAGCGTCAGGCTGGCCCAGGGCGGAGCGGATCGCCTCCGCGCCTTGCCGGCGCCGGGCACGTTCCTCGGCGAGGGCCAAGACGTCTCCGACCCTGATACGGCGGTGCTTGCT
>CAYZVQ010000070.1:0-8996 GCA_964481925.1 uncultured Acidimicrobiaceae bacterium
ACCTGAACATGTCCTCCTCGAAGCTCGGGTAGCTCGTGGCCGTGGCGTCCCAACCCTTGACCGTCACCGGCCCGCCAGCGCCGAGAGCGGCGACGGCGGCAGCCATAGCGATCCGGTGGTCACCGTACGAGTCGACCGTACCACCCGAAAGGGGGGCCCCCGCACGCCCGGTGACGACTATCCCGTCTGCCCGGGGCTCGGCCCCGGCGCCCAGAGCGTGCAGGAGGGCGACGACGGTGGAGACCCGATCGGTCTCCTTCACCCTCAGCTCGGCCGCATCGGCGAAGGTGGTCGTGCCCTCGGCCAGGGCCGCCGCCACGCACAGGACCGGGATCTCGTCGATGAGCGAGGGGACTTCGGCCCCGCCCACATGCGTGGCCACCAAAGGGCCGGCCTGCACATGGATGTCCGCCGTGTGGCGGACGGGGTCCTCGTTCACCAGCTCCACCCGGGCTCCCATGCGCACCAGGACGTCCAGGAAGCCGGCCCTCCCCCGGCCCACATAGACGTCCTCCAGCACCACGTCGCTGCCCGGGACGGTGCAGGCGGCGACAGCCCAGAAGGCGGCCTGGGACGGGTCGGCGGGGACGTCGATGTCGCCCGCCTGGAGCGGGCCAGGCGACAGGACCACGCTGGCCCCCTGGCCCGCGCTGCGCACCTCGATGGCGGCGCCCGCGGCGGCCAGCATTTCCTCGGTGTGAGCCCGCGTGGGCACCCCTTCGTGGACCGTCGTGGGGCCATCGGCGCCCAAGCCGGCCAGGAGCACCGCCGACTTCACCTGAGCGCTGGGCACCGGCAGGCGGTACTCGGTCCCGTGCAGGCCCCCGCCCCGCACGACCAGAGGAGGCAGGCTGCCCTGGTGCCGGCCGTCGACTCGCGCCCCCATGAGCCGGAGCGGGACCGCCACCCTGTCCATCGGCCTGCGGGCGATGGACGAGTCGCCCTGTAGGACCGTGAGGCCGTCGATGGTGGCCACGAAGCCCGCCAGCAACCGGATGCCGGTACCCGAGTTGCCCACATCGATGACCGCCTCGGGCTCGTGCAGGCGGGACTGGCCGCCGTAGATGTAGAGCTCGCCCTGAGCCGACTTGTCCGCCCCCGCCCCCAGGGCCTGCACGGCCTCCAGGGTGTGGCGCACGTCGTCTCCGTTGGACAGCCCTCGGATGCGGGACCGGCCTTCGGCCCGGGCACCTATGAGCAGGGCCCGGTGGGAAATGGACTTGTCGCCCGGAGCGCGGAGCCTCCCCGTCAGGGGCCGCCCGCCGGCCGGCTCGACCCGGAGCTGCCGGGGCACCGTCATGACGTCGGGGACTCCTGCTCGAGCCGGCGCATGTAGGTCCGGTACCCCCGGCCAGCCAAGGCGGCGTGCACGGTTTCCTCGGCGCTGGCGTCCACTATCAGCACCATCACGCCCCGGTCGCCCTCGGCGGAGTGGACGATCTCGAGGTCGAAGATATTGACCCCCAGACCACCCAGAAGCGTGCTGACCTCGGCGATGACCCCGGGACGGTCGGGGACGGGCAGGCGCACTTCGGTGGCCCGTTGCAGCGACGGTGCCCCGGTCGGGAGGTTGACCCGCCCCTCTCGGGCGCGCTCGAGGACCTGGAGAAGGCCGTCCCGGTCGCCGGCGGCGACTACGGCCCGCAGCTTGTCGAGGATGCCGGTGAGCCGGTCGAGGGTCGACAGGATGGCATCACGGTTGGCGGCCATGACGTCGGGCCAGATATCCGGGTGCCCGGCGGCGATCCTGGTCATGTCCCGGAACCCCCCGGCGGCCATGCGAAGCAGGGTGGCGTCCGAAGCGGCGGCGTCCGCGGCCAGGTTCATGAGAGCGGCAGCCGTGAGATGAGGCGTGTGGGAGACCAGGGCCACCAGTTCGTCGTGGCGGCGGGGCTCCACCGCTACCGGGTTGGCGCCCAACAGGCGCACGATCGACTGGACCTGCGAGTAGGCGTCCCCCGAGGTCTGTTCGCTCGGGGTCAGCACCCAGGTGGCCCCGAGGAACATCTCAGGGTCGGCGCCGTCGACCCCTTCTTGTTCCGAGCCGGCCATCGGATGGCCCCCGACGAAACGGGGGTGCCTGACGGCGTTGACGATGCCCTCCTTGGTGCCCGCTACGTCGCTGACCACCCTCATGTCCGGCCGACCGGGCCCCGGGTTGCTGTCCTGTTCGGAAAGCACAGCCGTGGCGATGGCGGCCACCGCCCCGGCGGGCACAGCGATGAAAGTGACGGCGGCGTCGTGGTCCACCCCCACCTGGTCGATGGCGCCGAGCTCTACGGCCCGCTGCGCTCTGGCCCTGTCCCGGTCGGTCCCGCTCACCCACCAGCCCTGCCGGCGCAGCGCCATACCTATGGAGCCGCCGATGAGCCCTGTCCCGATCACGGCCGCTCGGGGCCTCTCCCCCGCCGGCCCGTTACTCGGGAAGGTCATCTCGTAGGCCGCGAGCGCCCTCCAGGTAGATGTGGTGCAGTCGGTCGGCCGACGTCTCAACGTGCATCAAGACTCGGATACAACGGGGCTGCATCCCCTCGATGTCCAGCTCTCGAGCGCACAAGAGCGGGACGTCACCGAAGCCGGCTTGGCGGGCGGCGGCGGCCGGGAACATCGAGTGGATGTCGTCGGTTGCCGTGAAAAGTACGGAAATGATGTCCTGATGGTCGAGGCCATTGGCATTGACCATGGCCTGCACCAGGGCGATGGTGCGCGTGGTCACCTGCTTGGCGTCGTCCTCGTCCACGGTGGTGGCGCCGCGCAGGGCCCGGACGCGCCGGGGCGGCGAGGGCGTGAACACCGGCTTGGCCACCTCACCGGGCCCAGAGGAGGGAGATGCAAACGAGGAAGAGAGCGGGAAGTCTGGCATGCACAGGCCACGATAGTGACCGCGGACGGCCAGCCACACGGCCTGGGCCGGGACCGGGCGAGGGCGAAGGCCTCACCCCCCGCTCCGGGCCGATCGGGCGGTGAGGGGCCTGAGACGCTTGCGAGCGGGGCCGGGGCTGCTGGCCGCCTCCCACAGGAGCCGGATCTCGCCGGCGCTGAGGTGGCGCCACTCGGCCGTGGCCAGGTCTGGGGCCGAGATCGGCCCTATCCGGGTGCGGACCAGCCTGCGCACCGGGTGGCCGACGGCCTCGCACATACGTCGGACCTGGCGGTTGCGCCCTTCATGGATGGTCACCCGCGCTGAAGCGGGCCCCAGTGAGGAAACCTTGGCCGGCGCCGTCATCCCGTCGTCCAGGAGCACGCCGCGGCGCAGCCGTCCGAGCTCGTCGCGCGACAGCGCGCCCTCGACCTCGACCACGTACTCCTTCATTACCCCGAAGCTCGGGTGGGTGAGCTTGTAGGCCAGGTCCCCGTCGTTGGTCAGCACGATCAGCCCCTCGGACGAAATGTCCAGCCTCCCCACCGGGTAGACCCGGGGTTCGGCCGGGACCAGCGCCGTGACGGTAGGCCGGCCCTGAGGGTCCGAGGCGGTACATATGACCCCCACCGGCTTGTTGACCAGGTAGTACGCCAGGCCCTCGCGCCCAGGGACTGGGATGCCGTCGACGGCGATCACTGCGCGGGCGCCGTCGGCCCGCTGGCCGAGCTGGGCCACCACGCCGTTCACCGTCACCCGACCGTCGGCGATCATCTCCTCGCACACGCGGCGGCTGCCCAGGCCGGCCTTGGCCAAGACCTTTTGCAGCCGCTCCGGCTCGCCCGCAGCACTGTCGGCGGGCCCCTGCAGGCCTTGGCCGCTCATGCCCTTGCCGCCCCGCCGGGCCCGCTCCGCACGCAGGCCAGAGCCTGGCCCGGCATGGACGTGGCCGGCCCTCGGCGATCACCAGGCTTCACGCCCGGAGCATAACGGGGACCGGCCCGCTTGCCGCGTCGACACACCGCCCGGCTCGTTTCTCGCGCGTTAGCGATATATCGCGATATAGTGCTACGCAGTAGTTACACCAGACGTTGGAAAGGAACCGACATGCATTCTCACGAACATTTTGACGAAGGCCCCGAATGGTACCGAGGCGGGCGCGGCCAGCGCGGGCGCGGATGGGGCGGGCCTCCTTGGGCCGGGCCTGGCGATGGGCCGGGCGGCCCCGAGGGCCAACACGGCGCCCCCGTAGGTCCGGGCGGCGTCCCAGGGCCCAACCGGATGTGGTTTGCCGGTGGCCCCATGGGGCCCTGGGCCGGTGGCGCCGGCGGAGGTGGCCGGGGCGGCGGGCGGTACGGAGGCGGGCGGCCTTGGGGCCGGGCGCGGCGGGGAGACGTCCGTAGCGCCATCCTGGCCCTGCTGGCCGAGCGGCCTATGCACGGCTACGAGATCATCGCCGAGCTGTCCGAGCGCACCGAAGGCCTGTGGCGGCCGAGCCCGGGGTCCATCTACCCCACTCTCCAGCTGCTCGAGGACGAAGGGCTCATCAGCGTGCAGTCCGACGACGCCGGGGGCAAGAAGCGCTTCTCGCTGACCGAAGAGGGCAAAGTTGCCGCGGCCGAGGTGGCCAAAGGCCAGGCCCCTTGGGAGCAGGTGGCCGCCGGTGCCCCCGCCGGGGCCCGCGCTCTGCGCCACGCCATGGGCCGGCTCATGCCGGTCGTGGGCCAGGTGGCAATGAGCGGAGGCCTCCGAGAGTACGAGGAAGCCGCCAAAATCCTGGACGAGGCTCGCCGGCGGCTCTACGCCGTCTTGGCCGGCGACCAGGTCCGGGGGACCTCCTCCGGCCCGCCGGAGGACCAACCGGGGAGCTCGCCGGCCTCGTAACCTCAAATCACCCGCCAGCCGCAGCGTCAGTCAGCCGCCGCATCAGTCAGCCGGGGGGCCGGCCAGCCGGGGGCGGGTCGACGCGGCGTGGTTCAGCCCGAGCGCAGGCCCTGTTCGAGGGCGTCCATGATCTCGGGGCCGGGGACGAAGTCCCCCAGCGGGGGCAGGTCCTCGATCCTGTCCAGGCCCAGGCGCTCCAACAACATCGGGCTGGTGCCATAGAGCACCGCCTGTCCCGGTCCCGGGTCGCGGGCCACCTCGCAGACGTACCCACGGTGGCACAGTGTCCGCAGGACGGCATCGGCGTTGACGCCCCTGATGGAAGCCACCTGGGCCCGGGAAATCGGTTGCTTGTACGCAACTATCGCCAGTGTCTCGAGGGCCGCGGCCGAAAGCCGCGCCGTCTGGCCCTCGAGCACAAAACGCTCTATGTACGGCGCCAGCTCGGGATGGCTCTGGAACCGGTAGCCGCCCGCCACCTTGACCAGGACGAAACCCCTCTGCTCGCGCTCGTACGACCTAGCCAGATCGTCGCACAGACCGTCGACCTGAGACGGCGTCACCTCCAGAAGCTGCGCCAGCATGCTTGGCTCGACAGGCGAGTCAGCCACCATAAGGACAGCTTCGATGGCCCGCCGTTGTTCTCGGAAACGGTCGGCCAGGTGGTCAAGGTGCCCGAGATCCTCGACGGCCCCGAGATCCTCGACGGCCCCGAGATCCTCGACGGTGAGATCCTCGTGCCTGTCCGGGCTCGGCGCCTCGTGGCCGTCCGGGCGCGGGGAGGGGTGATCGTCCGGTGCCATCTAGCCCTCGTACTCGTCGACGGCGGACATGTCGGCCCCGGCCAGCACGGGCACGGGCGCCTCGTCCCAGGCGGCGGGGGCAAGAACGAGCACCTCGTCATCGCCTACCAGGCCCAACCAGTTGACCCTGAGCTCTCCCAGGCGTTCAGCCTGCTCTAGGTCGACGGCGCCCCGCTTGCACAGCTCTAGCAGGGCGAGGAAGCAAACGATGATCTCCAGCGGCTCGACCAGCCCCTCTATGAGCCTCCTGAAAGTCGTGCGGCCCTCCCGAGGCAACCGGGCCACCAGTTGCTCGAGCGTTTCGGCGACGCTGGCCCGGATGGGGGCTACGTGGTCGGTGTTGACCTTGGGCACCGGCTTGGGAGCGAGCAACCTGGCCAGGGTGTCGTGCAACCGGCCCGCCGTCACCCCTTCGAGCAGGTCCGGCGCCAGGCCCAAAAACCGCTCTTCCAGGCCCGCTCGGCGGGGCACGGACAGGTCGGCACTGTCCATCAGCCGCGAAAGGGCCAGCGACGCGTCCTTGAACGTTTTGCATTCGAGCAGGCGGGTCAGGAGCAGGTCCCGTTCCTCCCACAGCGCCAGCTCCTCTTCGCCTTCAGCCGAGGTCCCCGGTAGGAGGCGCCGCGCTTTGAGCTCGAGCAGGACGGCGGCGGTCAGTAGGAACTCCGTGGCCACCGAGAGGTCAAGGGCTTGCATGCCCTCGATGGTGGCCACGTACTCGTCCACGATCGAAGAGAGGGAAAGCTCCCAGATGTCGACCTGGTCCTTTGTCACCAGGTGCAACAGCAGGTCGAACGGGCCCTCGAAGACCGCCGTGCTCACCTGGTAGCCCACCTCGTCCAGACTACCGGTGGGCCCTACGGCGGTGCGGGATACCTAATGCCAGAAAGGCCCTACCCCGCATTAGCTACCCTCCTTGTCGTGAACGGCCAACACCATGACGATCAGCCCAATGCCGCGAAGACCAAAGCGGTCTTGTCCGGGATCCAGCCCACCGGGGCCGTGCACCTGGGCAACTACCTCGGGGCACTGCGCTGGTGGGTGGACTTCCAAGACCGTTACAACGCCTTCTACTGCGTCGTGGACCTCCATGCCCTGACGGTGCCCGGCGACCCGGCCGAGCTTTCTCGGGCCACCCTCACCATGGCGACCCTGCTCATGGCGGCCGGGCTCAGCCCGGAGCGGTGCACGCTGTTCGTACAAAGCCACGTCCATGAGCACGCCGAGCTGGCCTGGCTACTCGAGTGCACCGCCAGCATGGGCGAGCTTTCCCGCATGACCCAGTTCAAAGACAAATCGGGCAAAGAGGCCGAGGAATCGGCGCGGGTGGGCCTGTTCGCCTACCCGGTCCTGATGGCAGCCGACATCCTGTTGTACCAGGCCGACCTCGTACCGGTAGGCGACGACCAGCGCCAGCACCTGGAGCTCACCCGGGACCTGGCCCAGCGTTGGAACGCCCGCTACGGCGAGACCTTCACCGTGCCCGAGGCGGCCATACCGCCGCCCGGCGGGGGCGCCCGGATCATGGACCTGCAGGACCCCGTCCACAAGATGTCCAAATCGGCGGCCTCCGACGCCGGTCTCATCTCCCTGTTCGACGACCCCAAGGTCATCGAGCGCAAGGTAAAGCGGGCCGTGACCGATCTCGACCCCCCCGGGCCGGGCGCCGTGCGCTGGGACCAGCAGGCAAAACCGGGCGTCTCCAACCTGCTCGAGCTCCTGGCCACCCTGCGGGGCGGCAAGCCAGACGACATAGCCGCCGGTTATGAGAGCTACGGCAAATTGAAGTCCGACGCCGCCGAAGCCGTTCTCGAGCTCGTGGTGCCTCTCCAGGAGCGCTACCGGGAACTGGCCAGGGACCCCGGGGCCGTCCGGTCGGTCCTGGCTGCAGGGGCAAGCCACGCCGGCGAGGTGGCGGCCAGGACGATGGACGCCGCCCGTTCAGCGATCGGCCTTCTGCCGCGCTAGCTGCGGCCCGTGGGCTCGTTTAGCATTTGCCCTGGTGCGCCGCGCTTTTGTCGATGCCCTACGGCTGTGCCTCGCGGCTGGTCTCGCCGCGCTGGCGACGACAACCGGCTCGGTAGCCGCGGGAGTTTTCGGGACAGGCGCGGCACCGGCTTGGGCATCGGCATCGGCATCGGCATCGGCCACGACCATCTCCGCCACGGGGCCCAGCACTTGCGCCCCGGGCCCGTTCTCGCCGTCCCGGGGCTTTCATGTCGCCCTCTTCGCGTCGGGCTTCCCTATTGACCAACCGCCACCGACGGCGCCGGTCGGACCGGCGTGCGCCGGGGCTGAAGCGCCCGCTTTCAGCCCTCGCGACCAGGCCTACGTGGGAGATTTCTACACCGGGACGATCTACGTCCTGTCCCGTTCCGGAGGCGTCGCGGCAGACGCCACGCAGCTGCCCGATGCCCACTTCGGCGCCTTCGACTTGGCTTCGCTCAGCTTCGGGTGGGGTGGTGTCCTCTATGCCAGCCTGTGGGGGCCCGGGCAACGCGCCGCCCAACCCGAACTGGTGGAACTGGACCCCGCCACCGGGGCCGAGGTCCGCATCATCGCCCGCGCCGCCGACGGGCTCGCCGGCTGCCCGGGGCGGGCGGTAGCCGACCCGCTCGACGGTTACCTTTTCGTGCCGGGCAACTGCTACCGGGGAGCCTTCTCGGCCGGCGCCATAGACCGGATCTCGAGCCCCAGCAGCGCAAATCCGGATGTCTCAACTTTCGCCCGCCTTCCCGCGCCCGTGGCCGGGCTGACCTTCGCGCCCGACGGGGCCCTGTACGCCGAGACGGGCCCCGGCGCTGGCCCCGCCTCCGGCTCTGGCCCCTCGTCGGGCTCTGCACAAGTGGTGCAGGTCGCCGGCCCGGGCACGGTCCTTATCAGCCCGCCGACGCTCGTCGGCGACATAAGCGGTGGCCTCGGCAGTGGCGTGGCGGTGAGCGCCGCCGACCACCGCGGCCATGCCTCGGCCCTGGAGGCGCCCAACCGGGAAGACGGCATCTACACCTTTGCGCTCTCCCGTCTTCCTGCCGTACCGCACAGGGACGTGCACTCGGGCCCCGCCCCCGGCGCCGGGCCGACAGCGGGTTTCGGCTGGGGGGTCACATGGCACCGTGGGTGCCTCTATTTCGCTGACGGCGCTGTTATCGAACGCGCCTGGGGGAGCCCTCCGGGCAGCCTGAGCACGATCGCCTCCTCGCTCCCCTCTCCGTCCCGGGCCTTCAGGCCTTTCGCGAGCGATGCCATCGATGCCCTGATCGCCGCGGCCGTGGCCCTCCTCGTGAGCTTCGCCGCCGGGACCGTCAATAACGCCCTGGCGGACGGCTGCGGGGACATCTTCGTCCGGCGGGCCCGGTGGTCCAGTAGCCCGAGAAGACGCTTGCTCACCCGCCCAGGAAAACGCCGGCTCACGCGCCCGGGAAAACGCCGGCTCACGGGCCCGGGAAAAC
>CAYZVQ010000070.1:9096-14819 GCA_964481925.1 uncultured Acidimicrobiaceae bacterium
GGAAAACGCCGGCTCACGCGCCCGGGAAAACGCCGGCTCACGGGCCCGGGAAAACGCTGGGCCGGTCCCGTGGCCGCGGTCCTGGCCGGCTCTCTCGTCGGCAGCCTCCTGAGCCCCGGTTGGGGCCTCAATTCCTGGACTCTGACCAGCTTCCTGGCCATAGCGGCCGCCATCCTGGCCGGCGCGGTGTTGCCGGCTGTTTTCAAGGGTTGCTACCTCCGGTCGCGAGGCCACCGTCCCGTCGCCCGGCGGTTGAAAGCTCTCCCCGCCGGCCTCCTTGTCGCCGCCCTGTGCGTCATAGTCTCGAGGGTTATCGGGTTTGACCCCGGCTACCTCTACGGTGCCGTCGTCGGCATAGGCTTCGGCCCGGTCCTCGCCGAGGCCGAGGAGGGGCGGGCCGTCGCCGTGGCATCAACGGGCCAGCTGCTCGCCGGCCTGGTGGCGTGGGCGGCCTGGGACGGCCTCTTCCAAACTTCTTCGGTCCCGGGTGCTTTTTTCGGTGCAGTTCTCGCCACGGACTTCTTTGCCGCCTTGTTCGTCTCTTCGGTGGTCGGCACGGTGGTCTCGCTGTTGCCCCTGCGACACCTCGCCGGCTACAAGCTGAAGTCCTGGGACGCCAGGGCGTGGGCGGCCCTATTTGGCGCGGCCGTGTTCGTCCTGGTCCAGTTGGTCCTGCGGCCGATATCGGGACCAGGCGGCCGCTCGGACCTCCCCCTGATGGCCACGCTCAGCCTGCTCGTGCTCTCCTGCGCCGGCTCGGTGCTCCTGCGCGACCGGCTTTCGCGCCAGCACCACCGAGAACAGCGCGCCGGCTCCGTACCCGCCAGCCCGCAGGAAGCTTCAGGTCCCCCCGACAGTGTCCTCGTCAGCGGGGCCCGGGATTAACGTTCCGATGTCGTTATGGCGGAGGTCAGCATGTCCAGGGCCTGCTCGCACGCCTCGTCCTCGCTCAGGAACGTCAGTGACGGCTCCACGCGAACGGGGCGCCAGACGAGCACTTCCCATGTGCGCTGGTTGGGCCGGACGATACAGGCGCCCTCCCGCACTGCCCGGGGCGCGTCGAGCCCGACGAGGAGGTACCCGTCTTCGGGGACACCCGCAGCCAGGAGACGATGCTTAAGCTGCTGAAGGTCCATCAGCCCCCCTTGCCTAAGCGCGGCCGGCACCGGCCGCTCTTTACCCCAGTATGCGGTGGCCGTAGCAGCCCGCGTAGGGGATTGCTTGTTTTTTCCGGCCGTACCTTTAGGTCGTAACTAGCGACGCTTGGCGGCGCACTCGATGCAGTAGCGAGCCGCCGGCATGGCTTCGAGGCGCGCCTCCGCGATTTCGCGGTGGCATGACTCGCACGAGCCGAACGTGCCGTTGTCGAGCTTGGCCAGAGCGCGCTCCACATCGAGCAAGTTGGCGGTCAAGCTCATGGCCAGTGCTTCGGTCTCGCCGCGCTCGGCCGTCACCTGACTGGAGTCGGCGAAATTGGCATCGTAGGAGAGGCCTTCGGTGCCGTAGCCCAGTTCTTGCAGCTCCTGGCGGAGCGAGGTCCGCTGGGACTCGAGCTCAAGGCGCAAGGCGCTTGTAGTGTTGGCCTCCATCGGCCGCAGTGTAGTTCGTGCAGCCGCGGGAGCGAGAGGCTTCTTGTCAACCGCTGTTCAACTCGTCGGGCCCCTGCCCGCGAACCGCTCCCTACCGACCGACGCGGCCCCGGCGAGCGGGCTTCAGCGGGCTCGGGCCCGGGGGTGCGCCGCCTCGTAGGCGCCGCGCAGCCGTTCGGGGGACACCCTGGTGTAGACCTGGGTGGTGGCGATGGAGGCGTGGCCCAAGAGCTCCTGGACGACGCGGATGTCGGCCCCATGGTCGAGCAGATGGGTGGCGCAGCTGTGACGCAGCACGTGGGGGGTGAGCCGGCCCCCGAGACCGACTTTTTCCCCGTAGTGGCGGACGATCCCCCACGCCCCCTGACGGCTTATGCGCCCGCCTCTCATATTGAGGATAAGGGCGTCCGAGTCGTCGCGCCGGGCCCACCTCTTGGGCACCAGGGCCGGGCGGCCGCCGGGCCCCAACCATGCCTCGACCGCCAGGCGGGCGTAGCGCCCCACGGGCACGAGCCGTTCCTTGGCGCCTTTGCCGAAGACACGGACCAGCTGTTCGTCCAGCGCCAGGTCCGACAGCGACAGGCCGGTGAGCTCGGAGATGCGGATCCCCGTGGCGTAGAGGAGCTCGAGCACGGCCCGGTCCCGCAGTTGGGCCGGGCCCTCGCCCGTCACCGCGGACAACAACGAGGCCACCTCCTCCTCGCTCAGGGCCTTGGGTAGGCCCTGAGGGACAGGCGGAGGGCTCAGGTCGGCGGAAGGGTCCGAACCACTGTTCCCTTCCTGCACCATGAACCGGTGCAGAGAGCGCACGGCCACCAGTGCCCGGGCGACCGAGGAAGGAGCCAGGCCCGCCCGTCCAAGATGAGCGACGTACTCGGCCACCGTCGGCTCCGTGACCATGGCCAAGACCGAGCCGTCGGCCCCTTCGCCTCGCGCTCGCAACCATCCTTCGTAAGCGGCGATGTCACGGCGGTACGCCACCAGCGTGTTGGGGCTGCGGCCCTTTTCCACTGCTAGCCAGGTGAGCAGCTCCTCGCCCGGAAGGCTCAGCGCCAGGTGGGCCCTGGGACCTCCGAAGACCGGTTTGGCGGCGACGCGCCCCATCGCTCCTACGAGATCGCAGCCTGAGCCAGCAGCAGCCCGACGATCGTCTTGGCGTCGGTTATTTCCCCCGAGCGCACGAGCTCGCCCACGCCTGAGAACGAGAAGCGCTCCACGGTCATGTGCTCCTCTTCGATACCGTGGCGCGAACTCGCCACCGGGTGGAGGTCCCGAGCCAAGTAGCACCACGACTCCTCGTCGCAAAAGCCCGGAGAGTTGTAGAAATGACCGATCAGCTCGAGGCGGCCGGCCTCCAGGCCTGTCTCCTCGGCGAGCTCACGAGCAGCCGTCAGCTCCAGCGGCTCGTCCTTCACGTCCCGCTTGCCCGCCGGGACCTCCAGCAGCTCGATGTCCAGGGGGGCACGGTACTGGCGTACCAGGACGACCTCGTCGGTCGGCTCATCGAGGGGGACGACGATCACGGCCCCTGGATGGTGCACGATGTCGCGCTCGAAGGTCTCGCCGCCCGGGCCCTCGAAGGTCCCGGCCACGATCTCCAGCATGTGTGTACGGAACAGGGGCCGCTCACCGAGTTTGTGGAACTTAGGAGAGGCCAATTCCCGCCTCCTCCACCCGGAGCCCGGGCCGGGCCACCAGTTGCGCCTCCAGGGCGTCGGGGTCGATCAAGTGGGGCCGGCGCCCTTCGGCCCGGGCCAGGGCCGCGCCCACCAGGGCGCTGAACAAGGGGTGGGGCCGGTCGGGCCGGCTCTTGAACTCCGGGTGGGCCTGGGTACCGGTCCACAGGGGGTGGCCCGGTAGCTCGATCATCTCCACCAGCCGGCCGTCCGGGGACTCGGCGGAGCACACGAGGCCCGCCTGCTCCAGGCGGCTGCGGTAACGGTTGTTGACCTCGTAGCGGTGCCGGTGGCGCTCGAAGACGAGCTCGGCGCCATAAATAGCGGCCGCCATGCTCCCGGGGCGAAGTTTGGCCGGGTACGTGCCCAGGCGCATGGTGCCTCCATAGTTGGACTGGCTGACTATCTCGCGCTGTTCGTCCATCAGGTCGATCACGAGGTGCGGGGCGCTCGGCGCGAACTCACGGGAGTTCGCCCGCTCGAGGCCGGCGGCGTTGCGGGCGAACTCGATGACCATGACCTGCAGCCCCAGGCACAGGCCGAGGCAAGGGATATCGTGCTCCCGGGCATAACCGACGGCGGCGATCATGCCCTCGATGCCCCGTTCGCCGAAGCCACCCGGTACGACCATGCCGTCGAGGTCGCGCAGGCGGCCCTCGACCAGGAGGCCTCCCACCTCCTCGGCCTGGACCCAGTCGAGCTGGACGTGGGCACCATGGGCGTAACCACCGTGGCGGAGGGCCTCGACGACCGAAAGGTAGGCGTCCGGGAGGTTGACGTACTTGCCGATCAGACCGATCCGCACCGGCTTGGAGGCGGACTCGACCCGTCCCACCAGCCCCTGCCAATGAGAGAGGTCGAGAAGGCGCCGGCCCGCGCCGGTGACGGCGTCGCCCAGGTCCTCGCCCAGGCGCAGGATGCGGCACACGTAGTCGTCCAAGCCCTCGTCGTGCAGGGCCAGGGGGATCTCGTACAGGTTGGGGGCGTCCACGTTGGAGATGACGGCTTCTTCAGGGACGTCGCACAGCAAAGAGATCTTGGTCTTGAGGCCGTCGGGGATGGGACGGTCGCTGCGCAGGATGATCACATCGGGCTGCACGCCTCGTGACCGAAGCTCGGTGACGGAGTGCTGCGTCGGCTTGGTCTTTTGCTCGCCCGACGGCCCCAGGTAGGGCACCAGGGTGACGTGCACGTAGCACACGTTGTCCCGGCCCACGTCCTTGCGGAACTGGCGTACGGCCTCGAGGAAGGGCAGGATCTCGATGTCCCCCACCGTCCCGCCGATCTCAGTGATCACGACGTCCACGTCTTCAGTGCCCAGACGCTGGATACGCAGTTTGATCTCGTTGGTTATGTGCGGGATCACCTGGACCGTCTTGCCCAGGTACTCGCCCCGGCGTTCCTTGGCTATGACCGCCTGGTAGATGGAGCCTGTGGTGGCGTTGGAGTCCCTTGACAGGGCTTCGTCGATGAAGCGCTCGTAGTGGCCGAGGTCGAGGTCGGTCTCGCCCCCGTCATCTGTGACGAAGACTTCGCCGTGCTCGAAGGGGTTCATCGTCCCCGGGTCAATGTTTATGTACGGGTCCAGTTTTTGCATCGTCACGCGCAGGCCACGGCTTTTTAATAACCGGCCCAGCGAGGCAGCGGTAAGGCCCTTGCCCAGAGAGCTCGACACGCCCCCGGTCACGAAGATGTGCTTCGCCAACATCTCCTCCATGCTCGGCTAACGGGTTCGTGGCCGACGGAGGTCGGCTTCCACCGAGGCATATCGCTCGGGGACGCCGTCTTCGGATGGCCACCTCACCTTAGCTCAGGACGGCGCCGGCTTCGCGGACCACCCGCCCGCGGCCCGGGGACCGCCAGACCGGGAGCCGCCACCGGCCCGGGAGCAGCCATCTGCAACAGTTCCTCGGCATGGCGGCGAGCTGTGGCGCTGTCGGGTTGGCCGGAGAGCATGCGGGAGAGCTCGACGACCCTCTCCGGGCCGGTGACAAGCTGGGCCTGGGCCGTCGTCCGCCCGCCGCGTTCGACCTTGCTCACGGCCACCTGGGCGTCGGCGAACGCCGCCACCTGGGCCAGATGGGTAACGACGACCACCTGGTACCGACGGCCCAACTCGGCCAGCGCCCGGCCCACGGCCAGCGCCGCCTCGCCGCCCACGCCGGCGTCCACTTCGTCAAAGACCAGGGTGCCCGGCCCGGCCGCCGGGCCCGCTCCCACCAGTTGCCCGCCGGCCAGTAGTACCAGGCGCACGGCGAGCATGGCCCGGGCCAGTTCCCCGCCCGAGGCCACCTTGGCCAACGGCAGCGGCGGCTCGCCCGGGTTGGCGGCCAAGAGGAAGGTAATGTCCTCGCCCGCCGACCGGCGCAGGGCCGCGTCGTCGGTCCTGTCGGGGTCGTCGGCCCTGTCGGGGTCGTCGGTCCTGTCGGGGTCGTCGGTCCTGTCGGGGTCGTCGGTC
>CAYZVQ010000070.1:14919-17860 GCA_964481925.1 uncultured Acidimicrobiaceae bacterium
GTCCTGTCGGGGTCGTCGGTCCTGTCGGGGTCGTCGGTCCTGTCGGGGTCGTCGGGGCCGTCGGGGCCCTCCCCGCCGACTACTCTCACCTCGAAGAGCGCTCGGGGCATGGCCAGGCGGTGCAGCTCGTTTTCCACCGCTTCGGCAAAGGAAATGGCCGCTTTGCGCCGCGCCGCCCCCAGGCCTGCCGATGCCCGGCGCAGTTCCGCCCGCGCTCTGGCATGGTCCTCAGCCAAGCGTTGCGCCAGGCCCTCCAGGCCCTCCAGCTCCTGGAGGCGTTCCTGGGCCTGGTCGTGGAAGCTGATCACCTCCTCCAGGCGTCCGGCCGGCCCGGCGTACTTGCGGCGGAGCTCCTTTAGCACCGAGCGCCGGGCCACGACCTCCTCCAGGCGTTCAGGGTCCTCCTGAAGAGAGTCGACTGCCTCCCGGGCCTCGGCGGCCGCGTCGGTGAGCTCCGCCGCCAAACCCCGAAGACGTTCGTGCAAGGGTGCCAGGGGCGGGTGCCCGGCGGTGGCGCTGACCACCTCGCCCAAGCGGTCGAGCACCTGCTCCTCGCCGGCCAGGCCTTCGTGGGCGGCCTGCGCGGCAGCCCGGTGAGAGGCGGCCTGACCGAGCCGCTCCTCTTCGACGGCCAACTGGTCGTCTTCGTCGGCTCCGTGCAGGCCGGCGGCGTCGAGTTCGGCGATCTGATAGCGCAAAAACTCGCGCTCACGGCTGCGCCCGGCGACGTCCCCGCCCGCCTTCGCCATGGCGGACTCCACTTCCCGGACCGTCGCCCGGGCGGCGTCGCGGGCGCCCCGGTGGACGCCGGCATAGGCGTCGAGGGCGGCGCGCTGCGCCCCGGCTGAGAACAGGGATTGGTGGGCGTGCTGACCGTGCAGGTCGACCAGGCGCCCGCCTTGCTCGGCCAGGGCGGAGACTGTCGCCATGCGGCCGTCCAGGTAAGCCCGGGAACGACCGTCAGCCGGCACCACCCGGCACATGACCACCTCCCCTCCATCTGTGGCCCCGTCGCCGACCGTCTCTAGCGAGGCCGTCCCCAGGCTGCTCTCGTCTCCCTCCAGACGCAACCCCACGAACCTGGCCTCCACAACGGCTTCGGCCGCCCCGGGGCGCACCAGCATGGCGTCGGCCCGGCCACCGGTGAGCAACTCGACGGCCTCGACCACCAGCGTCTTGCCCGCCCCCGTCTCCCCGGTGAGAGCGGTCATCCCCGGCCCGAACACGAGGCTGAGGTCCTCGATCACCCCGAGCTGGCTCACCCTCAGTTCGCTCAGCATGGCCAGACCTCAGCGATCCGCGAGATGGAACTTGCTCTTCAACACCTTTTCGAACTTCCTGTCCCCGAAATCGACCAGCAGGGCGTCATTTTCCCCCGCACGGCAGATGATCTGCTCGCCCGTGTCCACGAGGCCGCAAGCAGCGCCGTCGACGATGAGGTCGGCCCCCCACGGGCCCTGTAGCCGGAAGGAGACTTCGTCGGAAGGGTCGAGCACGATGCTGCGGTCGAAAAGCATGTGCGGAGAAACGGGCGTGACCACCAGGCAGCGCAATTTAGGCGAGACGATCGGCCCCCGGGCGGAGAGGTTGTAGCCCGTCGAGCCCGTGGCCGTGGAGACGATCATCGAATCGGCGGCATAGCTCAAGAACCGTTCCCCGGAAATGGCGAGCCCGGCGTTGATCGTGTGCTTGCCGGAGGGACGGGCCAGCACAATATCGTTGAGGCCCGACGCCCGGTACCTGGGCGTCCCGGTCCCGTCGGGGACGATCACGGCATCGATGGTCATGCGCCGTTCCAGGTGGTAATCACCGTCGAGGAAGCGCTGAATAGCCTGCTGCAACCCATCGGGCTCCGCCGCCGTAAGGTAACCGAACCGACCGAAGTTCGCCCCCAGCACGGGCACGCCGGTGCCCAGTGCCAAACCCACGGCGCGCAACATGGTCCCGTCACCGCCCAGGCTCACCAGTAGGTCAAGGTCGGCGAGGTCCTCGGGCTTGGCCTGATCTACGCGGGGCTCCAAAAAGAAGGCCTGGTGGCCCTGTTCGACTAGCCAGGTACCCACCGACTTGGCGATCCTCACCGCTTTGGGGCGCTCGGAGTGGGGGGCGAAACCGATCCGTGCCATTTCAGCCCTTCCCGCCGCCACGGCCGTCGGGAGGACGCGGGACTGCCACTGACAACGCCAGTTCGCCCATGGACCGTGCCAGTAGCGAACCAGTCTCCCCCGGATTGGTCTCCCCCGGACCGGTCTCCCCCGCATTGGCCGGTCCTGGAAGGACCGTTCCCGACGGTCCCGAACTCTCAGCTGACAGGTCGGGACGGCCGGCAGCCGACCGGGACGGTTTGGCCCCGCTGCGCAAGTGAAGGAAGAACTCCACGTTGCCCTCCGCTCCGAGGAGCGGGGAGGCCATCCCGCCTACGACGGCGGCGCCGTTGGCCTCGAACGCGCCAGCGACGTCGCATAGGGCACTGGCCCACACTTTGGGGTCCCTCACCACCCCCTTGCCCTTGGAAACAACGGCGCGGCCCGCCTCAAACTGGGGCTTCACCAGCACGACGAGATCCGCCACCGGCTTGGCCAAGGCGATCAACGCCGGTGCCACCATCATGAGCGAAATAAAGGACAAATCGGCGACCACCACATCGAAGCGACGCCCTCCCAGGTCGGCCGGTCCCAGGTAGCGCACGTTGGCCCGTTCCACCACTTCCACGCGGGGGTCCCGGCGAAGCCTCTCAAGCAATTGGCCGTGACCAACGTCGACGGCGACGACGTGAGCCGCCCCATGGGCGAGCAGGCAGTCCGTGAACCCGCCCGTCGAGGCCCCGGCGTCGAGGGCAGAAAGGCCCACGACGTCGAGTTTGAAATGATGAATGGCGCCGTCCAACTTCTCGCCGCCCCGGCTGGCAAAACGGGGCGGCAGGTCCTTGACCACCAGCGGT
>CAYZVQ010000071.1:0-17847 GCA_964481925.1 uncultured Acidimicrobiaceae bacterium
CTGCCAGCCCGGCCAGCTCGACATTGACGATGTTGTAGCGCTGCTGCTCGTCGACGTCCCTGTCGACGCAGTAGCTGACGCGGCGCAATTGTTCCCTGGCCCGCAAGATCCCCTCGCTGAACAGAAAACCGACGGCCAGTTCGAAGTCGGCGCCCGGCGTGCGCATGGTGACGGCCACCGGGTGCCGGACGCCCCCGTGGAGCAGACGGATCTCGAGAGGCTCCTCGCTGGCCAGGGAATCCTCTCCTCGGTGGGCCCCGCCGGGCAGGACCTCCCAGGCCACTGTGCGCGCCGTGGCTCCCGGCCGGTCCCCCGCCACTAGCTAGTCCCCCGAGCCGGCCACGGCTTCTCCGGCCGCGACTATTCCGGCCGCGACTGCTCCGGCCGCGACTGCTCCGGCCGCGACTGCTCGGGCCGCGACTATTCCGGCCGCGGCCGGCCCGATCTCCACGCTCACCACGGCGGTGTAGTCCGGGATACCCGAGTCCCGGTCTCGACGGGCCCGGTCCAACAGCACCGACCCTTCAGGCCAGTGGACCTGCAGCGTCCCCCGGGTCACGGGCGCTATCCGGGCCCGGCCCGCCATCTCGCCCCTGTCGCTACGCAAGACCACGGGAGTGCCGTCGGCGGCCCCGAGAGCCACGGCATCGTCGGGGTTGATCAGCACGGCGTCCCGGCCCGCACCGGTATGAGCGTCGCGGTCGCCCTGCACCATGCTGTTGAACTGGCGCCCGCGCCGGGTCGTGACCACGAAGGCGCCCTCGGGGACAACCCGCTCGGGCAGGGCGACGGCACTGAAGCGCGCCTTGCCGTCCGCGGTGGGGAACCTCCAGCCTGCGCACAGCATCGGGCCGCCGTACTGGAACTGGTCGCCTTCGGCACCCAGCGTACGCATCAGGGCGTAGCTGGGGACAAGACGGGAGATCTCCTCCCTGATCTCCGGCGTGCCCGAAAAGCGGAGCAGGGGCGCCACCTCGGGCCGGGCCCGGCGGGCAAGCTCAGTGAGCACCTCCCACTCCGCACGCGCCTCTTGTATGCGGGGCCCGGGGATCTCGGGGCTGAAGATGACACGGCGTTCGGTCGAGGTCTCGGTCACGCCGCCTTTCATCTCGTAACGGGTCTGGGCGGGCAGGAGCACGACCGTGTCAGCCGGGTCGACCAGCATCTGAGCCGACAGGACGATGTCGAGGTGGACGCGCAACGGGACACGTTGGAGGGCCTGTCTCACGTAAGCCGGCTCCGGCAGCACCTCGGTGAAGTTGCCGCCCGATGTGACCAGCACGTCGAGGAGCCCCTCATGGGCAGCATCGACCATCTCGGGCGCGCTGAGCCCGGGTGTCGCCGGGACTTCGAAGCCCCAGAACCCGGACAGTTCGCGGGCACTGTCCACCGTGATGGGCAAGCCGCCCGGGAACGATGTGGCGTAGGCGCCCATCTCGGCGCCGCCCTGCACCCCGGAATGGCCGCGGATCGGCATCAAACCACATTTTTCCCGGCCTACAAAACCACGGGATAGGCCGATATTGACCACGGCGCGTACCGCTTGCTCACCGAAGCTGTGCTGGGTAACCCCCATGCTCCAGACGATGACCGCCGTCCTGGCGTTCCCCAGCATGCGGGCGAGTTCCAGCATCTCGTAGCGAGCTGTGCCCGAAGCGGTCTCCAGAGCCTCCCACCCCTGGCCGTCAAGTTGGGCGGACATCTCGGTAAAACCGGTGGTGAAGCCATCAATAAAAGCCCTGTCCACCCACTCGCGCTCGATCATGTACTTGAGCGCACCATTGAGGAAGGCGATGTCGCCGCCGACGCCCACCTGAAAAAAACGGTCCGTCATCTTCGTCCCGAAGAGGGCGCTTTCGACGTTCGACGGCACCCAGTAATGCTCCATGGCCGGCTCCCGGTAGGTGTTGACCACCACCACCTTGGTGCCGCTCTTACGGGCGTGGTAGAGGTACTTCATCATCACCGGCTGGTTCTGGGCCACGTTGGAGCCGATGAAAACGACGAGGTCCGTACCGATGAGGTCGGTGTACGAACAGGTGGTGGCGGCCACCCCGATGGCGTCCTTCAGGGCCGCCGTGCTCGGTGAATGACAAAGACGGGCGGCGCTGTCTATCGAGTTGGTACCGAGGGCCCGCACGGCTTTTTGGGCCGCGTAATAGTTCTCGTTGGGCTGGCCCCGGCTTGTCATGTAGACCCCGAGGCGGTCGGGCGTAGTGCCCCGCAAACGTCGGGCCACAATGTCGAGGGCCTCGTCCCAGTGGAGGCGCGTGAACCCGGGCTCACCTCGCCGGCGCACCATGGGGTAGGGCAGACGTCCCAGGTTGTGCAGCTCGGTGCTCTTCTTGCCTCTCAACTTCCCGACGTCACGCAGGAGATCGTCGTCCAGTGCCGGTGCCGTGTTGAGGCGGAGGAGCCGCAGGCGCACATTGCACAAGTGGACCTGGTCGAGGGTCCAGTCCCGCATCCCCGTCGTACCCAGGGCGCAGCCGTCGCAGACACCGTGGTTGAGGATGCGCCACGCGTAGGCCAGGTTGTCCTTGTTCTCACCGATGGCATCGATAATTGAGCGGTAATTGTTGGGCTTGGTCGTCCCGCCCGCCCCGAACGGCACCATCGACACCCACAGCGATCGGTCAAGCAATTTCTCCTTGCCACGCCTAGGAGCCATTGCCCCCCCGCCTTACCGCCGTCGTCGACCCCATAGACCGCAGATGCTACTGGCGGCGACGCCCCTAGCTCATCGGGGGCTTGTAGCTTTAAGGCGATGCCGGGTATGACCAAGGTGCATTTCAGCCTTCACACCGCCCTGACAGCCTGGCAATGGAGCCCGTTCTCGGTTTGTGTGCCCGTGGCCCTGGTGATCATCGGGTACTTCTACCTGAGAGCTGATTGGCGACTGGCGTCGAGGGGCCGGCGTTGGCCGGCCCGGCGGACGGTGGCATTCCTCGCCGGCCTCGTCGCCGTCGACCTGGCGTTGCAATCACCCGTCGCCACGTTCACGGCGTCGTACTTCCAGGCGCACGTGGCCCAGCACCTCCTGTTGATGGTCGTGGCCCCGCCCCTGCTGGCACTCGGTGCACCCTCCACCCTCTTGCTGCAGACAGCCGGGAGGGCGACCAAGAAGAAGTGGCTGGGCGTGCTGCGGTCACGGCCCTTCGCCATCGCCACCCACCCGGTGCTGGTCTGGTTCTTCTACTTCGGGGCCATGTTCGCGTTCTTCCTCAGCCCCATGCTCAATTTCGCCATGGAGCACATGGCCGTCATGGACGCCGTCAACCTGGCTTTCCTGCTGGGAGGCACCTTCTACTGGTGGCCCATGGTGGGGCTGGACCCGATAGTGCACTGGAGGATGGGCTATGGGGCCAGGCTCGCCAACCTGGCACTGGGTGTCCCTTTCGAGAGCTTCCTCGGTATAGCCATCATGTCCCAGGGGGCCCCCATCGCCTCGATGTACACCCTGTCCAGCACCCGGGCCGGCGGAGCGCTGCTGTGGGCAGCCACGGAACTGGCCACTTTCATCGGCATGGCGCCAATCGTCCTGCAGTGGGTGCGGGCCGACGACCGGGCCGGGCGCAGAGCCGACGACCGGGCAGCACGGGCGCTGATGGCGCCGGTCCGCGTACAACCACCGGCGGGCCTGGCCCCCGCTGACATGGCCCCCGCTGACATGGCATCAGCTGACTTGGCCCTGGCCGGCGAAACCCGAGCGACCCCCTTGCTCCTGGGCGAGAAGGTCAGGCCGCTCTTCCAGCCGGGGAACTCCAGCTGGGAGGCGATGTGGAGGGCTAAGGCCGGTTTCGTGCCTTCGCCCCGGCCTCGGTCAGCGGGGGGCCAAGACGGTGAACCCTCAGGGAGATAGGCGGTCGACGTCGAGGACCCAGACGTCCACCTGTTCGCCGGCCGTCACTCCCTCGCCGTCGGGCAGGAACGCCAGGCCGTTAGCCGCCGCCAGGGCACGCAGCTGGTGCGAGCCCTGCCCCCCCGACGGCCGGGCCTCGAGGCCCCGGGGCCCGGCTTTCACCGCGACGCGGACGAGGTGCAACCTGCCGTCGGGCTGGCGGCGCATGTCGGAGGCGGCCACGGCCGACAAGCGTGGCCGTTCCAGACTGTGGTGGCCCGCCATGAGGCGCAGGGCAGGCCGGGCGAACAACTCATAGGAGACCAGGGCCGAGACGGGATTGCCCGGCAGCCCGAAGACCGGAGCCGAGCGCGGAGGCAAGGTGGAAAAGGCGAACGGTTTCCCCGGCCTCACCGCCACCTGCCACCAGTGAGCCTGCTGGCCCCCCAGCTTGTCCAGCACGATCTTGACCATGTCGCGGTCGCCGACGCTCACCCCACCACTGCTGATCACGGCATCGCAGGTCCGGGCCGCGTCGACGAGGACATCGGCCAGAGCCTCCCCTTCGTCGCCGGCCCAGCCGAGGTCGACGGGCTCGAAGCCGTCGGCCCGCAAGCGGGCCAGCAGGCCAGGCCGGTTGCTGTCCCGGATCTTCCCCGGCGCCAACCCTCCTGTTCCTGCCACGAGCTCGTCCCCCGTCGAGACCACGCCGACCCGGGGCCGGGGGAAGACGTCTACTTGAGCGACGCCCAGGCTGGCCAGGACGCCGATGTGAGCCGGGCCGAGGCTCTCCCCGGCGGCGAAGACCTCCTCTCCGGCGGCAATGTCCTCGCCCGGACAGCGCACGTTGGTGCCCGGGCCGACGGCTTCTTCGATCAAGACCCAACCGTCTCCCGCTCGGGTGTGCTCGACCATGCACACAGCGTCGGCCCCTGCTGGCACGGCGGCACCGGTCATGATGCGTACGGCTTCGCCTTGCCCTACGACCACGCCGCCGGGGTCGTCGCCGGCCATTAGCCCGCCGACCACCCTGAGCCTGGTCGGGGCCCCGGCTACGTCCCCAGCTCGGAGCGCGTAACCGTCCATCGAAGAGTTGGCAAAGGGCGGGACTGCCTCGCCGGAAACGACAGGCCGCGCAGTGACCAGGCCCAGAGCGTCGCTCAGAGGTACCCGGACGGGGCCCAGCGGCCGGCAGCTGGAGAGCACCGAACGGCGGGCCTCTTCGACGCTGATGAGCCCGCTCATGACGGGCCGGACCTCGCCGCAGAAGAGACGGTCCGGTGGCGCACCGGCCTCATGCTACAGACGAGGCGGACGGCCTCTGAAAAGGCCATTGGCCCGGGAAGCCGGTGAGATATCGTCGGACGAGTCGCGAGGAGCGTCAGTTGCGGTTGCTTCTGCCCGAAGGGCCCGATCGGGTGAACCTGTTCGAGCTCTATTCACGAGAAGTAAAGGTCCCTGCCGAGCGGCCTTTCGTGCGCGTGAACATGGTCTCCACCCTGGACGGCGCCGTCGCCTTCTCCGGGCGCGCCGGCCGCCTCGGGGGGCCCGGCGACAAGCTGCTTTTCTCGGTACTGCGGTCGCTGGCCGATGTCGTGCTGGTCGGTGCCGGCACCGCTCGCGTCGAGCGTTACGGGCCGGCGAAGATACCCCTGGAGGCGCAGGAGATCCGCCGGCAGCGTGGCCAGGCTCCGCTGCCCACCATGGCTGTCGTGACGCTCTCGGGCGCTCTCGACTGGGGGTCCCGCCTGTTCACCGGCGGTGGCCCCCGGCCCATAGTGATCGCGGCCGGGGACACCCGCTCTGAGGCCCTGGCGGGCGCCGCCGATGTGGCCGACGTGGTCAGGACCGGCACCGGCGCCGTCGACCTGAGGGCGGCCCTGAAGGTCCTCGGGGACCGAGGCGTCAAGCACGTCCTGTGCGAGGGCGGGCCCACGCTGAACACCGGCCTGGCCGCCTCTCAATTGGTCGACGAACTGTGCCTGACTCTTTCTCCCAAGCTGGCCGGCTATGTGGGCGGCGGCCTGGCTGGCGGCTGGCTCCTCAGCAGCGACCCGTTGGTCGGCCCCGGCCGGTCCTTCGGTGGCCAGCCCCTGGCCCAACTGGTCGAGCTTCACCTCGCCCACGTAGTCGAAGAGGACAGCTTCCTCTTCCTACGGCTGCGGGCTCGTTACAGCGGGGGGCCGCCGAGCAGCTGATCGCCTTGCCCAGCTCCTGGGCCGCCGGGCAGGTCGGCGACCTGGGGAGGCGGGGGGGGCATTAGACGGAACGACGCACGGTCCATCTCCCGGCCGTCGACGCGCACGCTGAAGTAGTAGGGGCCCAGTTCGGGCAGGCCCAGCCCGAACATGGGGATGGCCATAGGCATGCTCCATTCGTCACCAGGAAGCATCTGAGGCGAACGCGGAGCCACGAAGTAGGCGATGAACATGCCACGGTCGGCCGGGTCATTTCCCTCGGGGAGCTCGTCGGCCAGCGGGACGCGCGTCTCATTGCGACCGCTGACGTACACCAGCTCGATGGTCATCTTGTGCTGCGCATCGGTGTCACTGAGGTTGATCAGGCCCAAGATGGCGAGGCTGAGGTTGACACGGTAGGGCTGGGCGGGCGTGGCGCTGGCCAGCAGGGCCAAACCGGCGCCTGATACGAAGAGCTTTCCCCCACTGACCTCCGCGAAGTCGCACAACAAGAGCTTGGCATCCATGACCAAGAAGCTACGTGGGAACCGGTCCGTCCGCCAACCGGCCCCCAACAGGTACGGTGGTCACAAGCTCCAACAGGCCGCACGATTTGTGGCGACCGAGACGGTAGTTGGCTGGCCCGGAGCCGGCGGCCCGCTAGCGTGGGCCGTAGCCGGGGCCTGGCCCTCCGGCTCGGCCGTTGCCTCTGGGTAGGGACGCTTAATGGAAGATCTGCTAACCAGGCCAACCCCAACCCTGAGTAGCACGACCTCGCCTTTGATCGTGGACCTGAGGGCCCCCGGCGATGGTCGTCCCGCTGTACTCAACGCCGCTCCGGTCGCCGCCGTCCGCGCCCGGCACCGGAGGCCGCTTCTCGACCGGCTCGTCGCCTGGCGCCATTTCGACGCCCTCCTACTAGTCACGCTGACGGCTCTGGCGCTCCTCCTGCATGGCCGGACGTTGTGGACGAGCTACTGGGGCGACGAGGCCATCGCCGTTGGCATAGCCGCTCACCCCCTGACGTCCCTGCCCCACTACCTGGTGGAGGACGGCTCGCCGCCCCTGTACTACGTTGCGCTCCACTACTGGATGAGGATCTTCGGGCAGTCGGTGGCGGCGACCCACGTCCTCTCGCTTGTCCCGGGCCTGCTCGCCATTCCGGCGGCCTGGTGGTCCGCGGGCAGGCTCTTCGGTCGGTGGGCGGCCCGGGCGGCGGCCGGCCTAGTGGCCACATGCGCCTACCTGGCCTACTACAGCACCGAGACCCGGATGTACTCCTGGCTGGTACTGGTGGCGCTTCTTGCCGTCACGTGCTTCGTCCTCGCCTACAGGGGGGCGGGCCGGCGCTATTGGGTGGCCACGACGCTGCTCATGGCGGCCGTCCTCTATCTCCAGTACTACGGCCTTTACCTCCTCGCCGCCACCATCATCGTCGGCTCGGCCGTGGCCGTCCGCCGGCGGGCGCGGTCGCAGCTGCGGGCGACGTGGCTTTACGGAGGCGCGTGCGCCGTCCTCTTCGCCCCCTGGGTACCCCAGTTCCTATACCAGCTCCACAACACAGGCGCCCCCTGGGCCCCCCACCCGGCCGTGCTCGACTTCTTCGGGGATTCGTTCAACGCCCTGGCCTCGGCCGCCTGGGCCGCCGTCGTCGTCGCGTTGGTCGTCGCCGTGCTTTCCTATAAGCGCCAGCAGCCGGCCGACGCCATGGGTACCATGCCCGGCACGCCCGCCCTGAGCCCGGGCGTCTCCGCTCTGGCCTTGTTCACCGCCGTGACGCTGGTGACCCTGGTGATCGCCTGGTTGGTGGGCCAAGTGGTCAACTCCTGGGCGCCCCGTTACCTCGGTGTCGCTGTGGTCCCAGCGCTGGTCCCCCTGGCCGGCGGGTTGGCCCGGGCCCGGGCCCGGTCGTGGGTCGCCGGATTGACAGTCCTGGCCCTGGCCGGTACGAGCGTCCCCGTGCTGGTCGACAGGACCGTCACCGTGGACACCTCGAAGAGCGACGTGGCGTACCTGGTGGCCGAGCTTGCCCCCATCCTCCAGCCAGGAGCGCTCGTGATATCTCCTGAAGTGACCGACACACCGGTCATCGCCGCCGACCTCGGTGACAAGTACCACTACGCCACCCCGTTTGGCCCGGCGCCCAACCCGATGGTCGTCAACTGGTCCGACCTCACCGCTCGCCTGGAACACACCAATGCCGCCACCAACCTGGGGCCGTTGCTGAGCGCGCTACCGGTGGGCACCCAGGTCCTTGTGGTGAACCCGACCTCCTGGGGGGGCGGCGAAACTCCGCGGACCTACGCCGGGCCGGTAGAGGCCGAGGCGATCGCCGCGACCAACGCAGTGCTGGACGACCCACAGCTGCAGTCGGTGGAAACCCTTGGAGTGCCCCGCTACTCCAACCCGCTCTACCCGATGAACGCCAAGCTGTTCGTCAAAATCCCGCCGGGCAGCGGAAGTCCCGCGAGCGGAGAGCATGCAGGCGCTTTCGAACCCTCCGGAGGCGTTCCAGCACCTATGGAATATCATCACACATCATAACATATCACTACGATAGGCGGCGAACTGACCGAGACTCCTCAGACCCGGCTAGCGCCATGACGGCGACGATGCTGGCACTTGTAGCGGACGTTGGGCACGGGAGAGGACCCGTTTGATGAGCTCAGTACTGCAAGTGCCACCTACGCGCAGCTGAAGAGCTGAGCGGCCGCGCTCCACTCGGACCTGGGGTAGAGGGTACTCGAGAAAACCCCGCGCTAACCGTGGCGAATATCTCTCGCGAAGTTAGCCGGGCCAAACTTAGCGCGGTCATCATTCCGAGGAGCCTCAAAAGGTGGTACAGATCTGCTATGGGCGGGTCTCGTTCAGTTGGGGCGGATGAAGTGGATAGGCGCTCCAACTGGTCCCGCGCGATAACCTGCTCGAGAGCGTTATCAATTTCGGCCGCCATCGCTATGGTGGCCACCCAACTTCTCGCCCTCACGCCCTCTCCGGCATCGGCTGGAGGCCGAACGCCCGTGGCGGGGCTTTCCCTCGCTCTGTCGACTTATGCATCGGCCGCTTCAGAAGTGACCTACACAATCGACTTCTCGACATCGCCGATGGGCGCGCTGGCGGAGAACACGGGCACGATCAGCGTCGAGGCGCCGACGGGGACGTTCCCGGCCTCGCCGGGGTGCTCCAGCGGGGTTATCACGGTCACCGACCTAACCACCAAGGCTTCCAACATAGTGGGCGGCGTGTGCCTGTCCGAGGTCGGTAGCACCGGGGAACACTTGGTGATCTCGTCCCCCCTCAGCATCGGCACCAACAACCGGGTCGAAGTCATCGTCTCCGGGCTGGACAACCCCTCGCTAGTGGGGCTCCATGACCTGACCGTTTCTACTTCCTCGGAGAGCGCCAGGTCGGTCGGTTTCGCCATCGTGAAAGCGGGCTCGATAAGCGTATTATCGTTCTCGCGGTCCGACAACTCCCCCGCAGCAACACGGGTCACCTACAACATTGGTTTCACGACATCGGACACGGGCGCATTGGCGGACGGCACAGGCACGATCAGCGTCGAGGCGGCCTCGAGCACCTTCCCCAGCTCGCCGGCGTGCTCCAGCGCGATCATCACGGTCACCGACCTCACCTCCAACACCTCCGGCGAGGTGGGCAGTGTGTGCCTCTATGAGGTTGGCAGCAAGGGGAACAGCTTGGTGTTCCCCTCCTCTGTCGCCATTGCCCGGAACGACCGCGTCGAGGTAGTCATCACCGGGCTGGACAATCCGCTCGGAACGGGCGCTTACACCCTGACAGTGGGGACCTCGTCCGACGCTGCGAGATCGGTTGGTTACAACGTCGCCGCTCCCCGTAACTCAGTCGCTCAGTTGTCGTTGGCGGTCAGCACATCGGCAGCACGGGCAACCGAGGTCACGTACACGGTCGACTTCACCACCTCGGCGTCGGGTGCACTAGCGGCCAGTTCGGGCCGGATTATCTTGCTTGCGCCCGTGGGGACCTTCCCTTCCGTACGTGCTTGTGGTGAAGCCATCGCAACCGTCACGGACCTGACCACGACGGCGTCGGGCCAGGACGACCTTTGCGACGTCACCGTGAGCCAAGGTGGCGCGAAGCTACAGCTCTCGACCCCGGTTGCCATCGGGGCGGGCCAGCGTGCCTCGGTGGCCATCACGGGCCTCGACAACCCCGCTGTGCCCGGACCTGAAGTCCTGTCCCTTTTGACCTCGTCCGACGGGGCCAGTTCTGTAAGGTACACCGTCACGGGCCATGGGATCCCGCTCGCGGCGATCTCTTTGGCCGTCTCAACGTTGGCAGCCCGGGCGACCCGCGTGACTTACACCGTAGAGGTCACCACTTCGCCCTCAGGCGAGCTGGCGGCGAATTTTGGCACGATAACACTGAGAGCCCCGACGGGCACCTTCCCGGTGAAGCCTCCTTGCGGCGAGGCCGTGGCCATGGTAACCGACCTGAGCACGAAGGCCTCCGGAGAGACCGATTTGTGCTCCGCGACCGAGAGCGACAGAGGCGCACTACTGCAGCTCTCGACTCCAGTCGCCATCTCCGGAGGACAGCGCGCCGAAGTGGCCATCACTGGGCTCGACAACCCGGCCAAGGCTGGCCCGCAGATGCTGGCACTTTCCACCTCGTCCAATAGCTCCCGGTCTGTCAGCTACCACATTGTCCCCGGCGCCCCGGTGACGGACGTGTCGGTCGTCCAGTCCAACCGCGCCGCCGGTGCCGCGCCAGTCACTTATGCGGTCGGTTTTTCGACCCCTGCGACCGGGGCATTGGCGGCCGGCGAGGGGACGATCGGTCTGAAGGGCCCCGCGAGCACCTTCCCGACCGAGGCGGAGTGCCGTGGGGCAATCGTCAGTATCATCGACGAAGCCACCAACGTTTCGGGCAACGAGGACCTGTGCCAGGCGACCGTGGCGGCCAACGGCACGGGGGTCGAGCTCACCACCCCGGTTGCCATCGGGGCCGGCCAGCATGCCGTAGTGGCGATCACGGACCTCGCCAACCCGTCCACACCGGGGCCGCAGAGGCTGGCGATCTGGACCTCTTCCAACGGGAGCCCCGCCACCGGTGCCTACTCCATGGTCCCCGCGGGGCCGGTGCGCGGCCAGGTGGGTGACACGTCCGGCCACGCCGTGCCGGGAGCGGAAGTAGAGGCGTGCCCTCACCCGGCGGGCCCGTGCTACGACGCATTGACCGCGCCGGACGGGGACTACCAAGAGGCAGTCCCTTACGGCCTCTACACGATCACCGCGTTCCCGCCCCAGGGCGCCTCGCTCGCCCAGTCCACGAGGTCCAGCACTGTCGACGTCAGCGGTCCAGCGGGGGCCGGGGCAACCAACATAACCATGCAGGTGCTGGACCCCCTGCCTGGGAATGTGAGCCTTGGCGGGCAGGACGGGGGGGTGCCGGTCATTTATGCCGGGGGCACCGCTCCCCTGGTCCTACGGGGCTGCCGGCACGGGGTAGGGACCGTCACAATCACGGGCACAAATGTCAATAGCGGCCAGGTCACCAGGGTCATATTGCCCCTCCCGGAAATGCCGCCCGGCTCGGGTCGGTACTCGGTGACCATACCTCCGCTATGGCCGATCCACGGCAACGTCAGTTTTAGCTACCGCATTTATTGCTTTGAGGCGATCGCACCCAAAGCGGGCCTCGCCGCCGGTGGCAACATGGTGGCTATTCATGGCTCCGGTTTCGCCGGTGCCACCATTGTCAAGTTCGGCAGCGCCCGCTCGCCGCATTTCAAGGTCGAGTCGAGCTCGCTGATCGAGGCCGTAGCCCCACCAGGAACGGGGACAGTGAGCGTCTCGGTCGCCACACCAAAGGGCTCGACGCCGAAGAGCGCCCTCAGTGTCTACAGCTATATATCTCTCTCGTCGATAATTCCGACCGACGGCCCTGCGTCCGGGGGCACCAAGGTCTTGATAACCGGGACGAACCTACAAGACGTGGACTCGGTCTGGTTTGGGGACCGGTTGGCGACAAACTTGCAGCTTGTCACTGATAACGAGATGGTGGCATACTCGCCGGCTGGCTCAGGAGCAGCCCCGCTCAATATCGGGGAGATCGGCCTTGTGCCCAACGCCCTCGAGAGAAACAAGCCCTCAGGTTTGCTGTTCCACTACGGCATCGATAATCGCTCCCCTGCCTCGCTACAAGCAAGCTCACCTCGCACGGTTGTGCCAGCGCCACTCGGCGCCGCTTTGTGGCCACGTGGCCTTGCCCGTTTTGTCCCCGCCGTGAGTTATGGCGGCGGACCCCCCGCGCTCACCCAATGGGGCACGATACTTACCACAGCCGGAGGCATCACGACCGGGCTCGCGGGCCTTGTTTATGCCCTGTCAACGGCTTTCCCCGGGGCGCTGGCGTTGAGCGGAACTTATCTGACCTTGACGGCGGAGGGCCTGGCCACCGTGACCGTGGCGACCTCCTTAGGGCTCGCTGTCTCAGGCGTCGCCCTGGTCGGGGGCGCTGCTGTCGTGATCGGCTTGGTGCTGTCCGCGGTGGCTTCGAGCAGCGGCTCCTCGGGAGGGTCATGCCAATGCGATCTAGAGCCTCCCGGCGGAGGTTCGGGTTCGTCCGGGGGTTTCTCCGCATTGGTCGACCCGAGCGGCGCCATATCGGATGTCAACGGTTCGCCGGTTCGAGGTGCCACAGCGCTTTTGGAGCAGGGCCCCACGGCCGATGGCCCCTTCAGCCCGGCGGTTGCCGGCAGCCCGGGGATCGAACCACACCTCAACCCGCAAAAGACTGCCGCCAATGGCCAGTTCCACTGGGACGTCATCAGCGACTTCTACAAGGTGGAGGCCTCAGCCCCGGGTTGCCACGCTCCGGGAGACCCGGCGCAGAAAACCGTTTCCACCCCCGCCCTGGCAGTGCCGCCCCCGCGGTTCGGACTGGCCCTGGTGCTGCAATGCACCAACGAGGCTCCCCCAGAGCGGCCCACCATCACCTCGCTTTCCGGCGACATCGTGGCCGACCAAGGCGGCCCCCAGTTAGAGGTCGTCGGCACCGCCTTTACGCCCTCGGCCACGGTCCGCTTCGGCCTCACCCCGTCACGGGTAGTGACGTACGTATCGCCGAACCTCCTAGAAGTGAGGGTGCCACCCGGCACTGGCCGCGTGCACGTTTTCGTGAGCACCGGGGGCGGGCCAAGTCTCGCCAACTCGGCTGACCTTTTGACATACCGGCCGCGGCCCGCTGTCACCGAGCTCAGCCCGTCATCCGGGCGGCCTGCGGGCGGCGCCCAGGCGACCATTTACGGTTCGGGCTTCACCGGCGCCGTCCTCGTGTCGTTCGGCCAGGTCAGCGTGCCGAGCTTCAAAGTCGAAAGCGACGACATCATTGACGCAACAGTGCCCCCGGGGGCCAAGGGCACCGTCGACGTCAAGGTCACCACCCTCGTTGGGACAAGCGCCACAGTATCGGTCGACCGCTATACCTATTCCACGCCGCCCCCGCCCCGGCGAAGTGTTGCTCGGCAGAGACCAGGTTGGGCCGCACTCGACCGAGCTCCTTTGTAGCCCCCGTTCCTTGGCGTTCGCCCCCGAGGCTGCTTCACCCAGCGGTGCCTTCGACGACTACGGCTCCTGCTCCAGAAGAGTCATGGTGAAATTGAAGCGACGAACATGGCGGCCAACTTGGCGGTCAAACCCCCGTGGGCGGTGCTCACTCTTCGTGAGCACGAGCGTGAGCACCCTTCCTGACCTGCACTTATCTGGCCTGGCGGAGAGGGAGGGATTTGAACCCTCGGACGAGTTTTAGCTCGTCAACTCATTAGCAGTGAGCCCGATTCGGCCGCTCTCGCACCTCTCCAAGTGTCCTGACCTGCTACTTTATACTGTCCCTCCCTGGGTGTAACCGTCGCTGGGTAACTTTTGGGTAACTTCCCATCCACCGACCAGGGAGGGCAGCCGATGCGTGGGGTTGTGGAACCGCGTGGCGACAACAAGTGGCGTGTCCGGGTTTACGCCGGCCGCGAAGGCGGCAAGGTCCGCTGGGTATCGCGGACGGTCGATGGCACCAAACGCCAGGCGCACGTCGCGCTGGCCAAGCTGCTTACCGAGGTTGAGGCCGGTCAGGCCACCACGAACCACTCGACCAGCGTAGCCGAGCAGCTAGACCGGTGGTTGGCCGACATCGAGCCGACCCGCTCGGCCTACACCGTGAAGGAACACCGGCGCTGCATCGAGCACGACATCAAGCCGGCGCTCGGACCGGTACGCCTGGACAAGCTCACAGCTCGGCAGCTCGACGGCTTCTACCACGACCTGTTGGCCCGCGGCCTGTCGCCCTCGTCGGTGCGCCGGTTCCACTCGGTGCTCCACGCCGCCCTCGACCGAGCCGTCAAGTGGGGCATGGTCCCGGTCAACCCAGCCGACCGGGCCACGCCCCCGGGGTTGACCCGCACCACGGTCTCGGCGCCCGAGGTCTGCGACGTCCAGCGGCTCATTGCCGCCGCCGAGGAGTCGTCACCCATACTGGCGCTGGCGATCATCTTGGGGGCCGTGACGGGAGCCCGTCGGGGGGAGCTGTGTGCCCTGCGGTGGTCGGACGTCAACTGGCAGCGGCGCCTGCTCACCATCGCCCGCAGCCTGACCGAGATCGATGGCGTCGCCAGTGAGGGGCCCACCAAGAGCCACCAGCGCCGAGACGTCGCCTTGGACGGTGCGCTCCTGGCTCTCCTGACCAAGCGCCGAGCCGACCAAGAGGCTTATGCGGCAGTGGTCGGGACAACCCTCGTATCTAACCCCTTCGTTCTGTCCCCCGTCGCCACAGGCGCCAGCCCGTTCGTCCCCGACACGCTCACTGACTACTACAAGCGCACGGCCAAACGCCTTGGCATCGCGACCCATTTCCACGAGCTGCGCCATTTCGCCGCTACGACGGCGATAGGCGCCGGTGCTGACGTGCGAACTGTGGCCGGGCGCCTCGGCCACGCCGACGCCTCGGTGACCCTGCGGGTCTACGCCCACGCCCTCGAGGCGCGTGACCGCGATGTGGCCCAGGTGCTCAGCTCTGCCGTCCTCGGCACGGCTCCTGGCGGCGGCGACGGGGGGACGGGCCAACTCGCCGTCGGACCTGGCATTAGGTCGGAACAGGCCTAGCCCGTTGCATGACCATGGATGGACCGCCATGTTTGGTTCGGCTGACGGCTAATGCAGGTCCGCCCGGAACGGAGGCCCGTGGCCAACCGTGAGCTCGAAGGGCCCGTTTGTAAAGACAGATGGTAGTGGGCGAGGTGGCGCAGTCAGTACCGAGTCCACTAGTGGCGTCGAGCCGGTTGTACCCCCTCGAGAAGACACAACTGAAGGAATGCCGTTCTGTGCTCATCCGAGGAGCGGCGTGTTCGGATTCTCGAGCGCTTATTATGCACGGCACTCGGGGACGACACGGACACCGTCCACCCTCGCTCACGGTGAGCTCACAGCGCGGAGCGGCTCTATTCGCGCTGGACCGTCACCAATGGTCCGAGGCGTATGTATTGCTTTCACACCGGGTCGAACCGTTCGCGGGAGGTCACGACCCGGGATCGGGGTTGATAGCGCGACGCTGATGCGGTGAGGGCCAATCCCCTCGGGTGGAGGCTGAGGGCCGGGTGCGCCGAGCCCGCCGACGCACGACGTCCTCAGCTCCCCCGAAGAGCTCTACCGGGCGCCCAGTTGGCATCGTCTTGGTCGAGCCGCGTCCCGTCGCCGCCGCACTCGTTGGCCTAACCTCGGCCTGCTAGGGCGTTGGTCAAGGGAGGAGATCGGCGGCACGTGAGCCGGATACCTCGACGAAGAGGCTCGAGCACGCTGGGGAGGTCCTCCAAGCGTCCGTCACGAACCTCCACCGGAGTGATGCTCACTGCGACGACGAGCATGAACCTCGCCGACCTCGACTTCGACCCTGACGGCTACGTCTTCCGGGCGGCGATCACGATCTCTCGACGAAGTCGACGCCGGCCTGCTCGGCAGCGCTGAGAGCGCCGGCCAGGTAGGACTCGAGATCTGGGTCCCTTTCCAGCTGCACGGGCGGCGCAGTCGTCTGGAAGCCCCTCAGACCGTCCCGCAGTTGGCCGCGACGAAGGAACAAGGGCCTGACATCTCCGACCGAGCGGATAACGGGGGCGGCTGGAAGGAGCGGAGCGGATTTGCCCGCCCACCCGGAGCCGTCGGAGGAGTGCTGCGCAGGTAGCGGGCGGTCCTACAGGAACTTTCCCGCGGCACCCTCAGCGCGGGTACCGAAAAGACCCGATCGCTTCGAGCGTTGCTGTCGTCGGGGCACTAGCCGATGCGGTCCGCCCGGCGCTGGTCGTCGGTACCGGTTACCCGGTGAAGAACCGGCGCGAGGCGGCGGGATGGGGAGGGTGGATGAGCCCAACTACACGCCTTCTATGCAGAGCTTCGGCGCCGCAACGGTCTTGCACTCGGTGCCATAGCTCTACCTCACTTCCCAAGTTCGGAGCCTCCATGGAACCTAGTGCGGGTCACCTTGACAACTGCGACACACGTGGGAGACTCTGCTGGGTCGGCTCGCGCTACCACGCCCGCGGCAGTGGGCGAAGTCGGGAGCCTGTCGTCTCAACTCCTCCGAACGCCCTGCCCAAGGAGAACATGATGAGGAAGCCCGAAGGTCCCGGGACAACCCACGCACTGCGCTCGGCAGCACGACGGCACCTTACCGCCCGCGCCCCGGGGCCCGGGCTGGCGACCTCGTGGCGGCGCCGAGCGGTCCTGGCCTCGATGGCGTTGACCGCCGGGGTGCTCATCCCCCTTACCAGCGTCCCCGTCTCTGCCGCGCCGCCGATGCCGAGCTCAGCCCCGGCCACTACCAAGCCCGTGAGCACCACCGCCGCTCGAGCGTTGAAGCCGTTCGATAACCCGGCCAACCCGAACTGCAAGATGCCGGGCCCGCAACCTTTCAACGGCGGTACCGGGCCGTTCACAACTAACCAATTTGAGAGCAGTTATGTGGGCGAGCCCTTCACCGGCGCGGCTGATTCGCCCAATGCCGATTTCACCAACGTCTTTTTGTACCTGCCGTCGACTCCGGGCCAGACCTGGGACCAGCACGTGGCGTCCCTGGGTGCCCCCACCAGCGAACAAATCAATGCCATGACGGCCGCCCTGGTCTGCAGTTCCTACTTCGATGCCCTCACTCAATACGCCCTCAACCCGCCCATTTTCTCGGGAGCAGGAGCCACTATTACCAGCTGCGTGCAGGCCGCCCTCAAGGATGCGGGTTCGGACAAGGGCGTGATCGCCTATGCCACGATGCGCAGCTTTGCCGGGTGCGAGCAATCACATGACGGCAACTCTTCCACCCAGGTCAACATTTTTGTGAGCCCGGATATCAAGGCATCGGACTACGGCCAAGACGGGACGTACATGTGCTCCGCGGGTACCGACGGGTCCGGCGGGACGGGCGGGTACCACGGGTTCGGGCTCAGTGTCCCCAACTTCGTGGTGATCCCGACGGGACCGAAGTGCAACCCGAACCCCTCGTCCGTGCTGCACAGCCTGTCACACGAGATGGTGGAGGCCATCTCCGACCCGGGCAACCTGGGATGGCTCCACAGCAGCGGCCCTCTCCAGCTGAGCGAGAACTCTAACCAGGGCGAGCTGGCCGACATCTGCAGTAGCCTCGGGAATTACCCGGCGTCGGCCGTCCCCTTCCCCGACACGGACGGGCTGACGGGGTTGACGGTGGCGCCCTACTGGTCGGACCAGGACGCCAGTTGCGAGCCCCTGGCCATCATGAACGACACCCTCATCCCCCTGGCGGGCAGCCCGTCGATCAGGTTCACCGGCAGCGTCC
>CAYZVQ010000072.1:0-17778 GCA_964481925.1 uncultured Acidimicrobiaceae bacterium
TTTCCTGGCCGACAACCGCGCCACCTGGGACCGCCTGGCCGAGCTGACTAGCCGCCCAAAGAGGCTCTCGGCGGACGAAGTCCGTGAACTGAGCCGCCTCCACCAGCGTGCTGCAGGCCAGCTCGCCTACGCTCAGGCCCATTTTGCCGACCCCGACGTGAAGGCCTCGCTCACTAGCAGGGTAGCTGCCTCCGGAGCCGTCCTGTACGGGGCCCGACGGTCCACATGGCGCACGATAGGACGTTTCTTCTCGGTGGTTTTCCCAGTAACGGTATGGCAAACCCGATGGTTCCTGTTGGTCAGTGCGACGGCTTTGTTCCTGCCCGCCATCGTGCTCGGGACGTGGGTCGCCCACTCGCACGCGGCCCTTGACGCCCTAGCCCCGGCCGCCGTGCGGGAGTCCTATGTCAACCACGACTTCGCCAGTTACTACTCGTCCGAACCCTCGGTGGACTTTGCCAGCCAGGTCTACACCAACAACGTGCTCGTGGCCTTCGAGGCCTTCGCCGGCGGCATCGCCTTCGGTTTGCTCACCCTCGTCGCCCTTTTCGTGAACGGGGCAAATCTCGGCGCCGCCGCCGGCATGTTCTACGCCGCCCACCACCCCGGGGAGTTCTGGGGCCTGATAACGCCGCACGGCCTGCTCGAGCTCAGCTCGGTCGTCCTGGCCGGAGGGGCAGGGCTGAGGCTGGGCTGGGCGCTGATAAGCCCGGGCGACCGGCGTCGCTCGCGAGCGCTCACGCAGGAGGCCCGCAGCGCCATCGTGCTGGTCCTGGGCACAATGTTCACCCTGGCTGTTTCGGGGGCCATAGAGGGCTTCGTCACGGGTTCGAGATTGCCCACGGCTGCCCGGGTGGGCATCGGCGTCGCCGTGGAGCTCGCCTTTCTCGCTTGGGTCGTCCTATGCAGCCGCGCCGTACGCGCCAGGGCCCTGGTCCCTCAAAATCCCAACTATCAGAGCCCCGATCTGACCGGAAGTCCTGGCTCTCAAAGCCGGCCTGTGGCCTTGACGCTCAGATAGGCGTCGGTCAGCGCCGGGCCTATACGACCGGGCACGTCGTCTACGACCACGGCACCACGGGCTTGCAGCAGGCCCCCGAGTTCCCGGCGGCGGGCGGCGGCGGAGACGGCGGCGGCCCCTCGGTAAGTGGCTTCGATGTCCGCGGGCACCTCGCTCGCCCACGCCACCACCGCCGGGTCGCGCACGGTCGCCACCACGAGGAGGTGCGTCCGGGCGATCACGAGCAACGAGGGGAGCAACGTGTCGACGAGGGCCTCGTCCAGCTCCGTCAGCAAGCACAGCATGGCCCGACGTTGGAAACGGGCCAGCACCTCGGTGAACGCGCCCCGGTAGTCGCTCTGGGAGAGTTGGGGTACCAGGTCGTACAGGGCCTCGGTCACGGTCGCCAGCTGGGCGTGCCCCGACCGGGGCGGTACCACGGCCCGGACGACGTGGTCGAAAGCGACCAGGCCGGGCATATCGCCCATACGCTCCGCCACCGATGTGAGCATCATCACGGCGTCGATGGCATGCTCCACCCGGGCTACCCCTTCGACCTGGCCGGCCATGGTGCGCCCGTTGTCGAGAAGGCAGATGACCCTTTGGTTGCGCTCGGCGCGATAGGTCCTAACTATGGGGCGGTCGCTTCGGGCCGTCGCTGCCCAGTCGATGCGCCGGCTGTCGTCGTCGACGCCGTATTCGCGTAGCTGGTCGAACTCGGTGCCACCCCCCCTGGCGCGGGCGCTGCGCAGGCCCACCTCCAGGATCCTGGCCCGTTCGATGCGCAGGTCGGCCTGGCGGCGCGAGCCGAAACTGGGGTAGACCCGGAGCTCGCCGGGCAGGTGCCGCCGGGCCTGGCGGGCCATGAGCCCCAGGGGGCCTTCGACCCTCACGACGAGCTCGCCCGGGACGAACCGGCCCCGGCGGGTAGGAGCCAGAGCCACCCTCAGGGTGACTGAGCGGCCCGCTGGTACCCGCACCCGCGCCCTGCGGGACGAGGCGCACAGCGACGGGGCGAGCTCGTCGGCGATCCGCACCACCAGAGGTCGGTCACAGGGGTTGTGCACCGTCCAGCTCAAGGTGGCCGGAGTGCCCAGGCCCACTACAGCGGGTAGGGAACGGGCGACGCCGACCCTCTCGGGACGAGGGGCCAGGGCCAGGTCGGCCACCAGGACAGCCACGACCAGGACCGCCAGCACGGCCGCGCCTAACCCCGTCCCGAAGGGCCACACCAGCAACAACAGGGCGGCACCGACCACGACCAAAGGGGCCCGACCGGTCAGGGCCATGTCCGGCCTCAGCGAGGGACCGGTACGCCGGCCAGCACACCGTCGATGACGGCGTCGGCGGTCACGCCCTCGAGCTCAGCTTCGGGCCGGATCCGGATCCGGTGGCCGAGGGTCGGGCGGGCCACCGCCTGGACTTCGTCGGGAGTGACGAAACTGCGCCCCGAGAGCCACGCCCAGGCTTTAGCCGCCTTCAGCAACATGGTGGCCCCCCGGGTGGAGACGCCCAACGACACGGAGGGAGCCTGGCGAGTGGCGCGCACCAGGCTCACGATGTAGGCCTGGACAACCGGGTCGACCCTGATGGCCGCCGCCTCTCGTCGGGCCAGGCCGAGCACTTCGGCGTTGGCCACCGCGGCCAGCCCCGCCGAACGAAGGTCATGAGGGTCCAGCCCGGCGTCTGTCCTGGACAGGACCTCCCGCTCGGCCGCCTCAGAGGGATAGGGGACGGTGAGCTTGAAGAGGAAGCGGTCGAGCTGGGCCTCGGGCAGGGGGTAGGTGCCCTCGTACTCGACGGGGTTCTGGGTCGCCAGCACGATAAAGGGGTCAGGGAGCCGCCGAGCGCTACCGTCCACGCTGACCTGGCGCTCCTCCATGGCTTCGAGCAACGCGGCCTGAGTCTTGGGAGGGGTGCGGTTGACTTCGTCGGCCAGGAAGACGTTGGTGAACACAGGCCCTTCCCGGAACCGGAACCCGGCCGTGGCGTGCTCGTAGATGCTCTGACCGGTGATGTCGGACGGCATCAGGTCCGGGGTGAACTGCACCCGGGTGAACCGGAGGTCGAGAGCAGCGGCCAGGGCCCGGGCCAAAAGGGTCTTGGCCACGCCCGGGACGCCCTCGACCAAGACGTGGCCCGGCACCAGCAAAGCCGCTATGAGCCCACTCACGGCCGCGTCCTGGCCCACGACGACCTTGGCCATTTCGCCGCGAATGGCCATGACGACCTGGTGCGCGCCTAGGGGACCGGTGCCTGGCGCTCCCGCTGGCGGCTGGGCCACGGGGGGGCCGGGCGGCCATGGGTCAACCTGTCTTGGTCCTTCCACTAAGCACCTCTTCTCGTACCAGCTGCAATGTCCGGACCAATTCCAACAACTGTCTTTCGTCCAGGGGGGCCGGCCCCGCAAGTGCCTCTACTACTTCTCGGGCGGGCAATTGGACGTGCGGAGCTGCCACTTGGGCAACCGTAGCGGGCGCCGTGCCGGGGGCCAGCCCAAAGCGCGCCCTAAGTTGACCGCAGAGCTCGTCGCGCAGCAGCGATGCCGTCTCCTGCCTACGACCGTTGCGGGCCAGGAGCCGGCCCGTAGCCACGACCAGTTCCGAACCCGGCACCGGCACCAGCGGGTCTTCGAGCACGGGGCGTCCTAAGCGCCTCGCCTGCCACAGGCAGGCCACCAGCAGGGCGACGGCGAGCCCGGCCAGGCACCCTTTGACGCGGGCCGGCACCAGGCTCCACAACGTGGCCGTCCCTCCCCCCACTCTCGGCGCCAAGAGCCAGCTCACCGTATATCCCCGTCCCGGGACCAGCAGGTCAGCGGCCAAAAGAGCGTTGTCGTCCTGGCCCAGATAAGCATTGGACCACAGGTCGGCGCCCCCCAGGGCGACGACGACGCCGGCACCCTCGTTGCGGGCGACGGCAAAGGCGTCCCGGCCCACAGCAAAGCACGCGTACGCCCCCACGGGCACCTCGAGCAGGTCGTCGCCCGCGGTAGCGACGTGGCCCACCCCGGCGGCCCACGGCGCCCGGCAGTCCGGCGCCATCTCCGCGGGGGCGGGAAGAGCCTGGTCGGGCAAACCCTGGGCCGGGGACGCGCCCTCAAGAGGGGAGGACGGGTCGGCGACGACAAGTACGCCACCGCGCCGGGCCCAACCCGTTACTTGAGCTCGCGCCGCGTCGTCGAGCTCGTCGTCCAGGACGAGGGCCACGCCCCTGTGCGGCGCCGGGAGCGCCCCTGACGTGTCGAGCCGGGCACCCAGACGGGCGAGAAGCAGAGCCAGCGCCTTGCCCCCGTCGGGAGCCACCGAGGACGGTGAATAGGGCGGGCCCGCCGGCGCCGCCGGGTTGGCCAGCAACCAGAACAGGCCGATGGCGACGACCGCCGCCAAGACCGCCAGCCCGGCGCCGCGAATGCCCCGCCGAGCGCTCACGGTGGGCCCACCTCGCGCAGCACCACTGCCGCAGCCTCGTCGAAGAGCACCTGCTCGTCGGCATCCGACGGTTCCTGGCCGTACCAGCAGCTCTCGAAGAGCGCTGTCACCCAGGCGAACTGTTGCGCCGCACCTGGCACCACCGCACCGACCAGCCGCTCGTACTCCCCGCTCGTCCGGCCGGGCACCTCGTCGACGAGGCCCCTCTGGGCCAGTTCGCCGACCAGGGCGCAGTAACGGCACCGAAGCGCCTCCCGGAAGCGGCCCTCAGCCGCCAGGCTCGCCGCTCGCTGGCGCCAGGCTGCCGGGCTGAGAGCGGGGGTTTCGTCAGTGATGACCACTCCGGCCGAGGCGACCGGGTGCTGCAGGCGCCGGAAAAGCCCTCGCCGGGTAGCGACCACGAGCGCCGTGATGACACCTACCAGCAGCGCCCCCAAGACCACGTAGCTCAGCCACGCGCCCCCGGACAAGCCGGGCAGTTGTATTGCAGGAAGGTGAAGGTGGGCGTGGAGCCAGTTGACAAGTCTCTGCAACAAGCCAGGCCCCGGATGGAACTGGCGCTCGGCCAAGATGGACGAGACCGTTGCCCGCAGGGACGCCGAGCGCCGGACAGGGACGGGGAACGGCCATCGCGCCACCGCTCCCGCCAGCACAGCCCGGTCAACGGGCACGCGCAGCCATGACCTCCAAGTCGAGACCCTCTTGGCGGATGCGTTGGTCAAAATATAAAAGCGTCGCCAGCATGGTGACAAGGGCCCACTCGAAGGCCTCGGTGAAAGTCCCCACCACAGCGTCCAAGACGGCACGCACATGGGGGGAGGCCAGGGCGGCCAGGGAGTCGGGCAGCAAACCGACGAGGCTGACCGCCAGGCTCGCCATCAGGCCCCCGAGCAGGGCGGTACCCAGGACCGGCCAGAACCGTCTCTTCACGAGCCTCCAGCTCCGGCGCATCCCGGCCACCGGCCCGAGGCCTTCGAGGACGATGGCCGGAGCGGTCAGGACGAACAGCGCCATCACGGCCAGGCCGGGTAGTAGGCACAGTACCGACGCCACCAACTCGAGGGCGTGGACCATCACGCTGGCCACGACCAGAGCCAGCAGTAACCGCGCCCCCAACCTGGACACCTGCCGAGAGCCGGGCTGTTCACCGATGTAGGAGATCGCCACAGTACGGCAGACGACGCCGGCCACGACCGGGGTCATGAGGAAGATCCCGAGCTCGGCGACCACAGATAGTACGAGGTCGGTCGTCGACAGCGAAAGCTGTCGGTTTTGTAGGTCGGCCAAGTTGGACAGCACCTGGCTCAGCCCGGCGGAGTTGCGGGTGGCATAGGCGCTCAGCGCCTCGAAAGGAACGGCTAGGACCAGCAGCAGGGGGGCCAGGGCCCTGGCGTTCGCTCGCAAGAGCCTGAAAACTCCGTCGATGAGATCCCCGAAGCTCATGGGGTGGAGGGGCAACGGACCGGTGCGGGCGTTGCCCCCCTTCAGCCCCGGCGCCCTCGGAAGGCCGTCCTCGGGACCGGCCCAGGGTGGTGGGGAAGCTGACGGCGCCCCGGGGACGGGCTGCGACCGGGGGGGCAAGTTGGACCAACCACCGGTCGAGGGCTGCGGCCAACCAGGCGGGGCCGACGGCGGGCCCCCAGGCGGAGACCAACCCTGGGGCGCCGGCCAACCGGGCGGTGGAGCGCTTGGCCACACCGGCGGCGGAGATCCGCCCGCGTCAGGATCGGCCATTTCCACAACTATTACCGCGTCAGCGGAGTGCCTGCGAACCGGTGAACGACAGGCTCGCGCCGCCTGCGGAAAAACCGGAAGGCGACGACCAGGTCAGGAAAGCGTTGGCAGGTCAGGAAAGCGTTGGCAGGTCAGGAAAGCGTTGGCAGGTCAGTAGGGCGCCGGTAGGTCCGGGAGGCGCCCCGCCGCCGCCATCACTTCCTCGGTGGCATATAGGGAGGACCCCGGGGAGCGGACGAACAGAGCGATGGCGTCGGACGGCCGGCAGGGAAGGAGGTCGACGCGGTCCTGCTTCACCAGTTCGATGCAGGCGTAGAAGTGCCTCGACTCCTCGACAGCGTTGATGACCGCCTTTCCCAGCCTCCCGTCCAGGCGGGCGACGGCCGAGAGGAACAGGTCCCACGTGGAAGGGCGGGGCGGCTGCAACCCGCGCTGGCCAGCCTGGATGGCGCGAGCTTCCGCTTGGCCGATGTAGATGTACAGGCACCGGAAGGGCTCGTCCGGCTCAGCCAGGACAGCCAGGCCCGCTTCCTGGCCCGGGCTCATGGGGACCGCCGCCCGTACTTCGGACACCACCAGTTCGATGAGATTTTCCGGCAGCTGGACGGCGTCTTCGGGCACGCTCTGAGACTAGGGCGTGCGCAACGGCCAGCCGGCCAGTTGTCAGGTACGCGCCGGTAAAGGCGCTGCTTACCACGGACGGAGCAGACCGGGACGCCAGCGCGCCTGGGCCAGGACGAGCGCGCTGACCTCGGCCGCCCCAGCCCGCCTCAACGCCTCGCCGGTCGAGAGCAAGGTCTCGCCCGAGGCGCAGACGTCGTCGACCACCAGGACCCGCCGCCCGTCCACGTCGGGAGGGTCAGGGACCACGAATGCCGCGGTGGCCAGTTGCCGGGCGATCTGGCGACGTTGCGGCCGCCCCTTGGCGCTCATCGGTTCGGTCTCGCAGACCTTGGCGACGAGGCTCTGGACCGGCCATTCGCCCGCCGCCGACCGGGCGAGCTCGGCGCACATCAGCTCCACATGGCCCCAGGACCGGTGGGCACCCGGGCCGAGGAAGGCGGGGACGGGGCAGACCACTGCGAGCTCCTCGAACCACGTGGCGTGCCGGCACAGAAAGCCGTGCAGGAGCCTCCCGAAGGTCTTGGCCCACCGCCGGTCCCCACCGTACTTGTAGGAGACGATGGCCCTCCTCAGGGCCCCCTCATAGCTACCCACGGCGTAGACAGCCTCGACCGGGCGACCAGGCCGGCCGCACCACGAATTACGACAGAGGGGCCCGGCCACGGCCTCGTCGTGGCCACGGGTGCTCGCCCGGAGAGCCCGTTGCCCACATGACGTGCATAGCTGGTGGTGCGTGGCGGCCTCGCCCGGCCCTTCGAGTGCTGGCATCCTGGTTTCACTTTTCCACCTGGGGGGGACGGGAACCCGGGAACTGAAGCCTGTCGACCTGTGCGGATGTCGGCAGGCTGGGCACCGCGCCCATCACCGTGGTGGCCACGGCACCGGCCGCACACCCGCGTCGGGCCGCCTCGAGCAAACCACCACCCGCGGCCAGGGAGGAGGCGAGCGCCCCGCAGAAGGCATCGCCCGCAGCCGTTGTGTCCACCACGTCCACCGGGTAGGTGGGTACTCTCTCCTGGGCCCGCCCCGGCTCGGCCACGAGCGCGCCGTTCTCGCCGAGGGTGACGACGACGGCGGCACAGCCCTCGGCCAGGAGGCGCTCCGCGGCCTCGGCCGGGCTCGGACAGCCGGTCATGGCCAGAGCTTCGGTCTCGTTGGGCACCAGCACATCGACCAGTGCGACAAGGGGCCTGGGGAGCGGCCCGGTCACAGGCGCGGGGTTGAGCACGGTGACAGCACCGAGGGCGCGGGCCACGCGCAACACCGCCTCCACGGCGTGCAACGGCACCTCCAGTTGAGCCAGTACCACCGAGGAAGGACCGATCAGGCCGCGGGCGGCTTCGACGTCCTGGGGGCCGAGGTCCCCGTTTGCCCCGGCAGCCACGACGATCGTGTTACCGCCACCTCTTTCGACCGTTATCAGCGCGGTACCGCTGGGGAGGCCGGCGACCGTGCGGACGGTGCCAGCCCCCACCCTCTCCCTCGTCAGCACGTCGCGCAGCGACGAGCCGGCGGTGTCGTCGCCGAGGCAGCCGATCATCGACACCCGGGCGCCCAGGCGTGAGGCGGTGACGGCCTGGTTCAGGCCCTTGCCCCCCGGCACCGAAATGTAACCGCGACCGCTGACGGTCTGGCCCCGGCCCGGGAGTTGGTCGACCGTGACGACGTGGTCGTAGTTGAGGCTCCCCACCACTATTACGGCCGCCCCATAGGCCCCCGAGCCTGGTCTGAATGCCACCCGACCAGGTCTACCATGATGCGATGGACATTGAGGTGGTCGTCGAGATCCCCAAGGGCACTCGCAACAAGTACGAGGCGGACCACGAGACCGGCCACATTTGGCTGGACCGGATGTTGTTCACGGCCACGCGCTATCCCGAAGACTACGGCTACATCACGGGCACGCTGGGCGGGGACGGCGACCCCCTGGACGCCATGGTGGTCCTCGAAGAGCCGACGTTCCCGGGTTGCCACGTCCGTGCCCGGCCGATCGGGGTGTTCTTGACGCGGGACGAGAACGGGGATGACGCCAAGGTACTGTGCGTGACAGCCAGCGACCCCCGCCAGGCGGCCGTCCAGGACCTCGAAGACCTCCCGCCCCACGAGCTAGATGAGATCGCCCACTTCTTCGCTATATACAAGGCGATAGAACCCGGGAAGGGCACGACGCCGGGAGGCTGGCGGTCGCGGGAGGTGGCGGAGAAGACGATCGAGGAGGCCCAGGACCGCTACCGGGACGGCCACCGCTGACACGCGACGCCAGTGCCGGCGGGGCCGGGCGCGGCGTCGTTCGGATGGGCCCTGCGAACGGTCAGATCCCGACGAGCTCCGCAACTATGTCGAACGCCTGGCCGACCGTGCTCAGCTTGCTGGGGTCCACGTCCGGCAGGCGAATAGAGAACGCATCGTTGAGCGCCAGAGTGATCTCCACCACGGCCAGGCTGTCGGCGTCCAGGTCCTCGGCCCAGCGCGCCTCGGGCGTCACTTGTGCCGGGTCTATGTCCAAGACCTCGGCCACGCAGCCCTGAAAGATGGTGAAAGCGTCGTCACGCCCCATGTCTTTGCCTTCCATCGGGACAGAGGCTAGCCGAGCGGTCGCCCGGACGGGGGATCTTCGCCGTCAGCGGCTGCACACGGCACCATCCGGGAGCGGCCAGTAACGTTTCCCTCCATGTCACTTCTACAAGGCAAACGGATCCTGGTCACAGGTGTCCTAACCGACGACTCGATTGCCTACGGAGTGGCAGACCTCGCCCAACGCGAGGGTGCCGAGATCGTGCTCACCAACTTCGGCCGTGGCCTTTCGCTCACCAAACGGGTGGCCAAGCACCTACCAGTACCACCTGACGTGCTCGAACTGGACGTCACCGTCCCCGGCCACATCACCGCGGTCGTCGCCGACCTGGAGCAGCGCTGGGGGGCCCTGGACGGCTTGCTGCACTCCATCGGCTTCGCGCCGCAGTCCTGCCTGGGCGGCGGGTTCCTCTCGGCACCCTGGGAAGACGTCCGCGTGGCCCTGGAAATCTCCGCCTACTCTCTCAAGTCCCTTTCCGTGGGGCTGTTGCCTCTCCTGCAGGCGGCCGGCGGCGGTTCGGTCGTGGCGCTCGACTTCGATGCCGCCGTGGCCTGGCCGGGCTACGACTGGATGGGCGTAGCCAAGGCGGCTCTCGAGTCCACGGCCCGGTACCTGGCGCGGGACCTCGGCCGGCACCAGGTCCGCGTCAACCTTGTGGCCGCTGGTCCTATCCGCACCGTCGCCGCCCGGGCCATACCCGGGATCTCGCAATTGGACGACGTCTGGGGCGACCGCGCCCCGCTCGGCTGGGACATCAACGACTCGAGCGCGGTCTCCAAGGCCTGCGTCGCCCTTCTCTCCGACTGGTTCCCGGCGACGACCGGCGAGATCGTGCACGTCGACGGCGGGTTCCACGCCGTGGGGATCTAGGTGACGAGCGAGGTGGAACGAGCACCGGCCACCGAGAGCCAGGCGGATGCCGGAGGTGGTGGTCGGGTCGTCCTGGTCACGGGGGGCAATCGCGGCATCGGTCGGGCTATCGCCGGAGCTTTCGCCGCCGCCGGCGACAAGGTGGCGGTCACCACCCGTTCCGGCCCGGTCGACGCCCTCTTCACCGTGGCCTGCGACGTGACCGACACCGCCTCGGTCGACCTTGCGGTCGGGGCCGTAGAAGCCGGCCTGGGCACGATCGAAGTCCTGGTGGCCAACGCCGGGGTCACCGACGACAAGCTGCTGCTGCAGATGGACGAAGCATCGTTCGGGAAGGTGCTCGACACCAACCTCGTGGGCACCTTCCGCGTGGTGCGCCGCGCCCTGCCCCGGATGCTGCGGGCCCGCAAGGGCCGGGTCATCCTGATCTCGTCGGTCGTGGCCTTTTCGGGCGCCGCCGGACAGGTCAACTACGCCGCGTCAAAAGCGGGGCTGGTGGGTTTCGGCCGCAGCCTGGCCAGGGAGATCGGCGGGCGCAACATCACCGTCAACGTGGTCGCGCCGGGCTTCATCGAGACCGACATGACGGCGGAGCTGACCGAGGCCAGGCGCGGCGACGTATTGGGCCAGGTGCCGCTCAAGCGTTTCGGCCACCCCGAGGATGTGGCCGCCCTCGTGCGCTGGCTGGCCTCTGACGAGGCCGGCTACATCACCGGCGCCGTCCTGCCCGTCGACGGCGGGCTGGGGATGGGGCATTGACGCCGGCCGCGGGTGACAGCGCCCCCGGGCTGCCCCAGCCCGCCGGCGTGCTACCCCACCGGCCCCCGTTCCTTTTCGTGGACGAGGTGACCGCGCTCGAGCCGGGCCGCTCGGCCCGCGGCCTCTGGCGCCTCACCGGTGAAGAGGCCTTCTTCCGGGGCCACTTCCCGGGCCGCCCCACGCTCCCCGGAGTGCTGATGGTGGAGGCCATGGCCCAGCTGGGTGGCATCGCGGTGCTCAGTGACGCCCGTTTCGCCGGGTACCTTCCCCTGTTCGGTGGCATCGACAAGGCTCGCTTCCGCCGCCAGGTGGTGCCCGGCGACACCCTGGAAATCGCGGTGGAGCTCGACCAGCTCGGCGCCATGGCGGGCAAGGGCCACGGCACAGCCAGCGTCGGGGGGAAGCTCGCCGCTACCGCGTCCTTGCTCTTCGTCATGGTCCGGCCATGACGAAGAGCAAGGTCATTAGGGCTTCCTTCGTCCAGGCTTTCACCCCACGGCCACCCGCCGTTAACCAAAACGTCGCGGAGCGGTCATCTTGGCGGTTGACACTGGGGAAATAGTTGCAGTACCAACTGTACGAAGCGGGCGCGGGCGCGCCGATCGGAGCCGTCCGAGGTGAACGACACTTCGCCGAGCGCGCTACGGCCCAAGGTGGGGACCGGAGTGATCGTGGTCCACGCCCTGGGTACCGGCGCGGTGCCGGCCGATCTGGAGGGTTCCGGTTTCGAGGTGATCGTCTCTACCGAGAGCAACCAAGCCCTGAGCGCCATCGGGGCCGGCCAGGCCGATATCGCTCTGGTCGACGGGCGGTTCGAAGGTAACGGGCTCGCCTTTTGCGAGCGCCTGTGGGGCGAGCACCCGGGCTTCCCGGTACTGCTGATCGGGCCCAATGACGAGAACTTGGTGACGAGGGCCCTGGCGTCGGGCGCAGACGATTACCTGGCTCTCCCGTTGCGGCCGGCCGAGCTGGTCGCCCGGGTGCGGGCGGTGCTGCGCCGGGCACCCCGCTGGGGCGGCCCCACCGGCACGGAGCCGAGCGCGGTCCAGGTAGGTGAGGTGCGCCTGGACCCCGACAGCCACGAGGTCACGCTGAGGAACACCCGGGTGCACCTACCGCTCAGGGAGTTTGAGCTGCTCAGACTGCTGATGGACAACGCTGGCATCGTCCTGCCCCGTGCCACCCTGGTCAGCCGCCTGTGGGGCCCGGGGGCGCCCACGGAGAGCACCAGCCTAGAGGTGCATGTGCGCCGCCTGCGTTCGAAGCTCGAAGACGACGCCGCTGACCCCAAGCGCATCGTCACCGTCCGGGGTGTCGGTTACCGCTACCAGGCCGACCGTTGAAGCCCGGCAGAGTTCATCGGGCCATGGCTCTCGTGTCGCTTTTTGTTAACTCAGTGTTCAATTCCGCGCCCTATCGTTGCCGTGCTGTGAGAGTTTTCCCGCGCCAACGTGGTCGCGAAGATCGATGAGCTCCTTCTCGAGGCCGACGATGCCAACTACAGACGATCCCGTGATCGTCGAGGCCGATGTACGGCTGCCGGCCATGGAGGCCCGGGACCTGAGCCTGGGCTTCGGTTCGGCTACCGTCCTTGGAGGGCTCAACCTAGGGGTACCGAGGGGTGCCATCACGGCCCTTATAGGCCCTACAGGGTCGGGCAAGACGACTTTCCTGCGCTCGATGAACCGGATGAACGACAGGGTCGCCAAGAGTTGGCACAAGGGCGAAGTCATGCTCGGGGGCTCGAGCATCTACGCGCCCGGGGTCCAGCTCATGGCCCTACGCCGGCGCGTGGGCATGGTCTTCCAGCGGCCCAACCCCTTCCCCATGTCGATCGGTGCCAACATCCTCTCCGGCGTCAAAGCCCACCGGATCGCCAGCAAGCAGCATTACCGCGACATCGTCGAGGCGAGGCTCAAAGAGGTCGGGCTGTGGGACGCCGTGTCCAACCGGCTGGGGGCGTCCCCGTTCAACCTCTCAGGCGGCCAGCAGCAATTGCTGTGCCTGGCCCGCGCCCTCGCCATCGGCCCGGAGGTCCTGTTGTTGGACGAGCCGACGTCGTCGCTCGACCCGGTCACCACCGAGAACATCGAAGCCATGATCCGCAGCCTGGTACCGGCCCTGACGATCATCATCGTCACCCACAACCTGGGCCAGGCGCGCCGGCTCTCGGACCGGACCGCTTTCTTCTACCAGGGGAAACTGGTGGAGTTCACCGGTACAGCCGAGCTCTTCGATGACCCGAAGCAGCCCGAGACGGCCCGGTACGTCAGCGGCCGCATGGGCTGAAGGACTGCCCGGGTAACGGCGCCGGGCAGCAACTCAGAGTGGGTGGCGCCGCGCCCACTATCCCTGCCATAACCCGCCCCTTGTACAGGCGCGTCCCTAGGAGGACCACGACCAAAATGTCCCTATCCGCACGACCGTCCACCACACGGCGACGCCGCACCATGCTCGGCGCCGTCGCCCTCGCCACCGGGATGCTGGCCCTGGGGACCACCGCGGCCGTTACGGCGGCGGGGGCATCGGCCAGCCCCGGGCGCACCACCGAGATCGCGCTCGCGAAGATCGAAAAGAAGAAGGCCAAGCCCAAGCCCAAACCCACGACCACGACTACCCCGGTCCCGGTCACCAACGAGACCCCGCCCAGCGGCTCGGTGGGCATCAGCGAAGAGGGCAGCACGCTCCTCTTGCCGCTCTTCGAGCTGTGGTCGACCGCTTACCACCAGCAGCACTCGAGCGTCGACCTGGTCCCCGGCGGTGGCGGCTCCGGCAAGGGCATCACCGATGCCGCCGGCGGGGTCGTGGACATAGGGGCTTCAGACGCTTACCTGTCCAGCTCCCAGCTGTCGGAGTTCCCGGGGATGAAGAACATCGCCTTGGCCATTTCGGCCCAGATGATCAACTACAACATCCCCTTCTTCAGGGGCCATATCAAGCTGAGCGGCCAGGTCATCTCCGCCATCTACCAGGGAAAGATAACGGTCTGGAACGACCCTGCCATCACGGCGCTCAACCCGGGCCTGGCCATTCCGGCAGATAAGATCGTGGCCCTGCACCGCTCGGACAGCAGTGGCGACACCTTTATCTTCAGCTCTTACCTTTCCGCTGCCGACGCGAGCGGCTGGGGGGCCAGCATCAGCTATGGGACAAGCATCAGCTTCCCGTCCATTAGCAACAGCCTGGGAGAATCGGGCAACGCCGGCATGCTGACGGGCTGCCAGGCCACGCCGGGCTGCATCGCCTATATAGGCATCAGCTACGAGTCCAAGGTGGCGGCGGCCGGGCTGGGCCTGGCCGAGCTTGAGAACGCCTCGAACAACTATGAGCTGCCTACGCCGGCCACCATACTGGCCGAGTCCCAGGCTCTCGCGGCCAAGACGCCGCCCAGTGAAACTCTGTCGATGATCGACGACTCGGCCCCTGACGGTTACCCGATCGTCAACTACGAGTACGGGATCATCCCGGCCAAGGAGAGCAGCACCCAGGTGGCCCAGGCGGTACAGGCCTTCTTGTACTGGGCCGTCGACCCCAACAAGGGCAGCAGCGCCACGTTCTTGGACCAGGTCAATTTCCAGCCCCTGCCCCCCACGGTCAGGGCCCTTTCCCAGGAGCAGATCGCAAAGATCACCGGCTGAACGGGTGCAATGCCACTGCCAAAACAACTACTAATGGGCTCGGGTGCCCCCGGACCGGCCCTACGGCCGGCCGGGGGCACCCCTCCATCAGACCAGCTGGCTGAAGAACAACAAAAAAAACTATACGAGAGCAAGGTTCGATGACTTTGACCACTCCCGACCAGGTGCCCGTTGACACCATGGGCGGCCGGCCCCGGAACTCTCTCCAACGAGTATGGAGATGGTTCACACAGGAGACCGCGGCCCTGCGCGGCATAACTGCGCTAGCCGCCATCGTCCCTCTCGCCGCTCTTGTCGCCATATTGGCCGTCCTGGCCTTCAAGGCGGCGCCGGCGCTGAGGTACAACGGGTTCGGCTTCCTGACCCGTACCGACTGGCGGCCCGGGAGCACCTACGCCAACGCGGTGAAGACCGACGGGGTGCTGCACCCCGTCGGTGCCCTCTATGGCGCGCTCCCGCTGATCGTCGGCACCCTCGCCAGTTCGGCCATCGCCGTGTTGTTTGCCGTGCCCGTTTCGATAGGCGCCGCACTGGCCGTGGTCGAAAAGCTCCCGCCGCGGATTTCCAACGGGGTCGGGATTTTTATGGAGGTGCTGGCCGGCATCCCCAGCGTGGTGTTCGGCCTCTGGGGCATCCTGACTTTTGGCCCCTGGCTGAGCCGCGACATCGACCCGATATTCGCCAACCACTTTCCCGACGTCCCCGTGCTCAGCTTCTTCCGCGGCTACGTCCCCGATGGCGAAGGCCTGCTGTCGGCCGGGCTGGTCCTGGGGGTGATGATCATCCCGATCGTGGCCGCCACCACCCGTGACCTGTTGCGCCAAGTGCCGCGCCTGCCCAAGGAGGGGGCGCTGGCGCTCGGGATGAACGACTTCGAAATGGCCCGGAAAGTCAGCCTCCCCTGGATCCGGGCCGGGATAATCGGCGCCTCGGTCCTGGGCCTGGCCCGGGCGCTGGGCGAGACCATCGCCGTCGCCATGGTCTCGGGTTCGGCCCTGGCCACGATGCCGGTGAACATTTTCGGTACTTTCGGCACCATCGCCTCCACTATCGTCCAACAACTCGACGGCTCCCTGGGCGACGGCACCGGCTTCGAACTGCGGACCCTAGCCGAATTTTCGCTCGTGCTGGCGGTCATCACCCTGGCGGCCAACGTAGGGGCCCGCTTGCTGGTACGCCGGGTGGCCGGTACCGCCCTACCGGTAGGAAGGGGAGTATGAACATGGCAGCCACAACGCCTCTCGGCCCGGCCGGCGACGGCCCTGCCCTGGACCTTTACGGCCGCCCCGATTGGCGCCGTAGAGCCGCCTATTTCGCCGGCTGGGGCTCCTGCCTCATCGCCGTCGCTCTGGTCGCCATCCCCATAGTGTGGTTGCTCTGGGGGGTCATTGCCCGGGCCGTACCGGTCTGGCGCTGGAGCGTCCTCACCGAATCGACCACGGCCACCGGCGGCGGCCTGGCCAACGAGATCGTGGGGACGCTGCTGATCGTGGCCGGCGTCGCCATTCTCGCCGGCACCATCGGCATATTGTCGGGCATTTACCTGGCCGAGTACGCAAAGGGGGCCATCGGCACCCTGCTGCGCAGCGCCTCCGAGGTGCTGGCCGGTATCCCCTCTATCGTGCTCGGCTATGTGGGCTATATAGCCCTCGTCATCGCCCTGCACTGGCAGTATTCCTTGGCCGCCGCCCTGATCGTACTTTCGGCGTTGACGGTGCCTTACATCGCCAAGGCCACCGAAGCGGCACTGCGCCAGGTGCCCACGCCTTACCGGGAAGGGGCCGACGCCCTCGGCATGTCCCCACTGCGCTCTCTGGGCCGGATAACCATAAAGGCGGCCCTTCCGGGCATTACCACGGGCCTCCTGGTGGCGCTGGCCATATCGGTGGGCGAGACCGCACCCTTGCTGTACACGGCCGGCTTCACCAACAGCCTGCCGACGCTGCACCTCACACACGCACCGGTCGGGTACCTCACCTACGCGGTGTGGACGTTCTACAACTCGCCCTTCAAAGGCCAGCAGGACCTTTCCTTCGATGCCGCCCTCATCCTGGTGGTGCTCGTGCTCGTTTTCATCGTGGCGTCCCGGCTGGTCGTCGGGCTCACCCAGCGCAACACAGAAAAGAACTAACTCTGGTCCACCTGTTCGGCGCTCTGGTCAAAGCCTGCCGGCAGCTCCCGGCGGGCGATGACGTGGACGTCGATACCGAGGTCGCCGGCTTTGCGGATGACGTGGCGCGAGATAGGGCCGCCACCTCGCATTTCCTGCCAGCGGCTCTTCTGGCTGGAGCCGATGACGATCTGGGTTATCTGGTGCTGCTTGGCGAAATCCGCGATCGCCTCGGCGGGATCGGGGTGGACGACCTCGTGCCAATGCGCTCCCAGGTCGTGCCCTAGGATCTTCAACGACTCGAACCCGGCCTTGTCCCTCATCGGCGTGGCATCGGCCGAGTTGACGTGGAGCACGTTGAGCTCGCCTTTGGCCCGAGATGCCATCCGGGCGGCGCGCCGGAGCAATACGTCGGTCCCCGGGGCACCGGTCACCGCCACCAGGATCCGCTCTCTCGTCTCGTACAGACGGTTCTCTTTGTGCTGGCGGAGGTGCTCGAGAAGCTCCTCGTCGGTCTCGTCGGCCAGGTAACGCAGCGCCAGCTCGCGCAGGGCTATCAGGTTGTCGGTCTGGAAGAAGTGCGCCAGGGCATAAGGGACTTTGTCGGAAGGGTAGATGTTGCCGTGCAACATCCGCCGGCGGAGCTGCTCGGGCGACGAGTCCACCAGCTCGGTCTGGTTGGCCTTGCGCACCACCCAGTCGGGCACGCGTTCACGCACCTTCGCCCCGGTCATCTGTTCGACGGCGTCAGCCAGGCTCTCGATGTGCTGGATGTTGAGCGTGGTGATGACGTCTATCCCGGCGTCGAGAAGCTCGAGCACGTCCTCCCAGCGCTTGGCGTGGCGCCCCGCACCCGGGACATTGGTGTGGGCCAGCTCGTCGACCAGGGCGACCTTGGGCCGGCGGGCCAGCACGGCGTCGAGGTCCATCTCCTCGAACATGGCCCCCCGGTATTCGACCGAGACCCGGGGAACTATCTCGAGGCCTTCGAGGAGGGCCTCGGTCAGAGGCCGTTTATGGCTTTCGACGAAGCCCAC
>CAYZVQ010000073.1:0-17686 GCA_964481925.1 uncultured Acidimicrobiaceae bacterium
AGCGACCGCGCCGCCACGTCCAGGTCGATCATGTCCCCCGTCTCGACCAGCGCCAGCGGCCCTCCCAGCGCCGCTTCGGGCGCGATATGCAGGACGACCGTCCCGAAACCGGTGCCGCTCATGCGACCGTCGCAGATCCGCACCATGTCCGTCACGCCTTTTTTCAACAGCTTGGCCGGCAGGGTCACGTTCGAGACTTCGGGCATGCCCGGGTACCCCTTGGGGCCGGCGTAGCGGACAACGATGACGTCGCCGGCCTCGACGTCGAAGTCGTCGTCGTCGCAAACGGCGTAGTACGCCTCGGGCGAATTAAAGACCAGCGCCCTGCCTCTGTGCTTCATCAGCTCGGGCGAAGCCGCGGACTGCTTGATCACCGCACCGTTGGGACAAAGGTTCCCCCGGAGCACGGCCGTACCCCGGTCCGGTGGCATGAACGGCTCGCTGACGGTGCGGACCACTTCGCGGTCCCAGCAGACGGCGTCGGCCACATTGTCGCCGATGCTCTGGCCCGTGACCGTCATCTGCGCGCTGTTGAGCATGCCTGCTTCGGCGAGTTCACGCAGCACGACAGGGAGGCCCCCGGCGTAGCAAAAATCCTCCATCAGATGCCGGCCGGACGGCAACAGGTCGACAAGGGTCGGCACCGGGCGAGCCAGCTCGTCGAAATCGTCCAGCGAGAGGGCGAGGCCGAGACGGCCGGCAATGGCCGTGAGATGGATGATGGCGTTAGTCGACCCTCCGATGGCGGTGTTGGCCCGGATGGCGTTTTCGAAGGCCGGCCGCTGCATTATCTGGTCGGGGCGGAGATCCTCGATGACCATCGCCACGATGCGCGACCCTGCTTCCTGAGCCGTCTCATAGCGCCGGGCATCCGACGCCGGCCAGGTCGCGGATCCGGGCAGCTGCATGCCGAGGGCTTCGGCCATGCACGCCATCGTGGAAGCCGTTCCCATGGTCATGCAATGGCCATCGGACCTCGACATGCAGCCCTCGGCCATATTGAGATCTTCCTGAGTCATGCGACCGGCCTTCATCTCGGCCACGAACTGCCAGAGATGGGTGCCCGAGCCGATATCGCGTCCCCGGAACTTCCCATTGAGCATGGGCCCGCCGGTCACCATGATGGCGGGCAGGTTGACACTGGCGGCCGCCATCAGGAGGCCCGGCGTCGTTTTGTCGCAGCCGGACAGCAGCACGACCCCATCGAGGGGGTTGGCCCGCATCAGTTCTTCCGCCTCCATGGCGAGAAGGTTGCGGTAGAGCATCGCCGTGGGCCTCATAAGGGTCTCGCCCGTGGAGAGGGTTGGGAACTCGAGCGGGAAGCCGCCGGCTTGCCAGACCCCGCGCTTGACCGCGTCCGCCACCCGGTGCAGGTGGGCGTTGCACGGCGTGAGCTCCGACCACGTCGAAGCGATGCCGATAACGGGGCGGCCGTCGAAGACCTTTGGGCCGTACCCCTGGTTGCGCACCCAAGACCGGTAGACCATGCCCGAGCGCCCCTGGGCGCCGAACCAAGCTTGACTACGACGACCCTCGCCCGAGCTCACATCCGACCTCCGTTGACCATGCCGGTCCTTACCAATCAGGCCGGTCCTGACCAGTACAGCCGCTGCCGTCCCCGGCCGCCAACCGCAGCGCTGCCGGTGCGCCGTGGCCGCGCCAGTTTGGGCCCTTCCCCTCCACCTAACTATGGTTTGGCGCGTGGGTTTCCGGGGCTGGGGCGCAGCCGCCATCGACTTTTATGACGGGCTGGAGGAGGACAATTCCCGGAGCTACTGGCTGGCCCACAAAGCCACCTACGACCAGGCCGTGCGCCGGCCCATGGAAGAGCTGCTGGTCGAGCTGGCGGACCGGTGCGGCACCGGCCGCATCTTCAGGCCCAATCGCGACGTGCGCTTCAGCGCGGACAAGTCGCCCTACAAGACGACCATCGCCGCCGCCCTGGACAATGGCGGGTACGTCCAGTTTTCGGCCGCCGGCCTGGCCGCCGGTCGGGGGATGTACATGATGGCGCCCGACCAGCTCCAGCGCTACCGCGAGGCGCTGGCCGCCGAACCGTCCGGAGCAGACCTGGTACGGACAGCCGCCGTTATCAGGCAGGCGGGCATAGAACTCACGGCGCACGACCGCCTGAAAACGGCCCCCAAGGGTTACCCGAAGGACCACCCCCGCATCGACCTGCTGTGCCTGAAAGGCCTGGTCGCCTGGAAGCAGTGGCCGACCGCAGCGTGGCTCGCCACTCCCAAAGCCAAGGCACATGTAGCCGACTTCTTCGTTCGGACCGACCCGTTGCAGGACTGGCTGACAGCCCACGTAGGACCGAGCTCCGTCGCCGTTGGGTGACCACACGGCCCCGCCGTGGGCTCGTCCCGGCGTCGGCACCCTCGTCCAGGCCGTCAGGCGACCTGGATGACGGCCGCGCCGTTGAAGCGGTCGTGGGCCAGGTCCGCCAGCGCCCGGTCTACGGCTTCGAAGGGGTAGACCGTGGTGGTGGCGTGCACCCCGATGCGGTCGGCCAGGGCGAGGAACTCCTCACCGTCAGTGCGGGTGTTGGCCGTGACGCTGCGCAGGTCCCGCTCCCCGAAGAGATGCTCCTGGTAGTTGAGCACGGGTATGTCGCTGAGATGGATCCCGGCCACGGCCAGGGTGCCGCCCCGGTCCAGGGCGGCCAACGCCACGGGCACCAGGGTGCCGACCGGCGCGAACAGGATCGCCGCGTCAAGCGGTTCCGGGGGCCGGTCGAAGGCGTCGTTCACCGACGCCGCCCCGAGCTCGCGGGCCAAGGCCTGGTCGGCGGCCGACCGCGTAAGCACGTGGACGGTGGCCCCCTCCGACAGGGCCACCTGGGCGGTGAGATGGGCCGAGCCCCCGAAACCATAGAGCCCGAGCCTGCCCCCAGCGGGCAGTTCCGCCCGGCGTAGGGCCCGGTACCCGATGATCCCGGCACACAGCAGAGGGGCGACGGCAACGTCGTCGAAACTGTCCGGGAGAAGGTAGAGGAAATCTTCCCGAGCCACCATGAGCTCGGCAAAACCGCCGTCGACGTCCCAGCCGGTGAAAAGCGGTGCCAGGCATAGGTTTTCTCGCTGTGCCAGGCAGAACCGGCACCGCCCGCAAGAGGCGGCCAGCCAGGCGGCACCGACGCGCTGGCCGACCTGAAGGCGGCGGCAACCGGGGCCCAGCCGCTCGACGCGGCCGACAACTTCATGGCCCGGGACCGAGCGCGGGCGATGGGGGACGAGGTCGCCCTCGGCCAGGTGCAGGTCCGTCCGGCATACCCCGCACACGGACACCTTGAGGAGGACCTCCCCGGGGCCGGGACTGGGGTGGGGGCGATCGACCAGCCGCGGCGGCCGGGTGTCGATCGGTCCCGGAGCGGTCACCTCCCACGCCCGCATCGGTGGCAAACTCTAGCCCGTCCTGCCTGGCCTAACTATTTAGTGCTAACTTAAGCGCACGCTCCGGCATGAAGCCGGACGAATCGCTGCTGGAGCTGGTGGCGCCGGCCATGCGGTCCATAGGGGCGCGCTGGCAGAGGGGGGAGCTCTCCATCGCCGACGAGCACCGGGCCAGCGCCGTCAGTGCCCGGCTCGTAGCCCGCCTGGGGTCGCGCTTCGGCCGGCGCGGTGTGAAGCGCGGGACAGTCGTGCTGGCGGCTCCGGCGGGCGAGCTCCACAGCCTACCGGTGTCCATTGGGGCCAACCTGCTGCCTGGAGAGGGTTCAACGTGGTCGAACTGGGGGCAGACACACCTCCCGAAGCGCTCGTAGCGGCGGTGGCCAACGAAGCCGGCTCGAACGGTGGGCCGCTCGCCGTCGGCATCGTCAGCACCTTGACCGGTCAGCAACCGTCCGTTGAAAGTTCGGTGTCCGAGGTCCACCGAGCCCACCCCGGTGTCCCGGTACTGCTCGGAGGAGCGGCAGTCGTCGACGCGTCGCAAGCCCGGCGCCTCGGGGCCGACTTCTATACCGGAAAGCGCGGGGACGTACTAGTTGGCACGCTCGAGACGATCGCCGAGCGGCGGCACTGACGCCGGCTTGTGCTCCATAGCCCACGCCGGTGGGCACCGCAGGCCCGACGCCAGCCCACAGGCAGCCAACGCCCGTATGCCCCACCACGTGGGGTCGAGCTCGAAGCGCCCTATACCCTGCCGGGCGCTGTTGGGGAAGCGATGGTGGTTGTTGTGCCAGCCTTCGCCCAGGACCAACGCCGCGATCAGCCAGTTGTTACGACTGGCGTCGGGCGTCTCGAACCGGCGCCGGCCGAAGCGGTGGGCCAGCGAGTTGACGGCGAAGGTCGAGTGGTAGAGGACGATCGTCGGGACGACGAAACCCCAGGCGACCATCTGAAGGCCGGACGTGTGCAGGCCCGGGGCGACGTGGCCCAGTACTGCCCCCAAGGCGAACGCGGCTAGGGCGAAGGCCGCCGGCACGACGTACTCGAAACGCTCCAGGAGCCGCAGTTCGGGGAAGCGGGCCAGGTCCTGCACCCGCCCCATGTCCGTCTCGGCATTGTCGGGGTCGAAGATCCACAGTGCGTGGCTGTACCAGAACCCGTCTACCAACGGCGAATGGGGATCGCCGGGCCGGTCGGTATAGCGGTGGTGCTGGCGATGGTGGGCCACCCACCACAGTGGTCCCCGCTGGGCCGCCGCGGCACCGATGACCGCTCCGGCCAGTTGCACCCCTCGGGGGACGCGGAAAGAACGGTGGGCGAAACAGCGGTGGTAGAAGGCGGTGATGCCGAAGGCCCGGGTGGCGTACGAGACAGCCCCGACCAGCACGGCGACCCGGCTCCAACCGACGAAAACGGTCGCCAGTGCGGCGCCATGGAGCAAGACGAACGGCGTACCGAGCCCGGACCATCGGGTCGCCCGCGACCTGCGCTTACCGGCCCCCTCAGGGGCCGTCCCCCCTCGGGCCGTCACCCCTGGGGCCGTCACCGGCCGGGCGTGCGCCATCATGTCGGCCTGGACTGAAGCCGCCCGCGCCAGCCGGGCTTGGCCACGACCAACTGGACGTCGCTGATGTGGCGCTCCAAAAAAGAGGCTTCGCAGTAAGCCAAGTAGAGCGCCCACAGCCGGCGCAGCTCCTCGCTTACGCCCGTCCGCTCGACCGCCTCGGCGTGGGTGGCCAGGTTGGCGGCCCAGAGCCTGAGTGTCTGGGCATAGTGCCTACCGATGTCCTCGAGGTCGACGACCCGCAGGTCCGAGGCTCGGGCCAGTGAAGAGACGATGGACTGGACCGAGGGGATGCACCCGCCCGGGAAGACCATGCGCCGCACGAAGTCCTGGTGCCGCTTGGCCCTTTCGAAGCTGCGGTCGTCGATGACGATCGCCTGGAGGACGGCCAGTCCCTCGTCACGGAGCAGGCCGGCACAGGCGCCGAGGAACTCGTCATGGTTACGCCAGTCCACCGCCTCGATCATCTCGACCGAGGCCAGCTTGTCGAAGCGGCCGTTGCTCTCTGCCAGGGCCGGCAGGTCCCGCCAGTCCGCCCCGAGCACGTTCACCCGGTGAGAAAGGCCCGCCTGCGCCACCTGTTCGGCGACATAGGCGCGCTGCGCCTCGGAAATGGTGGTCGTGGTCACACGGCAGCCGTACCGGCCGGCGGCGCGGATGGCAAAGGCGCCCCAACCCGAACCGATCTCGACGACGTGGTCCTCGGGCACCAAAGCCAGCTTTGTGCATAAACGGTCGATCTTCGCCCGCTGCGCGTCGGCCAGGGAAACGCCCGGCCCTTCGAACATGGCGCAGGAGTACGTCATGGTCTCGTCCAGCATGAGCCCGAAGAACTCGTTGGACAGGTCGTAGTGGGCCCGCACGTTATGGGCGTCGTCTGCCCGCCCGGGCACCGCCCACCGCGCCGGCAGGTCCAATAGCGGGGCCGTGGCCCGGGCCAGGGAGTCCAGCGGGGCGCGCAGGCCGCTGGTCCAGCGGGACAGCACCTGTACCAGCGTGGTGAGGTCGTCGCAGTCCCACCAGCCGGCCACGTAAGAACGGCCCAGCCCGACCGAACCGGACCCGAGCAGGCAGGCGTAGGCCCGGTCGTCGTGCACCCGGGCCCGGACCAGGGGGTCGCCCTCTCCGAGCCGGTGGGCACCGGCGGCGTCGGTTACCTCGATGGTCCCGCCCCGGCGCCGGGCGGCGGCGCCAAAGGCCAGGCGCCGGGCCGTAGGCGCCAGGCTGGCCAGCGCCGGGCCGGGCCTACGGGGCACCGCCCGCGCTACCAGCACGCCCTCTGTTACGGCCGTCACGGCCGGCACGACCGGTCCGACCGGCGCCGGGGATGAGCGAAGAACGGCGCCCGGCGCAGGCCCAGACGGGCCGCCTGCCAGTAGATGCCCGCGGACACCCGCTGGGACATGGCCGGAAGGTCCCACACCAGGCGCCCCAGTTCATGCCGGTTGACCGGCCGGCGGTGCAACCCCAGGGCCGCTGCGAACAGCCGGCGCTCCTCCTGCATAACCTCGAGATGGACCTCGAGCCGGTCGCCGGGGGCGCCGTAGCGCAGGCGGTAGTCGACGTCCATGGGCAGGAAAGGCGAGACGTGCATGGCCTTGGCGAAGCGGTACGAACCGGGCGGGCCCACTACGTACGCGTGGCGCTCGTGCCAGGGTGTGTTCTCCACCTCGGCCACCAGGTGGTCAACGGCTTGGCCATCAGCCGAGAAGCAGAAATAAAGGCTGATGGGGTTGAACAACCAGCCCCACGTACGCAGGTTGGCCAGCAGGGCGACTTTGCCCTCGGGACGGGTGCCGGACCGTTCTCCGACCAGGTCGCGCACCGCTTGCGCCAGCGGCTGGGCCGGGGGGCCCAGGAAGTCGGCCCGGCGGAACCACACCGGGGCGGGCAAGCGGCTTGACCACAACGGATGGGCCGAGGTCACGGCTTCGACGTCGTCGAGGTCGATGAGGGGCATGGCCACCCGGTAGCTGAAATCATTGGCGGTCCCCGGGCCCCACCGGCGATGGCGCAAGGTGCCTTCGTACAGGGCGCTTGTCACTTCCCCACCGGCCACGGCCGGGCTTGCCGGGGGCCCGGGCGCCGTCATCGGGCTCACCATGCCACTCCCAAGGCCGAGCACACTTCGACCGCGCTGTGCACGCCATCTTCGTGGAAGCCGTACCCCCAGTAGGCCCCGCAGAACCAGGAGCGCCGGGTGCCGTTGATCTCGTGCCGGCGACGCTGAGCCGCCACCGTGGCCGGCCCCAGGACCGGGGGCGCCAGGGCCGGGTTCTTCCACGACCGCCGGGCCCGACCGGCTCGCCGGTTCCCGGTGCTGCGTCCTACCCGCCCAGGCGACCCGGAGGCCTTACTGGCCTGGTGCGCGGCCCGGACCGGGATGGAGACGCCATGTCCCCACGTACGATCGGGCTACGGGCAGGAGTAATCGGAGTCGATGGGCGTCGGTGAGCCACCTCCGTAGCCGTACTGCACGAGCCAGGGGACGCCATCGGCGAAACCGATGGCAGCAGAGCCGAGCGAGGACGGGTCACCGGGCGACGCGGCCCGTACGCAGTAGGCCTGGGCACTGTAGTAGCCACCGCTGAGAGCGCCAGCACCGGCCACCCATATGGGAGGGTGCCCCGAGGGCACATAGGACCCGGTTATCCGGCCCCACTGGTACCAGGTGCAATAGATGCCGCCGACGTCGCCCGCCTGTTGGATGGCGGCCAGAGCGCCTTGGACTATGGCCGCGTTCACCGGCTGGAAAACCCCGGCGGTGGGCCAGCCTTCCGACGTCTCGACGTCCAACCACCAGGCCCGGGGGCTGAGGCCCTCCGCGCTCACGAATGCGATATCCGCCCGGGCGTAGTTGTAGCCCCAGTCATAGCCCTCGCATTCGCTGCTGGTGGCCGCGCACGAAGCTTCGGGCCCGTCGGCTTCGTACGCCACCGGCGTGCCTGCCGGGGCCGGCTGCAAAATGACGTAAACGGACAGGTTGCTCCCCGCCCAGGCCGCCTCGGCCGCGAAGCAGCTGTTGAAGCCGCTTATGGTCCCGTTGTTTACGCCGACCACGGCGAACGACGGGCCCGCCGGCAACACTTTGGTCGTCGCCGACCCCGTTTTGGCGCACTGGGGCCACGACACGTCATAGCCCGTACTGCCGGCGGTGTAAGGGCCCTTGGTGACAATGCCGGGCGGAGGCGGTGGAGGTGGGGGGACCGGCTTGGTCCTGGCCGTCAAGGAAACGTAAAACGGACCGGCGAAGCTGAACGGGCCGTTGCGGGCCACCAGGGTGAAGGCGACGATGCGCGTTACCGCCGTCGGGTTGGCACCGATGACCACGTGGGCCGAGAAGGTCCCATGGCTGCACGCCGTGGTCGGGTTGTGCGAGTAGACGACGGGGAACGACTGGTGCGACAGCAGTACCAGCTGGCAGGAAACGGCGTTCCTCACCGTGCCGCTGACCTGGACCGGCCCCCCGGCCGCGGGCAGGGCGCCGGGGGTGGCGTGGACCGAAAGGACCGCCGGGGCCAGCCGGGGCGCCAGCAGGACATAAAACCGTCCGGCGAAGCTGAACGGGCCGTTGCGGGCCACCAGGGCGAAGGCGACGATGCGTTTTATACCGCTCGGGTTGGCACCGATGACCACGTGGGCCGAGAAGGTCCCATGGCTGCACGCCGTGGTCGGGTTGTGCGAGTAGACGACGGGGAACGACTGGTGCGACAGCAGTACCAGCTGGCAGGAAACGGCGTTCCTCACCGTGCCGCTGACCTGGACCGGCCCCCCGGCCGCGGGCAGGGCGCCGGGGGTGGCGTGGACCGAAAGGACCGCCGGGGCCAGCCGGGGCGCCAGCAGGACATAAAACCGTCCGGCGAAGCTGAACGGGCCGTTGCGGGCCACCAGGGCGAAGGCGACGATGCGTTTTATACCGCTCGGGTTGGCACCGATGACCACGTTGGCGAAGAAGCTGCCGTCGCTGCACTCCGTAGTCGGGTTGTGCGAATAGACGACCGGGAACGACTGGCGCGACAACAGGACCAGCTGGCACGAAGCGGCGTTCTTCACTGCACCTGTCACCACCGTCGGCCCGCCGCCGAGCGGCAAGACGTCCGGGACGGCGCGAGCCGACAGCACCACCGGGAGGGGCAGAGCTGCCGCCGTGGCGGAGGTAGGGACGGCCAACCCGAGAGCGACGGCCACCACGAAGGCGACCAGGGCCGCCAGTGCCTTGTGCAATCCCAACCGTTGCCGGTCAGTTGTGGCGACAGAGCCCGCCAATCACATCCGCCTATCGCCCCGTTCGGCCCAAAATGCCGCCAACACACGGCCATTCTGGGGCAGCCTGGCCGCCGGCCGCCAAGACAACGCTAGCAACTAACCGCGGCCGACCAGTACCAAAAGGCTCGTGGCGAGCACCCGCACGGTAAGCGGTCCGGCCCCCCTCAGCCTCGGGACGAGGGCGCGGAGTGGCCAGGTGCCCCGGCCCGGCCCGGGGACCGTCGCGGATGGACCATCCTTGCTCCCAGGCGGGCGACGCCCCGGCCTACTGCTTGAGCCCCCGGCGAGGCCGAGAAGGGCCGTACCAGGTGGTGGGGGGCAACGCCTTCGCCCCCGGCCAGCGGCTTCCAGTCCTCGTTGTCGCGGCTGTCCGCCGCGAACAACCAGGACACTCCAAGAAAGGCCAGTACTACTACCACGATCACCCAGCCCACGATCCGACCTCCCCTATCTGATGGCTCCCGGACGTGCCATGCGGGTACGCATGTGCTCATTGTGGGCCCGTTTATCGTGAAGTTTACTTGACGAGTTGCAAATAGTCATTCAGTTATACTTAACTGTTCTTGTGCTTGACGTCCGCCGTCTCAAGGTGCTCAAGGCTGTGGTCGACACCGGCTCGGTGGCCGGGGCCGCAGCCGCCCTCAATTTCAGCCCGTCGGCCGTCAGCCAGCATGTGACGGCGCTCGAGCGCGAGACCGGGTGCCTGTTGCTCGAGCGGGCCGGCCGCGGGGTCCGACCGACGGAGGCCGCCCTACTTCTGTGCGAGCACGCCTCGAGGGTCCTGGCTACGGTCCACGAAGCCGAGGAGGCCTTGGCTGCCCTGCGCTCGGGCCAGATCGGGCGCCTCCGCCTGGCCGCCTTCCCCACGGCCGGCTCCTCGCTCGTACCCGGGGCATTGGCGGCGTTCCAGCTCGTCCACCCCAAGGTCCACCTGGACCTGACCGTCCACGAGCCGGAGGAAGCGGTCATCAAACTGCGTGCAGGTGCCATCGACCTTGCCATAACGGTCGAGCCCTACGGCCCCGGAGGTGCTCCCGATGACGGGCTCCTCCGATGGCACCTACTGGCCGACCCCTTCCGGGTGGTGCTGCCCCGCAAACACCCACTGGCCGGCCGGCGCAGCGTCGACCTCGCCCTGCTGGCCGGCGACCGTTGGATAAATGTCAGCTCTTCGCCCGACTACTGCCAGCAAGCGGTGGACGACGCTTGCGTCCGGGCGGGGTTCCAGCCCACCTACGCGCTCGAGGCCGACGAGTACCCGACCGTGGAGGGGTTCGTGGCTGCCGGCCTCGGAGTGGCGCTCGTGCCCCAGCTGGCGCTGGGGACCTCGGTCCACATGGGCGTGGTGGCCCGGCACGTGAAGGGTGACCAACCTGTCCGCCAGGTCTGGGCGGCCACGAGACTGGCCCTTTCCGGCCAACCCGCCGTCCAGGCCATGGTCGAGTGCCTGCGCCAGGCGGCGGCCGGTTTTGCCGCTGAGCGCGCTTGACGGGCCGGGCCTGTCCTGCTTTCTGTCCTACTCTCGGCCGGCGCGGCGAGCCTGGCGGCCGACCAGGAACGTCCCGGCACGACGCTTGGCGACGGCCGGCAACGACCGTTCGACTTTGCGACCGGTGATCTCGGCGGCCCGGATCCGAAAGGCCACCGGTACGCGACCCTCGCCCCGGGGCCGCTGCCCGCTCCCATTGCCCGAGCGGCTGGCGAAGCGGTCGGCGAGCAGGCGTAGGGTCAGGCCGGCGTCGTCACCGGACATCTCCTCGTAGGTGCCCTGGATGATCACGCTGCGCCAACCGCCGCCGGGAAGGTACTGGTCCACCTCGAAACACACAGACGGGTTGGCCCTCATCATGGTCACCTTCTGGCCTTCGACGGAGTACACGTAGGCGCAGCTCCCGTCCCAGGCGAAGATGACAGGGACGACGTAAATCCGGCCGTCGGTGTAACAACCAACCCGGCCGACCACCTGTTCGCGCATGAACTCGTCGATCTCGGCCCGGGCCATTTCCTGGATCACCCGTTAATTTTCCCACGCCCGCCCGCCCGCCACCCGGCACCTCGGCCCCCGGCCACGGCCGCGACTGAGCACCCGCCGCGGTGGCGCGTCCGGAACGAAAAGCGTCAATGTGGTGATGTGAACTTCGACGAGGCGCCGATCCTGGTCTTCTGGGAGACCACTCGGGCGTGCGAGCTCGCCTGCCGGCACTGCCGGGCCGAAGCCATGCCCGAGCCTGCTCCCGGCGAGCTGACCACGAGCGAGGGGCTTCGCCTCATCCGCCAGCTCGCCGGTTTCGGCCCGCGGCCTCCAGTGCTCGTGATGACAGGCGGGGACGTGATGAGCCGCCCGGACCTGCTCGAGCTGGTGGCCGCCGCGGGCCAGGTCGGGTTGCCCGTGGCGCTGGCGCCGAGCGTTACTTCGAGGCTGAGGACGGGGCCGCTCGAGGAACTACGCCGGCTGGGCGTAAGCAGTGTCTCGCTCAGCCTGGATGGCGCCACGGCTGCCACTCACGAGGGGATCCGAGGTGTCCACGGGCACTTCGGGGAGACCGTCGCGGCCCTTCACCAGCTCCGTTACCTCGGCTTCAAGGTGCAGGTGAACACGGCTGTCATGCGCGCCAACGTCGACGAACTGGCCGGCGTCGCCGCCATCGTCCAGGAGGTCGGCGCCGCCTCGTGGGAGGTGTTCTTCCTGGTACAGGTGGGCCGGGGCCGCGACGAGCAGGAACTTTCGCCGGCGGAGAACGAGGACGTCGCGCACCTGTTGTTCGAAGCCTCGCACTACGGCTTCGCGGTGAGGACGGTAGAAGGGCCATGGTGCCGCCGCGTGGCGGCCTGGCGAAAAGCGGCAACCCTGACGACCACCCCCGCCGCCGCTTTCCGCCTCGGCCCCCTGTACCGTCGGCAGTCCCCGCTCCTCCGCGAACTCTTGGGCCCATCGACAGAGCCGGCCCAGATGGCCAGCGCCGGCACCCGGGACGGCAAAGGGATCTTCTTCGTAGCCCACGACGGCTGGGCCTACCCGGCCGGTTTCCTACCGCTCCGGCTCGGCAACGTGAGGGAGCAGGGCCCCGTCGGCATCTACCGGGACCATCCCCTGTTACGGGCGGTCCGGGCCGCCGAGTTTGGGGGGCGGTGTGGCCGCTGCGAGTTCAAGGACGTCTGCGGCGGGTCGCGCGCACGTGCCTTTGCTTCCAGCGGCGACCCCCTGGCCGAGGATCCGGCCTGCGCTTACATCCCCGCTTGAGGCGGCCCGGTGCGGGCCGGCGGAGGGCATTCGAACGCTGCCGGTGACCAGCCGGCCGCGCAGGTTGAGCATCCGCCGGGCACGGGAAGAATTATGTGCGCCCGATCACCGCAGAGGCCGCTCCGGTCTTGACGTTGTGGTCTTCTGGGTGGTCCACTCTTGGTGGAGAGGGAGGCACCCATGGCTCGCCTAAGGCGCTCGCAGCACTCAGTTCGGTTCTCGCACAGGATCCGCCCCCAGCACCGTTTACCCCGGAGCCAGCGTTGGTGGCGCACCGGGCGCCGGGCCGGCATCGGCGTAGCGGCCCTGGCGGCCTTGTTCTTCCCCGCCAGCGCGCTGGCCAGTTCGACGACCGGCTCGAAGACGGGCTCGGACATACCCGCTTTCGCCAATCTCAAGATCGCCGGCCTGCCGACGGTCACGGCCTCAGCACCCGCCCGCTTTTCGGCTTGGTACCGCGAGACCGGGGAACCGGTCCTCAATTCGCTGGTCCTGGCGGACAACGACCTGTCGAGAGGCCAGTACCTGGCCGGCTGCTCGATTATCGAGAGCGTGGCCTCCAAGGGCCTGGAGCAGCCCTATCCCCCTGACCCTGCGCTCGCCTACCACTGGGGAGCCGCTTTGACCTTCAACATCACCGGGGCTGGGGAGTGCCTCCAGGCGCAACGAGAGAAGAACTCGTCGGTCCTGCGCTCGGCGGCGGTGTATATCACCGACGGCTCCGGCCAGCTACGCGATAGCGCTTCGGCCATCCAGGCACTGGACGGGCCAAGCCACTCTTAGTGACAACCCTCTTACAGCGGGTGGCCCGTCCCGGGATGTCAGTGCTGGGCGGCAGCCTCCTCGACCGTGAGCTCCGCCGCGGGGTCGGCTTCGAGACGCTCGTCCGGGATGGTCGCACCGCTGAGCACCGAGCGACCGTAGGTGCCGGCGGCGAGGCGCTGCTCGGCACGCTCGATGGCCTGCAGGCGGACCACGAGACCGGCGCTCACGGCGTCATCGGCACCCTCCGCCGTGAGAGGTTGAGCCGGGTCGCTCCAGTCGGCCGAGTCTTCTTCGGCGGCGCGGTCCTCGCCGCGGTCGACCTGTAGGCCGGAAATGAGCGCCTCAACGCTGGCGCGCTCCGCGACCAGCAGGGCACGGGCTCGGTCTTTGTCCACTGGCTTCTCCCTGATCGGTCCGGAGTCTTATGGGTCCAAGGCCAGGCGTAAGCCGAAACCGATGAGCACAACTCCGGTGCAGCGGTCCATCCGCCGGCGCAGGCGGGCGTCGTCCATCCAGCGGGTTACCGGTCGTGAGGCCGTGAGCAGGATGGCGAAATAGGTAGCGGTGAGCGCGACGAAGATGGCACCGAAAAGCAGCGACACCCAGGCCACGGAATAGCCGTGGGGCACGAAACCGGGCAGGAACGTGACGAAAAAGACCCCCACCTTGGGATTAAGGAGGTCGGTGAGCAGGCCGGCCGTGTAGCCGGTGGCGCGTAGGCGACGAGGGGACGTGCCCGCGTCAGCCCGCGCCTGCAGGGACCTCACGCCCAGATAGACGAGGTAGACGGCGCCCGCGATCCGCAAGCCGATATAGGCGTCGTGGCTGGCGCGCAGCACCGCCGAAAGGCCTAGGACGGCGGTGACGACCCAGACCGTGAGGCCGGAGAGCACGCCGAGCACAGTGCGGGCGGCAACCCGCCGGCCGCCCTTCACAAGGTTGCGCACGACCACCAGGGTGTCCGGCCCGGGCAGGAGCACGACCAGCGTCGCCGCCAACGCGAAAGTCGCCGTGCTCGTGAGCATGGCGAAGAGCTTACGCGACGTGCTCCGAAAGAGCCGGGCTCAAGCGCCGGCGTGTACCTCGGGCAAGGTCAGGAATCAACCTGTGGGCCCGAAACGCTCGACGCGGATATCGCCCGGTGCGGCACCGGCGGCGGTGAGCAGTTCCGTGGCGCTGTCGGCAAAGCCGGCCGACCCGCAGACATAGACGATAGAGCCGGCCACGAGGGCACGGGCGACGTCGTCGAGATCGAGCCGGCCGGGCGGCCGAGGTGAGCCTGGCGACGCCACGCGCGTGTAGATGACCGTCGTCTCCGGCCCCGGTAACTCGTCCGCGTAATAGAGGTCGGTGGGCGCCCGCACGGACACCAGGAGCCGGACGAGGTCGCTGCGCTGCGTCCGACGGGCGAGGCGCAGCATGGACATGAGCGGGACGATCCCCGAGCCCCCTCCGACTAGAACGGCAGGCGTCTCCCCCCGCCACACGAACCAGCCGCCGATCGGCCCGCGCACCTCCAGAACGTCGCCGGGCACGACGACGTCATGCAAGAAGCTCGACACTTCGCCTTCTTCGAGCCTCTCGACAGTCAGCTCTATCTCTGGCCCTGCGTCGGGCGCGCTGGCTACCGAATAGCTACGCGACGCCACGTAACCATCGGGCGCCGTCAGCCGCACGACGTAGTGCTGGCCGGCCTGATGGCCGGACGGTCCGGGCAGCCTGAGGCGAAAGGTCTTGGCGCTCGCCGTCTCCGGCCGGACCTCGACGACCGTGGCCGTCTGCCAGGGGCCGAGCCTTCGCCCCGGAGCTGGTGCGTCAGTCATCCTGGTAATCCAGTTCGACGAAGCTCATCTCACGAACACCTCCGGCGACAGTCTGGCATCGAGTGGTGTAATGCAACGTGGGGCCCCAACCTGCCGTGTACCAACCGGCCGTCCTATACCAACCAGCCCGTCTTACACCAAAGGGATCCAGCGATCCGGGAGTAGAGGTTCGTAACGTGCACATTCTCAGGTACCGTCCACCCGGGTCGTCCGACGCCCGCGTCGGCCTGGCCGAAGCCGGCCGCGTATCGGCGCTCGATGTCGGTTCGCTCGCAGAACTGTGGTCATTGCCGCTCGACCGGCTGCGCGAAAAGCTCGAGCACGCCGGTGGTGAACAGGCCGGTGGTGAACAGGCGAGTGGTGGAACAGTGGCGCTCGCTGACGTCGAGGTGCTGGCGCCCATCGACGGTCGTACCGAGGTCTGGGCCGCAGGCGTCACCTACGTGATCTCCCGAGAGGCCCGGGTCGAGGAGAGCGAACGGGCGGCCAGCGCCTACGAGCTCGTCTACGACGCCGAAAGGCCGGAGCTGTTCTTCAAGTCGGCGGCGTGGCGCGTCGTGGGCGACGGCGGCACCATCGCCGTGCGGACGGACTCGGCCGTCACCGTCCCCGAGCCCGAGGTAGCTCTCGTCATCAACGCCTTCGGCGAGATAGTCGGGTACACGGCCTGCGACGACGTGTCGTCTCGTTCCATCGAAGGCGAGAACCCGCTCTACCTCCCCCAAGCGAAGATATACATGGGCGCCTGCGCGCTCGGGCCCATGGTGCGGCCGGCATGGGAGGTCCCCGACCCTTACGCCCTAAAGATCGGTCTCACCATCTACCGTTCCGGCGAAGCGACGTGGCGGGGCGAGGCCAGCACCGCCCAGTTGCACCGCCGGTACGACGAGCTCGTACGCTATCTGGTCCACTCGGACGTGCACCCCGACGGTGCCGTGCTGTCGACCGGCACCTGCCTGGTGCCACCGGCCCCGTTCACGCTCCAAGCCGGCGACGTCGTAAAGATCGAGGTGGAGGAGATCGGGACCCTGACGACAAGCGTGGTCAGGGGCCTACCCGGGACCACCTGAGGCTGTCCGCCACAGCCCGGGGCGCTGGGCGGCCATCACCGCACAAACGCTCACCGCCGCCAGGAGACCAACGGCTATGGCCAATACCGCGGTGAGGTCGCCGTTCAGGACCAGCTCGGCGCCGGCGACGGCGCCTGCGAACATGGCCCCGATAGCCAGGCCACGGCGGCTCAGCGCCACCCGGCGGTTCGGCGCCCGTAAATCGGCGGCGATGCCGGTCAGGGTCATGGTGAGCACCGTCGTGGTGAGGTCGGGGACGGCCAGCCGGCGGGCGATGGCGTTTTGTACGCCCATGGCCGTCGCCAGGAGAGCGGCTATTACGTCCTGCGGGAAAGCGTGGAAAGGGGCGCCGCTCCCGGCCACCAGCGCCAGGGCACCGGCGACGAGCACCACCTCGAGGAGGGCACCGGCCCGGACGAGCTTCGCCCTGTCACCGGCCACCCAATGGATGAGGGCCCCGCCCGCTCCAGCACCGACCAGGAAACCGGCCAGGGCCGACAGCGACGACCCCAGTGAGAAGCCGGGGGCACCGGCGAGCGCAAAAGCCACGAAGACCACGTTGCCGGTCATGTTCGCCACGAAGACGCGGCCCAGTTCCAGGATGCTGAAGGCGTCGACCAGGCCCGTAGTTACGGTCAGCGCCAGCAATAGCCACGGGAGCGGCCCGTGGTCGCGCCGGCTCCACATGGCCGGCGTTCGCGCCGGCGACGGCGACTTGGCGTCTGCGGTGCTCACCTAAGCATCGTAGAGACGGTCGACCTCGACTACTTGGGCCGGGACGACGTTCTGAGCGGAGGCGTGCGGATGGTCCCCGTGAAAACGCCGGCCGGCACCTACCGGGTGTGAAACGGACCGGCAACAACCGCCACTGGGTGAGCGTCGGGTCGGAAGCACCGAGGTTGTGACCTAGGCGCAGGAAGTGCCCTGCGGGGGCATCTCCAGGGTGGCCAGGTAGCGGTCCGTCCAGCGCTGGATGCACGTGCTGTTGATATAGCCCGTGTGCCCCGGGCCGGTCCGGGTGAGAAGTTCGGCGTGATCGAGCTGGCGGGCCACTGCTTGCGCCCATGGGTAGGGGGTCGCTGGGTCGCCCGTCGAGCCGATGACGAGGATGGGCGGGCTGCCGGCGGCGTGGATGGGGGCGACGGTCCCCTGGGCGGGGACGGGCCAGTAGGCGCAGGCGACGTCGCCCCAGGCACTTATCCCCCCGAAGTCGGGATCCGCTTTGACCAGGCCGGTGGCCAGCTGCTCGTAGGCGGTCACGGTCTTCAGGTAGGGCCGGTCCACGCAACTGATGGCGTAACTGGCCGCCACCAGGTTGGAGAACTGCCCGTTCAGCATCATCCCCTGGAAGACATAAGCCAGTACCGCGAGCAGGTAGCCGTTACCGGCCAGGCCCTGGGCGATGCCCGAGGCCAGATAGGACCAGGTCTGGTCGGAGTAGAGCGATCCGGCCGCGGCCGTCTCGGCCAGGCCGAGGGTGACCTGCTGGGGCCCCCCGAACTGGGCCGGCAGGTCCGCCATGAGCCGGTCCCCGGCGGCCAATCCTTGGAACAGCTTTTCGT
>CAYZVQ010000074.1:0-17630 GCA_964481925.1 uncultured Acidimicrobiaceae bacterium
ATGAGCATCTCCCCGTTCCTGGCCATCACCTGGCGGCCGTCAAGGGTTATGGCAACGCCTTCAGGCATATGGTCTTCAGGCATAAGCGGGGCTTTCTCGCAAACGGTCCGGGGGGAAGGGGCAGTGGCCGAGCCGGATGTGCTCCAGGAACTCGTCCCGGAACGTGCGGATGCCCGACGCCACCGGGCTTGGGATCGAAGGCCCCAGGACGCAGATGGTCGTCTGGGCCGGAGGCCAGCTGACGCCGGGGACGATGTTGTCGCAGATGTCCATGAGAAGCTCCAGGTCGGCCTCCCTCCCCTCACCGTCCTCGATGCGGCGCATCACCTTCTCGACCCAACCCGAGCCTTCCCGGCAGGGTGTGCACTGGCCACAGGACTCCCGGTGGAAGAAGCGGGTTATCCGCCATACCGCCCGCACCACGCACGTCGTCTCGTCCATCACCGTGACGGCGCCGGACCCGGCCATCGAACCGGCTTGGGCGATCACCTCGTTGGACAGGGAAAGGTCCAGGTGCTGGGGACCGAACCAAGGGGCGGAAACCCCTCCGGGGATGAACGCCTTGAGGTCGCGGTCGTGGCGTACGCCGCCACCCAGCGCAGGGTCGTAGATGAGCTCGCGAAAACTCACCTTGGCGAACTCGATCTCGTAGTTACCGGGGCGGCGCACGTGGCCCGACAGGGCCAGGATCTTCGTGCCCCGGGAACGCCCGTCGCCCAGGGCGGAAAAGGCGTCGCTCCCGTTGCACATGACCCATGGGAGATTGGAGAGGGTCTCGACATTGTTGACGACGGTGGGAGCGCCGTAAAGGCCTATGGCCGCGGGGTAATAAGGGGGCTTGATGCGGGGAAAACCGCGCTTGCCCTCCAGGCTTTCCAGCAGAGCCGTCTCCTCGCCGCAGATATAAGCGCCGGCGCCGGGGTGGACGACGATGTCGACGGAGAAACCTGAGCCCAAGATGTTGGCACCGACGGCTCCGTACTCGTAGGCCTCGTTGAGCGCCGCCTGGAGGCGCTCTTGGGCCAGCGCCATCTCCCCCCGTACGAAGATGAAAACCTGGGCCGCCCCGATGGCGTAGGCGCATATGACGCTGCCTTCGATCAGTTGGTGGGGGTCGCCTTCGATCAGGGCATGGTCCTTGAACGTGGCGGGTTCGCTCTCGTCCCCGTTGACCACCAGGTACACGGGCTCGGCCTTGCGCAACATGCCCCACTTGCGGCCGGCGTCGAAGCCTGCCCCCCCACGGCCGAGGATGCTGGAGGCCAGGGTGGCCTGGTGCACCTCTTCGGGGGTCATGGCCAGCGCGCGGCGCAGGCCCTCGTAACCACCGTGGTCGAGGTAGGAGGCCAGCGTCCAGCTCTCGCGGAGGCCGAAGCGCGACGTCACGATCTTGGGCCCTTGCTTGGGACCGGGCGTCTCGACGGCGCTCACCGGCCGTTCTCCTCGGGCGCAGGCGGGGCGTCGATCAGCAGCGTGCTGGCCACCGCCGGGGTCGTACGCGACGTCCCCAGCGCCACCGGCTGCCCGGCGGCGTCGATGGCAGCGGGAGGCGAGGCGGTGACGACCTTTTTGACGGCCCGCCGCGGCTTGGCCGGAGGCTGAGCCTGTGGAGCACCGGCGGGCAGGCCCACGGAGCGTTGGACCCGGGAGAGCGTGCCGTGCGGGGGGACCTCGGCGTCGAGACGGCCGGCCCGGAGGTCTTCGGCCAGGGCGTCCCACGACTCTGGGGTCATGTTGCCGAAGAACCGCCAATTGACCGTGACGCAGGGAGCGTTGCCACACAGGGCCAGGCATTCGGCGTCCTCGAGGGTGAAGGTGCCGTCGGCGGTCGTCCCCCCGGGGTGCACGCCCAGGCTTTCCTCGATGTGGTCGAGGAGCTCGTAGGCGCCTTGGAGCATGCAGGCGATATTGGTGCAGACGGCGACCAGGTAGCGGCCGACGGGCTCGAGGTGGAACATGTCATAGAAGCTGGCCGTCCCCCGCACCTCGGCGGGGGTGAGCTCGAGGAGCGCGGCCACGTCCTCGATCCCGTCCGGGCTCAGGTACCCCTCCTGCTCCTGGAGCAGGTGCAGCACGGGGATGAGCGCGGAACGCTTGTGCGGGTACAGAGCGATGAGTTGTCGCGCTCGGACGAGGGTGTCCTGGCTCAGGCCCATGTATATCGATCCTTGCCGAGATGCCGGCATCGGGCCCAATCGGGCCCGCTTTGCGTCGGGCTCAACGGTCGACGTCCCCCAATACCGGGTCGATGCTGGATATGCAGGCGATCACGTCGGGGATAAAGCCACCCCGGACCATCGGGGCCAGCGCCTGCAGGTTGGCGAACGAAGGGGCCCGTACGTGCAGGCGGTAAGGCCGTGAGGTCCCGTCCGACACCACGTAGCAACCGAGCTCCCCGCGGGGGGACTCGACCGGTACGTAGGCATCGCCCGGGGCGACCCGGAAACCCTCCGTGAACAACTTGAAGTGGTGGATCAAAGCCTCCATCGACTCGTCGATCCGGTTGCGGGGCGGCGGCGTGAACTTCTGGTCCTGGGCCCGGTAGTCCCCGGCGGGCACCGCCTTGGCCACCTGGCGCAATATGCGGACCGATTCGCGGATCTCATTGGCCCGTATGGCGAAGCGGTCCCAGCAGTCTCCCGCAGTGCCGACGATCACGTCGAAGTCGACCTGTTCGTAAAACAGGTACGGGAAGTCGCGCCGGACGTCGTAGGCCACCCCGGTAGAGCGCAGCAGAGGCCCGGTCAGGCCGAGGCCAACGGCGGTGTCGGAGTCGAGGGCGCCCACGCCGTCCATGCGGTTCTGCAGCAAAGGCTGGCCCGTGAGCAGGTTGTCGTATTCGTCCATCCGCTTTACGACGGTGTCGCAAATGGCGAGGACGTCGTCGCGCCACCCGTCGGGCAGGTCGGCCGCCACCCCTCCGGGACGGATGTAGTTGTGGTTCATCCGCAGGCCCGTCACCTTCTCGAAGAAGGCCAGGACCAGTTCCCGGTCCCGCCAGCCGTAGACGAGCATGTTGAGGGCGCCGAGGTCGGCGCCGTTGGTGGCGAGCCAGAGCAGGTGGGAGGAGATCCGGTTGAGCTCGCACATGAGCATGCGGATCCATTGGGCGCGCGGAGGCACCTCGACGCCCGCCAGCTTCTCCACCGAGAGGCAGTAGGCCAGCTCGTTGAAGAACGGCGAGAGGTAGTCCATGCGGGTCACGTTGGTGGCGCCCTGCTGGTACATCAGCTCCTCGCCGGTCTTTTCCATGCCCGTATGCAGGTAGCCGATGACAGGTTTGGTACGCAACACCTGTTCGCCCCGGATCTCGACCATCACCCTCAACACTCCGTGAGTGGACGGGTGGGAAGGGCCGAGGTTGAGGATCATCGTTTCGTCGTCGGGAGCCTCGTAGTTGATGTCGTCCCGGTCGAGGGTGACACCTTCGGGGAGGCGCAGCACGCCGCCCACCTCGGCCCGCAGTTCCTTGACGCTCGTCCTCTCGCGCGCCAGTAGTTCTTGAGCGCCTTCGGAGGTCTTGGATTTAAGGAGGTCGACCAGCGAGGGGGTGGTCATTTGGGCGCTTCCTTGAACTGGACCGGCACGTGGCCGGTGGCGTAGTCCTTGCGCAAGGGGTGGCCCTCCCAGTCCTCGGGCATCAGTATGCGGGTCAGGTCGGGATGGTCCGTGAACCGGATGCCGAACATGTCGAAGGTCTCGCGTTCGTGCGCTTCGCTGCCGGGCCACAGGTCGAAAAGGCTGGGCACGACGGGATCGTCCACGGGCACCTGGCAACGGACGCGCAGGCGTTCTCGTCGGGAAAACGACAGAAGTTCCACCACCACCTCGAAACGTTCGGCCGTGACTCCCTCCGGGATGTCCCGCCCCGGATGGGTCAGGTAGTCGACGCCGCTCACGCCGATGCAGGACTCGAACCCGTCCCGGTACAAAGCCTCCATGAGGGCGAGGTAGCGGCCGCGGTCGGTGTGAACGGTGCGTTGGCCCAGAGGTTCGCTGACCGGGCAACCGTGCAACAGGCTCGGCCCGTCGTCGCTCGGGGCCGCCGCTCCCGGCGTCGGCTGGGGTGTTTGGTCTTCGCTCACCTGCTCGCCGCCCGGCTGGCGCGGTCCACGAGGCTGCGACCGGTCGGGCCGAGCTCGAGCGGCTGGATCTCCTCCAGGTGGATGCCGGCCCCACCGCCCGTCACGGCTCGCCTGCGGGTTATCTCGCCCCTGCGGATCTGCTCGTGCAGCGTGAGGATGGAGTGGATAAGAGTCTCCGGCCCGGGCGGGCACCCCGGTGTGTAGACGTCCACGGGCACGACCTGGTCGACCCCCTGGACGAGCGCGTAGTTGTTGAACATGCCGCCGGTGGACGCGCACACCCCCATCGAGATGACCCACTTCGGCTCCATCATTTGGTCGTAGACCTGGCGGAGCACGGGGGCCATCTTCTGGCTGAGCCGACCGGCCACGATCATGAGGTCTGCCTGGCGGGGCGACGCCCGGAACACCTCCATGCCGAAGCGGGCCAGGTCGAAGTTGGCGGCGCCGGTTGCCATCATCTCGATGGCGCAGCAGGCCAGGCCGAAGTTAGCGCCCCAGGAGCTGGAGGCGCGCGCCCACTTGACTACCTCTTCGAGGGTCCCGGTGAAAAAGTTGTGCCGCAGGTCTTCCAGGCCCATCAGTTGTCTGCCTTGGCCGGGCCGGTGGTGGTGGCTGTAGTGGAGGGAGCCGGCCCGGCGGTAGCTGTCCCGGCGGTGGGAGCGTATGTGCGGCTGCCCGGGGCGCCCGGCCGGCCGACCCTGCGAACAGTGGCGTTGAGGGTGCGGCTGACGGGGGCACCGCCGCGGTCACCGACGCGCTTGCCCGGGCCCCAGTCGAGGGCGCCTTCGGACACGAGATAGGCGAAGGCGATGAAGACCACGAGGGCGAAGGAGGCGAACTCCACGAGCCCGAACAGGGCTAGTTGCCGGAACATGACGGCGAACGGGTAGAGGAAGACGATCTCGATGTCAAAGATGACAAAGATCATCGCCACCAGGTAGAAGCGCACCGGGAAGCGGGCCGAAGCCTCTCGGACGGGGGCTATCCCGGACTCGTAAGGGCCGACCTTCGCCGGGTTGAGATGGCCGTTGGGGCCCAGGACGCGAGAGGCCATGAACGAGCCGATCGCGAACAACAGAGCAAGGACGACGAGGAGCAGGATCGGTAGGTACTGGTCCATCGAGTCGTTAGGCTAGCGTCAGAACGGCACCATCTCACCTTCGGGTACCTCCCAGGCTCACCTTCGGGTACCGCCCAGGTCACCCTCCGGTACCCCCCAGGTCACCCTCCGGTACCCCCCAGGTCACCCTGCGGGCACGGCCGGCCGCTAACCGGGTGGTTGACGAGTAGCATCGCACCAGCCCTTCGCCGTGCCGCCAAAGGCTCGGCCGACGAACGCTCCGAGGCAGATGAACCCCACCAACCCCGCTGGCGACCACGAGTGCGACGTCCTTGTCATTGGCGCCGGGCCCTCGGGGTCGTCGTGTGCCTACTGGCTGGCCAAGGCCGGCCACGATGTGATCCTGGTGGAACGCAAGGCCTTCCCCAGAGTAAAAACCTGCGGGGACGGGCTCACCCCCCGCTCGGTGCGCCAGCTCCAGGACATGGGCCTGGCCCAGGAACTGGCTGCCTGCCACCGCTACGAAGGGCTGCGCTCGCACGGCTTCGGCCGCAGCCTCGAACTTCCCTGGCCCGCGGTTCCCGGCCTACCTCGCTACGGCTACGTGGTGACCCGCAAGGATCTCGATGCCATGGTGGCCGACCACGCGGCAAAAGCCGGGGCTGCCCTGTGGGGGCACACTGAGGCGGTCGAGCCGATCATGGAAGGCCAGGCCCTACGAGGGGCGCTCCTGGTGGCCAAGGGCGAAGACGGCCACAGCGGCCGGGTCACAGCGCGCTATGTCGTCGTGGCGGACGGCGCCAATTCCCGCTTCGGCTGGTCGATCGGCAACCAGCGCAACCGTTCCTATCCCCAGGGCATGGCCTTGAGGGGCTACTGGACCTCGCCGCGCCACGACGAACCCTGGATCGATTCCTGGCTGGACCTTCGGGACCAGGCCGGTAATGCCATGCCGGGCTATGGCTGGATCTTCCCCTTGGGCGACGGGCGGGTCAACGTAGGGGTCGGCTTGTTGACGACCTCGGCGAAATGGAAAGGCGCCAACACCACCCAGATGCTGGAGGCCTTCTGCGGCTTCGTGCCCAGATCGTGGGGGCTCAGTCCGGAGACATGCCTGGGCCCGGCCACCGGCGGCCGGCTCCCCATGGGCCTGTCCGTCGGTCCCCGATCGGGGCCTACCCATCTGGTGGTCGGCGACGCCAGCGGCATGATCAACCCGTTCAACGGCGAGGGCATCGCCTACGGGTACGAGACCGGGCGACTGGCGGCAGTGGTCCTGGGCCAGGCGCTCACGAGTAACGACCCCGGGGAGCTGCGGGAGTACGAGCAGCGCCTACAGGCCGAGTACGGCCTGTACTACCGGGTGGCCCGCGCGTTCGTACGCGCTATCAGCCGGCCCACGGTGATGCGGGCGTGCACCCTTACCGGGATGCAGAGCCGGTCTTTGATGGAGTGGTTGCTACGGATCATGTCCAACATGCTGCGGCCCGATGAGACCGGGCCGGCCGAAGCGGCTTACAAGGCGGTCGCCGCCTTAGCCCGGGCCAAACCCGCCCACTGAGCCCATCTCAGGCCGCGCCCCGGACGGCGGCGCGGGCGGCTTCCCCGAATGCCTCCACCGTGCGCTCGAGGTCGGCGCCGGTGTGGGCCAGGCTCGGGAACAGCACTTCGTACGGGCCGGGAGCGATCGCTACTCCTCGCTCCAGCAGGCCGTGCATGAGGGCCGGATAGAGCCCGCTGGACGCCGAGAGGCGGGCGCCCTCGTAGTCCGCCACCGCGCTGGGCCCGAAAAAGATGCCGACGAGCGGACCTGCCACGGGTACCTGGACAGCCAGGCCGGCTTCCTGCGCCGCCGCTGCCAGCCCGGCCCCGAAACGGCCTGCCCATGCGGACAGCTCCTTGTATGCGGCGTCCTCCAGGAGGGAAAGCACGGCGAGGCCGGCGGCGGTCGCCACCGGGTTGCCCGACAGGGTCCCTGCTTGGTACACGGGGCCTAGGGGCGCGAGCTGTTCCATGATGTCGCGTCGGCCGCCGAAAGCCGCCAGCGGCAAGCCGCCGCCGATCACCTTGCCGAAGCACCAAAGGTCGGGGGTCACGCCCAAGAGGCGGGACGCGCCCCCGGGGCCGACCCGGAAGCCGGTGATCACCTCATCGAAGATCAGCAGGGCCCCCGCCCTGTCGCATTCCTGGCGCAGGCCTTCGAGGAAGCCGGGCTCAGGCGGTACGAGCCCCATGTTGGCGGCGACTGGCTCCACGATGACGGCAGCCACGTCGTGGCCGACCTGGGGCACGCGGTTGTAAGGCGCCACCAGCGTTTCGGCCACGGCACCAGCGGGCACTCCGGCCGAGGTCGGCAGCCCGAGGGTGGCGACCCCGCTGCCCCCTCCGGCCAGCAGCGCGTCGCTGTGGCCGTGGTAGCAACCCGAGAACAGGACCACCCGGTCCCGGCCGGTGGCGCCTCGGGCCAGCCTGACCGCGGTCATGGCGGCTTCGGTGCCGCTACTGACGAGCCTTAGCACCTGGCAACCGGGCACGCGTTCACAGATGGTCTCGGCCAGCAGCACCTCGCCCTCCGTGGGCGCCCCGAAGGTCGTCCCGAGGCCCGCCGCCTGCCTGATGGCCTCGATGACCTTGGGGTGGGCGTGGCCGAGGACCGACGCGCCATAGGACTGGACGTAGTCGATGTACCGCGCACCCTCTACGTCCCAGACGTAGGCCCCTGCGCCCCGGGCCACGAAGTAGGGCGTGCCACCCACGCCCCGGAAGGCCCGCACCGGAGAGTTGACCCCCCCGGGCGATACGCGGCAGGCCCGTTCGAAAAGCGAGCGGTTGGTCACTGGTTGGCCGGTCACTGGATGGCCGGTCACTGGCCCAGGATCTCGGCGACTTCGGCCGCGAAGTATGTCAGGACCATGTCGGCCCCGGCCCGCTTTATGGCACCGAGGTGCTCGAGGGCTACGGCGGCGCCGTCCAGCCAGCCCCGCTCGGCCGCCGCCTTGACCATGGCGTACTCGCCGCTCACGTGGTAGGCGGCCACCGGCACCCTTACCGCCTGACGGACGGCGGCAATGATGTCGAGGTAAGCCATGGCGGGCTTGACCATCACCATGTCCGCTCCCTCGGCCACGTCGAGCTCGGCCTCCCGCACGGCCTCTCTGGTGTTGCGGGGGTCCTGTTGGTAGCCGCGCCGGTTACCACCTCCCGCTATGGTCACGTCCACCGCGTCACGGAACGGCCCGTACAGGGCCGATGCGAACTTGGCCGAATAGGCGAGGATCCCCACCTCGGTGCGGCCGTCACCGTCCAACGCCGCCCGGACCGCCGCCACCTGGCCGTCCATCATCCCCGAGGGGGCGACAATGTCGGCTCCGGCACGGGCCTGGGCGCGGGCCACGCGCGCGTAGAGGGCGAGGGTCGGGTCGTTGGCGACTTCCCCCCGGTCGTCGAGCAGCCCGCAGTGCCCGTGGTCGGTGTACTCGTCCAGGCACAGGTCGGCGATGAGGACCATCTCCGAGCCCAGCTCCTGGCGCAGGGCCGCCAGCGCAACCTGCACGATCCCGTCCGGCGCCCAGGCCTGGCTGCCCTCGGCGTCCTTGTGCACCGGTACGCCGAACAGGACCAGTGCGGGTACCCCCAGGTCGCACAGCTGCCTGGCCTCTTTCACCAGCGAGCCCAACGTGTGCTGGACGACTCCGGGCATCGAGGGTACCGGTCGGGGGTCGTCGATGCCCTCGCGGACGAAGAGGGGGGCGACGAGGTCCTTCACGCCGATCGACGTCTCGGCCACCATTTCCCGCAGGACGGGAGAACGCCGTAGCCGTCGCATCCTCGTCTCCGGGAAAGCCATGCCACACGCTATCGCCTGGTCCGCAAACGGAGGTCCCTGACCGAGGGCTCACGGGGCCCAAACGCCCTGGTCGGGAGGAGGCCCTGTTTGGGACCTTCGTCCCTAGCCGCCGGCACCGGCCACCGCTTACCGTTTGTTCCCGCCCGGTCTATTTGCGGAGGCCTCAATGTCGACTAATCGAGGATCGGAGCCCTGATGCAGCTGCTTCTGGCGCGCTGGGAGTTCAGCGTCGTAACGGTCTTCCACTTCTTCTTCGTGCCGCTCACGATCGGGCTCGCCTTCTTGGTGGCCTTGATGCAGACGCTGGCCTACAAGCGCGGCGATGCCGGCTGGGACCGCCTCAGCCGCTTTTTCGGGCGCCTTTTCCTTATCGAGATGGCAGTGGGCATAGTGACCGGTATTGTCCTCGAGTTCCAGTTCGGGCTCAACTGGTCCGCTTATTCTGTCTTCGTCGGCAATATTTTTGGCGCCCCGCTGGCCATCGAAGCGCTCCTCGCCTTTTTCATGGAGTCGACCTTCATCGGTCTGTGGATATTCGGCCGCGGACGCCTCTCCCCCCGGCTCCACCTGGCGACGATCTGGATGGTGAGCCTGGGGACGACCTTGTCGGCCCTGTTTATTCTGGCCGCCAACTCGTGGATGCAGCACCCGGTCGGCTACAAGGTCGTCCACGGCCAGGCGGTGCTCACCAACTTCTGGCTACTTTTAGGCAACCCGATGTTGTGGGGTTCGTTCGCCCACACCGTCCTCGGCGCATTGGCCACCGCCGGTGCGGTGGTGCTCGGGATCAGCGCGTGGCGGGCGCACCGCGAGCCCCGCGGCAGTGAGCACCGCAATTCGTTTTTGCGGGCCAGCCGGTTCGCTGCGTTCTTCACCGGTGTGGCAACCGTCCTGGTCGCCATCTCGGGTGACGTCCAGGCTCGTTTGATGGATGTGTACCAGCCCATGAAAATGGCTGCGGCAGAGGCGCTCTATACGACCAAGTCCGGTGCCAGTTTTTCGATCCTCACCATCGGCAACCTCAAGCAGAAGCCTATTTTCCAGATCCGTATCCCCCATCTTTTGTCGCTTATTGCCGACCTCTCCTGGAACGGCCAGGTCCAAGGCATAAACAACATCCAGGCGGCAGAAGTGGCCAAGCATGGCGCCGGTAGTTACATCCCGGTGATCCCGCTCACATACTGGTCGTTCCGGGTCATGGTCGGGGCCGGCATCCTACTCATCCTGCTTTCCGCTTGGGGAGCGTGGCTGGCCCGGGGCAACAATCTCGAGCGCCTGGGCGAGAGCCGTTGGTTCCGCCGTGCTGCCCTGTGGGGAATTGCCCTACCGTTCATTGCCAACACCACGGGCTGGATTTTCACAGAGATCGGTCGTCAGCCCTGGATCGTGTACGGGTTGATGACGACGGCGAAGGGCGTCTCGACGGTGACCACCGCAGACATTGCGCTCACTTTTATCGCTTTTATCCTCGTGTACACGATCATCGGGGCGGTCGACGCCTGGCTGTTCGTGCGGGCGGCGCGCCTCGGCCTCGACGGCACCGGCGAGGAAGCCGAAGGGGCCGAGCTGGCGGGACTGGTGTATTGAAGATGCCCCGATTTACTGACGTGCCCGATTTACTGACGTGCCCGCTTTACTGACATGAAGGACGACGATGGCACCCTTTGCTGACCTCAACACGACGTGGTTTGCCCTGATCGGCTTGTTGTGGGCCGGGTACCTGTTCCTCGAGGGGTTCGACTTCGGTGTATCCGTGGTGTCCCCGTTCGTCTCCAAGGACGAGATCGATCGGCGCACGTGCCTAAATGCCATCGGCCCTGTCTGGGACGGGAACGAGGTATGGCTGCTCACGGCGGGCGGTGCCACGTTCGCCGCCTTTCCGTTGTGGTATGCACGCCTCTTCAACGGCTTCTACCTGGCCCTGTTCCTGATCCTGCTGGCACTGATCGCCAGGGGGGTGTCGTTCGAGTTCCGAGCAAAGGTCGACGACCCGAAATGGCGACGGACCTGGGACTGGGCGAACTTCGGGGGCAGCCTGGTGCCGGCGATCGTCTGGGGGGCGGCCTTTACCGACCTTGTGCACGGCGTCCCGCTCAGCCCCGACGGTCGCTACTACGCGGGGCTGATCGGGTTGCTCCACCCGGTCGCACTAGTCGGTGGCCTGGCCAGCCTGGCCCTGTTCGTGCTGCACGGGTCTGTCTTCCTCAGTCTCAAGACGAGCGGGGCCCTCGCCGCCCGCGCCCGCCATGCGGCAGTTGTCTCCGGCGTCGCCGCCAGCGTCCTGGTCACGGCGGCAGTGGTCTGGGTGGCGGCCGCGGGCAGGCCCGCCGTCGATGGCTCGGTGCCCGGAGCCTTGCCTTTGGTCATCGCCATCGTCGCCATAGCCGGGGTGGTGTTGTCCACGCTCTTCATCGCCCGAGGCAACGACGGGAGGGCCTTCCTGGCGACGGGCGTGGCCATCTTGGCGCTCATGGGGGCGGTTTTCGCGCGGATGTTCCCGGCCGTGCTGCCGGCGAGCAACCGGGCCGCCAACGGCCTGACAATTGCCGGTGCTGCCTCCCAGCACAACACCTTGCTGGTGATGACGGTGGTCGCCGCTATTTTCACTCCCTTCGTGCTCGCCTACCAGGGCTGGAGCTATTGGGTCTTCCGCCAACGCCTGACCCGCCCGGTGGCCCCGGCGGGGACCGTTACCACCGGCCTACCCCCAGTGGCGACGGCCACGCCGACCGCCGGCAGTGCCTAAAGTTCCAAGCCCTGGTGCGGGTCGCCGCGGGGGACCGATCGACAGGCGCCTGGTCAAGGAGCTGCCCGGCCTGAAGGCGAGTGTGGCCACGTCGGTGGCCGTAGGGCTGCTGGCGACGGCGTCCGTGGTGGTCCAGGCGGTCGCGCTGGCCCACCTCCTCGCCAGCGCCATGCCCGGCGCCCCGGCCGGCGACCGGGCCCGGTGGCTGGTCCTCTTCGGCTCCGGGATCTGCGTCCGAGCGGCGGTCGCGCTATTGGGAGAAGTCCTCGCCGGCGTCTCTTCGTCGCGCGCCATTGCCGCGGTGCGCTCCCGGCTGGTCACCGCCGCGCTCCGCCGTGGCCCAGCCGCGGGCGTCGCTGTGCCTGCGAACGGCCCCGGCGACATAGCTGCGCTCGCCGGCAGGGGGCTCGACGCCCTGGACGTCTACGTCGGCCGGTGCCTGCCCGACCTGGTGCTGGCGGCGGCGGCGCCATTGGCGCTGCTCGGGTGCGTCGGGGTGCTCGACTGGATCTCCGCGTTAGTCATGGCTGTGGTCGTCGCCCTTTTCCCCGTCTTCGGCGCCCTGGTCGGGCGGACCAGCATGTCCCTGGCCGCCGACCGCTGGCGCCAGGTCGAGCACCTGGGCCGTCAGGTCGCCGACCTTTTCGACGGGTTGTCGGTGCTGCGCGCGTTCGGCCGGACAGCTGACTACCGGGAAAGGATGGCTAGGACCAACGAAGCTCTCAGGCAGTCGACGACCAAGGTGCTCCGGGTCGCTTTCCTCTCGGCTCTCGTCCTGGACACGTTGGGGTCCGTGGCGGTGGCCCTCGTCGCCGTCCCCCTGGGCTTGCGCCTGCTGGCGGGAGGGCTGCACCTGAGCGCCGCTCTGGCCGTCCTGATCATCGCCCCCGAGGTGTTCCTGCCGCTACGACGGGCCAGCGCCGAGTTCCACGAGAGCAGCGAGGGACTGGCTGCTTCCACCCGGGCGATGGCCATAATCGGCTCTTCGCCCATCCCTGCAGGCCGAAAAGACATTACGGCGCCTGGCCTGGTCGAGCTGCGTTCGGTCACCGTGGAGCTGCCCGGCCGGGAGGTACCGCTGCTGCGGGCGGTCAGCCTCGCCATTTCACCGGGCGAGACGGTGGTCCTCGTGGGACCGAGCGGGGCCGGCAAGTCCACGGTGATCTCGCTGCTCCTCGCTCTCGCTACCCCGGGCTCGGGCCAGGTGACCGCCGGCGGCGAGGATCTGGGTGACATAGACCCCGAGGCGTGGCGCCGCCTCATCACTTATCTCCCCGAACGGCCCACGCTCCTGTCGGCCAGCCTGGCTGACAACCTGCGCTTGGCCAACCCTGAGGCGAGCGAGGAGGATCTTTTCCGAGCCTTGGCCCAGGCGGGCGCGCCGCAGCTCGTGGCCGGGCTGGCACAGGGTTGGGCGACGAGGCTGGGCGACGGCGGCCGGCCGGTCTCGGCGGGCGAACGCCAACGCATCGCCCTGGCCCGGGTCTTCCTACGCCCGCGTCCGCTGTACCTCCTGGACGAGCCGACGGTGCACCTCGACCAAGCCGCCGAAGCTCACGTCCTGGAGAGCTTGCGCCAGGTCTTGGAAGCCCGGAGCGCCCTCATCGTCTCGCACCGGCCCGCCGTCCTGTCCCTCGCCGACCGCGCCCTCACGGTCCGGGACGGCGACCTGGTGGACGTCACCGCCGAGCTCCTCGCCCATGTACCGGCATGACCAGGTACCCGCATGACCAGGTACTCGCATGACCAGGTCCCCGGCATGAGACCGGGTCGCGGCCTGTGGTCGGTCGTCGGTGCGGGGACGCTGACGGCGGCGTGCGGTATCGGCCTGCTCACCACTTCGGGCTGGCTGATCACCCGTGCTTCTGAACGGCCGCCGGTGTTGTCGCTGAGCATTGCCATCGGCGCCGTCCAGGCATTTTCACTGGCGAGGGGATTGGCGCGTTACGCGGAGCGGGTCGGCGTACACGGCCTCTCTCTTCGCTTGCTCGGCCGGGCCCGGCTCCGCCTTTTCGATGTGGCCGTGCCCCTGGTCCCGGGGCCGGTGGGCGGTAACGGGACGGGCGGCCTGCTCAGTGGTTTTGTCTCGGACACCGAACTGGTGGCCGAAGGCTATGCCCGGGCCACAACGGCGGCCGTCGAGGTGAGCGCCAGCCTTGTCCTCGGCGCGGCTGTCGCCGCCATCCTGGATCCCGTCCTGGGGGTCGTCCTACTGGGAGGTGCCCTGGTAGTAGTGGCGGTGGCGGCGGCCTTGGGCCGATGGGGCGGCCCGGTCGAGCAACGAGCCGCGGCCGAGCGGGCCCAGCTGGCCGGCGCCGTGGTCGCCACCGTACGTTCCGCCCCCGAGCTGGTGGCGTATGGCCGCCAGGACCTGGTCGAGGACGCCCTGGAGCAGGTACGGCGCCGAGCGGCGGCCGTCTCGGCCCGGCGTGCTCTGGCGGGGGGGCTCGCTCGGGCGGGCACCATCCTGGCCGCGGGCGGGGCCCTCGTCGCCGTCGTCGGGGCCGGGCTGGCCGCGGCTGACGCTCACCGTTTGTCGGGGGTGACGCTGGCGGTGGTGGCCTTCGCCACCCTGGCCGTGATGGACCAGTGCACGGGCCTTCCGGCCGTCTTCGCCGGCAATAACGCGGCGAGCGCGGCTGCCGCCCGGTTGCGGGACTTGGAGCGCCTGGCGCCTGCCGTGGAAGAGCCGGAGCTCGACCACAGTGCTGGCGCCGTACCGGGGCGGGCCCAGCTGGCCGAGGCGGAGACGACCTCCCCCGCCGGCGACCTGATATTGAAGGGCGTGTCGCTGTCTGTCGGTGACGGCGAGCGGGTCGCCCTGGTGGGCCCCAGCGGCGCGGGCAAGACGAGCGCGGTGCACGCCTTGCTCCACTTTGTAGCCTGTGCGGGCGGTCACGCGTACCTTGGCGGCGTCGATGTCTCGACGATGACAAGGCAGGGCATTGCCACTTTGGCCGGATGGCTACCGGAGGCGACGCACCTTTTCGCGGCCAGCGTGGCTGACAACCTGCGCGTGGGGCGGCCCGGCGCCAGTGGTCCCGAGTGCCTCGCCGCCCTGGAGCGGGCCGGGCTATGCCGCTGGCTGGACGGCTTGCCGGAGGGCCTGGCCACGCGCGTTGGCGCCGCCGGCCTCCCCATGAGCGCAGGCGAACGCCAGCGCCTCGGTCTGGCCCGGGTGCTGCTGGCCGGGCCGGCGCTCCTTCTGCTCGACGAACCGACGGCCCACCTTGACCCGGCCACTGCCGGCCACGTCCTAGGGGAGTTACTGGACGCCACCGAGGGCAGGTCGGCTCTGGTCGTGAGCCACGACCCGGCTGTTGCCAGGTACGTGGACAAACTTGTCGCGCTGGACGGCGGCCGGGTGGTAGGGCTCAGCCGGGGCGGCCGGGCGGCTCTCCCTCTAGGCCGGCCAGGGTACTGACCAGGGCCGCGATCAGGCCGTCGAGGGTGTGCTCGGACGCCTCGGCGTGCACCTGAAGGCCCCGGGAACGAGCGGTGGCCGCCGTGACAGGCCCGATGCATGCGACCATGGGGGGGCGGGGTGCCGTCCCGGCCTGGTCGAGGTAGCTGTTGACCGCCGAAGAAGAAGCGAAGCAGACGGCGTCGGCCGCGCCCGCGGCCGCCAACAAGGCGGGCTCGATTTTCTGGGGGACCGTACGGTAGGCCTCGACGGCATCGACGTCCCATCCTCGCCGGCTCAGCTCGGCCCTCAACTCGGGACGGGCGCCGCCAGCCTGGGGGAGCAGCACCCTCCTGGGGGCTGGAGGTGGTGGCGCAGATGGGAAGGCGGCCGCCAGGCCCCCGGCCCGGAAAGAGGTGGGGACGAGGTCGGCGACCACGCGGTAAGCACGCAGCGCGCCGGCCGTGCCCGGGCCGACCGCAGCCACCTTGGTCGTCCCGAGCAGACGCGTGTCCGGCACATGCTCGAAGAAGCGCTCGACGGCGTTGGACGACGTGAACGCGGTCCATGGGTAGGCACCCTGCCCTAGCCTGTCCAGCGCCGCCAGCAGGGCCCGGCCGCCGTCGGCGGGCGGGGCGAGGGCGATCGTGGGTACCTCCAGGACGCGGGCGCCCAGCTGGCGGAGCCTCTGGGCTAATGGGGACGCCTGAAGTGCTGCCCGGGTGACCACCACCGTCTTTCCCGAAAGAGGCAGGGGAGCGGGCGATCGCAGGTCCAGGCCGGCCACTTCGCCGATGACCATGGTGAGCGGAGGGCCCAGGGTGATAGCGGACATCCCGCCCAGGGTCGTGCGGACCGACGCCTGTTGCGGCTCGGTGCCCCACTGCACGGCCAGTACCGGTGTGGCCGGGCTCATCCCGCCGGCCATCAGGCGCTCGGCGATCCGGTGCCTATGGGCGGCGCCCATCAGGACCACGATCGTGCCTCCCACCGCGGCCAGGGCCTCCCAGTTTGTGCTGCCCTCGGCGGGCGCCGTGCCGACGGAGCGGGTGTGGCCGGCCACGACGGTGAACGCAGTGACGAGGCCGCGATGAGTAACGGGCACGCCGGCGCTGGCGGGGGCAGCTATAGCGGCGCTCACGCCCGGGACTACCTCGAAAGGGATCCCGGCGGCCTGCAGTGCCAGCGCTTCCTCCCCGCCCCGGCCGAAAACGTACGGGTCGCCCCCCTTCAGGCGCACGACTCTTAGGCCGGCCCGGGCCCGGGCCACCAGCAGCTCGTTGATGGCCTCCTGGTCGCCCCGGTCGTCGGGCTGCTTGCCGACGTCCAGCTTTTCGGCCGTCGGCGGCGCCAGCGACAGCAGGGCGGGGCCCGTCAGGCGGTCGTGGACGACAACCTCGGCGCAGGCGAGTAGCTCAGCTCCCCGCTGGGTGAGCAGTCCAGGGTCACCGGGACCGGCCCCGACCAGGTAGACGGTGCCGGTCAACGACGCTCCACCGGGAGCGAGCGTCGGTTTGCCCGGGTCAACGCCGGTCGTCCCGGGCCGCCAGAAGGTCGCGCCCGCCCCCGTCGAGGACCATCTGGGCCACCTCGGCTCCGAGCCGGGCGCCGTCGCCCACCGGTCCGATGGCCTGTCGGCGGACCAGGGCGCTCCCATCGGGGGCGGCCAGTAGGCCCTCGAGCTGTAGCCGGCCGTCCGGCGTCGTTGTGGCGTAGCCGGCCACAGGGAGGTCGCAGGCGCCTCCGATGGACGCCAGGAAGGACCGCTCAGCGTCGACGCAGCGCCGGGAGCGGGGCTCGTCGAGCGGTTTCACCAGTTCGCAGGTGGCGCTGTCGTCCGCTCGGCACTCGACGGCCAGAGCTCCCTGGGCCACCTGGGGCACCATGACGTGCACGTTGAGCACCTCCATCGGCGTGGGGGCCAGTCCCAGCCGGTCGAGCGCGGCCATGGCGACCACCACGGCACCGCCCTGCGGCACCCGGGCCAGGCGGGTCGAGATGTTCCCCCGCAGGCTCACAAACGCCAGGTCGGGCCGCAGGAACGCCAGCTGGGCCCGCCGGCGCTGGCTACCGGTAGCGATGGTGGCTCCCGGTGCCAGCTCCGAGAGTGTTGCCCCCACGAGGACGTCACGGGGGTCGCCCCGCTCGGGCACCGCCCCCAGGCACAGACCGGGGGGGCCAACGGGCTGGAGATCCTTGGCCGAGTGGACGGCCGCATCGGCGTGGCCGGCGAGCAGGGCGGCCTGCACCTCGCGGACGAACACGCCGCGGCCGCCGATTTCCCATACCGGCAGCTCAGGGCGGCGGTCGCCGGTCGTGGTCACTGTCACCAGCTCGACCTCCAGGCCGGGGTGGGCTGTCTCCAGCAGGGAAGCGACGTGGCCGGCTTGCCACAAAGCCAACGGGCTGCCCCTGGTGGCCAGGCGTAACGGCACTAAGGTTCGAGGCCGAAAAGGTCCCTGAAGGCGTCGGCCAGCACGTCGCCC
>CAYZVQ010000075.1:0-11593 GCA_964481925.1 uncultured Acidimicrobiaceae bacterium
CGTTTGAGGTGAACCTATGGTGTGACACTCTTCGGAGCATGTTTGTGCTCTCATCGGTGCGGGGACGGAACTATTATTCGCCTGCGCGGGTGAAGGTCGCGTACCGGTAACCTCAGGCCTGCCGCCAGCGCGCATGACCTCCCCACCTCGGGTGTCCCTTCCCCTGAGCTTAAACGAACAGTCTCCGGTTTCTCACGTCAGATACCTCTCATCAGCTCAGGGAAAAGGATCCCCGCACTTGAACTTTGGCACGTCTTTGTGAGTGGTTGTCGACCGACTTGTGATGGTTCTGTGAAGGCCGTTGTCAGTTCCCTGGAGCAGCAGTCGCCGCCGGCTGGTGCAGGCCGTGAAGGGAAGGAGCTCGTATCCGCATCACCGAGTGAAGGTCACGTACCAGTAGCCCCTGAGCGCGTCCGGGCCTTTTCGGCGTCAGCGAGGATCCTGGCGATCACGCGCTGCTGTTCGGGGGAGGCGATCAATGGCAGGCCCTGGGCACGCAACTCTTCTGCCGCTCTCTCGGCGGACAGTGCCCGGCGCTCTTCTGTGCTGAGCTTGTCCCACCTGGGAACCCCCCTCCGTGAGAGCGTGGGGTGGCGGCGACGATGCCCAGCCCTGAGTGGCGTCCATGAGAGCTCGCCCGCACGTACTCAACGGCCAGGGAGCCGAAACAATCAATGATCAGTGTTGTTGGTCCAAGCCGCTCGTGGCGACCCAGTGCAACAATGTTAACCTTCTGCAATGGCCATGATCACGCCCACTTGGCGCGGGGGAAGGTGGTAGCGCACATTGGCCCCGCTGGGTCGGCTGCACAATAGGTACCTGTTTGATGGAACACAAGTTCGCCGGCTATCGATCAGCTGAGGCGGCTACGGTCACGCCGCCGCCCGACCTGTAGCCCCAGCTAGCCCATCCGAGGCGCGGTGCCCTTGCGAACAGTTCGACGTAGGGGTCGGGCGAGCAGGCTTCAACTAGGCCAAGGGACTCTCGCGGTTTTGTCGAGTGTGCCGCTCTTGGCCACTGGAACCAAGTCCCACTAGTACGACCAAACGGGTTGCCGTGACGACTACCAGCGCGACAGACCAAGATGTGCTCCGTGTTGCAGTGAAAGCGACCAACACCCAGTCCGGGCTTGGCCCACGTCAACAGGTTCCAAGGTTCAAAGCCCCAACACCGAGCGACCTCGTAACCCCAGTCGATATGCTGGTTGACTACCCAAAGGTATAGATGGGCCTGCTCCCCGTAGAGCATACGTACAGGCAGGTTGCCGATCTCTTTGGCCGACATGACCCCATAGTGCTTTTGTGGACGCGCCGTTCGCCCGCGAGACCCAGCGTGTCGGCCGAGTTGTATCAACCACCGGCGCCAGCAGCACTTACGCACTCCAAGCAGAGCCAGGGAGGAGAAGCACTACTACCGGCGAGGCGACCCCCGCCGAGGACTGTCCGTCCTACCTTGGCGTACCGTCCAGGGAATGCCGGTGACCCGGCCCACTCTCCGCTTTGCCTTGGTCATGCCCAGCAAACGGCGCCAGGAAAACCCCCCACGATTCGTCATCTAGCCCTCGGTTCCCCGCCACAACCGGACGTACCAGGTGACGGTGATGTGCAGGCCCATGGTACCCGTGCCGTGATCGGGACCGTGGAGAACGTCGTGGAGGACAACGGGGGCCAAATCGGAAGGCGATAGCCACGAGCTACACGCTGGCATGCTGTCGAAAACACTTACCGATGCCGGTACCGCACCGTTAGCCGACGAGCCCACCCGAGCCACCACCGCATCGGTCCCGGACGAGCTCGCAAAGCTCACCGCGTAGCGCGAGCAGAGCGTCCTCAGCGAAGGCCCAACTCCTCGCCTCCTAAAGCTCGGGACTCGCGCTGGGTTGGGCAGGAGAGGGAATTTGGGTGAGCGATTCCAATGGCCAGCGGGGCTGGATGGGCTATGACGAGCACGATGGGCGTCCGGTCGGGGTCGATCCCCGTCAACTTTCCAGCGTAACAAGTGTCCTTTTACTCTACCGCACCCGCGCAGCCCTTGCTAAGAACGGTGCCAGGACTATACGAAAGAGAACCATCATGTTCCGCGGACTGCTCCTGGGCGCAGCGGCCGTCGCCCTGCTCGCCGGCTGTGGCAGCACTCCGACCGCGAGCACCGGTAACCAGTCCCCAGCCACTACGGCTGCCCCCGCCACCACGGCTGCCCCAGCCACCACGGCCCCAGCCACCACCCTGGCCCCGGCTACCACGGTCCCGCCCGCTACCACTGTGGGCAACACGCCCATGAGCGCCCCTCCCGGCACGGCCAGCGCCGTCCCCAACGTCGCCGGCGAAGAACTAGACCAGGCCGAGGCGACCCTGCTCTCGGATAATCTCGGCTACAAGGTGTTCGGTGGCGGAATGTTCGGTGTTGTGATCGCTTCTGACTGGACGGTTTGCTCGCAAACACCCGGTGCTGGCACGAACGCCAACGCCGTGCATCTCGTCGTCGCCAGGGCGTGCTCGTAATCTAACGGCTCGTCCCAAGCAGGAGTACCGATGACGAAGCCTGCAAGCATCCTTGTCGGCACGACCTGCCTCGTGCCCGCCACGGCCACCATCGCAACAGCAACCGCTAGCGGCCCCACCCGGACTGCGACACACCTTTATGACGCGTCCCCTAAAGGGCTCCAGGACCTTCGGCGGGACGATACTGGTCGCGAGCTTGTCCAGCCCGCTTTCTTCGCTCCTCTTCCTTGCGGGCGCATAGCTGAGCGGCTTTCGCAGTGCGGTGAGTATGCGAACATTTCCATACGACTTCGCTGGCATGGCGAATCACCCCGTGGTGCTCCTCACCCCGAAGGTAGCCCCCAGCCCAACGGTGCCAGAGGCTGATCGACAAGATGACGCCGACGACTGGCAGCGTGACGTACCAGTATTCGTAGAGCAGGCCAATGACCCCCAAAATAACCACGAGCCCTACCACGCTGCCGAGACAGCCCTTGGCATCCCCATAGACGGTGTCGCCTCTTGCCACGCTGCGCTCCCATCATTCGCCCGTTCCGGCCCTGTGCTATGGCGTTACTGGACCGGTGATTGTCACCACCGCGGTAGCGCCATCTGTCTGGATGTACAGGAACTGTGCACCGGAAATGCCATTGACTTGCGTACTAGACTGCTGACAACCGTCTTCGGAAAACCAAGCGCTGTGGTTTTCTTCGTTGACGTTGCTGCCCTCCGGGTAAACAAAGATGTATGTGTAATCAGAGGCGCACCCGCCTCCGGAGTCCGTGATCTTCCAGCTTAGTGTGAATGTACCCCGAACTACGAACGGCGGCGTTTCCATGTCCCCAGTTGCGGTCCAAGTCAGGGAGGCTCCTTTGGCTGTCGGAAATAAGGCGGCATTAGTCCTGGCAATGTCGCCGGTTTGTACGGCCAACGCAGCTTTGTACTGAGACTTCCAGGCAGGCGAATTGCTGTAGTGATCGAGGAGGGTAACGACGCGGGACTCGGCCGCAGCCAGGGCCTGGACATTGCTGGTCGTCGTCGTCGTGGTGGTCGTTGCGGCAGCGATGGTAGCGGAGGCTGCCAGAAGGCAGGCGGCTCCAGCGATGGCGGTGACGAGCTTTTTCATTTCGGGTTTGTCCTTCCTGGGCGACACCGTCAGCGCCGGTGGGGATTCACGTCGGAGGAGGGACCCCCCGGTGTCACACTGGCTGTGCCGGTGGCCCTTGCTTGAGGCAGCGTTGGCGTATCTACCTGCGCCTTTGGCGAACGGTTGGGCGGGTACTCTTCGCGTGTGGATGATAACCCCAGCCTTTCAGAGGCGTTCCGCCGCCTTCGTTGCGTGCGTGGCGCTGACCTTGACGGGGCAGTCCGCTTGCAGAGCTGGAGGGGAGGGATGAGGTGGGGATGGAGCGGGATCGGACACTGCTCGTGGCCGCTCGCGACGCTCACCTTGTTCTCGACGGGTGTGGAGCTGGGACCCACCGTGCGAGGCTTGCGCCTCTTGGTGCCGGTCTGGCGTGCGCGCTTGGACGAAATCTCAGTCGTGGAAGTCTTCCAGACTCGGTTCCGCTTGGCGAGCGGGGTTCGGTTTACGCCCAGAGCGGCTCACCCGTCTATTTCGGTATACCTTATTGGGTGCTGTCGTTGGCCGACATTGTGTCGGCGCTTGAAGGGAACGGCCTGCGAGTAGACCGTTCACCGCAACGTCTGCGGTTGTTCGGTCGGCCGTGACTCGCGGCGCTCCCGCGCCCTGCCTCCCGAAGGACGGGGTCCGTATGGTCCCAGGGCATCTGTACCCTCGGTCCCCGTGAAGGACTATGGCGGGGCCTGGTCGGCCGAGCGGGGTCGCTGCCACCGGTTCGTCTATACCGACGATGACGGCCGGCCGGCCAACTGCCCGGAACCGCCGGTCAGGTCGGGTTGGAAAAGGGATGGCGCTGGCCGGTGGTGGGTGGTCGACGCGTGTGTTCAACTTGGGGAGCAGCTCTTGGATCGTCCTCGTCGCGGGACTGACCAACGCCGATAACCCCTCAACCCCATCTCACCCACGGAGACGATGGAGGTTACCGGAAAGATGGCCATGGTCGAGCCGCGCTACAACCAGCGCCGCGCCAGGCGGCGAGTGCCTCAGGTCGTCGGCGCGAGTGCCATCGCCGGGAGGCATCGGCAAAACGGGTCAAGCTGGGTTATCCACCAGGTGGGGCCGTGCGTGGGGTGTGGCAGCGACCGGAAAGGGCGTCGAACGTGTGGGTGGCCCAAGTTAGTACGACGGAAATGGGTCCGAGTCGGGCATCGTTTGGGAAAAAGCGTTGAGGTCGGTGATTTCGGCACCATAAAGCTTGTAACCACGACCTGTTATTTCCGCCGAGCTGACCTCTATGTCGGCCCTGTCCGCAGACTCTCGGTTCTCCGGTTCCGCATCGCCGCGGGATAGCACGAAGTCCCGGTCGAGTGAGCCTTCAAGGTCGACTACCGCCCGGCCCCGCGACGGCGTCCCGCTGAGTGAAAGCATTTAGCCTCTGTCAACGGGGGCGTGTCAATCAGCCGGCTCACATGTCTCCTCATAGGCAAATTGCCTATTTCCGTGGTATAGGTCCCGCTAAGCGCGTATAATAGTCATAGCTACCCGGACCCTGTGGCTCTATTCCTCGTCGGACAGAGGAGCGTCGTGGCGAACGAGAGCGAGCTTTCTGAGGTCCTGAGCGAGTTTGCTCGCACCATGGTCACCGATTTCCCCATCCAAGCCATCCTCGACCATCTGGTCGAGCGGATCGTAGAGATAATGCCGGTCACCGCGGCGGGGGTGACCTTGATCTCACCCGGCGTAGAGCCCCGCTACATAGCAGCGTCCAACGCGGATGCATTGCGGTTTGAGAAGCTGCAAACCGAGCTCGACCAGGGACCGTGCCTAGAGGCGTACCACACCGGCGAAGCCATCTCGGTCCCCGATCTCAGCTGCGAGGGCCGTTTCCCGATGTTCGCGGCCCAGGCGAACGCCGTCGGCCTGGCTGCCGTGTTCACGTTCCCGTTGCGCCTCGGTGAGCGCCGCATAGGTGCCCTGGACCTTTACAGGGACACGCCGGGCGAGCTAAGCGCCGAGTCGATGAAAGCGGCGCAGACACTGGCGGATGTCACCACCGCGTACATCGTGAACGCGGAGGGACGGGCCGATCTCAGGGAGGCCTCTCACCGCTCGCGCGAGATCTCTCTTCACGATGCCCTGACTGGGTTGCCGAACCGGGCCCTGTTGCTGGAGCGCCTGGAGCACTCCTTGCTCCGCTGCCGCCGCTCAGGCCTGACGTCGGCCGTGTTCTTCGTGGACCTCGACCGCTTCAAGGTCGTCAACGACACCTTTGGCCACCGGGTGGGCGACGAGGTGCTGGTGGCCGTGGGCGCTCGTCTCAGCGAGGTGCTGCGACCGGGCGACACCTTGGCACACGTCTCAGGCGACGAGTTCGTCGTGCTGTGCGAGGACCTCGACAGCCCGGCTCAGGCCAACGTCATCGTCGGCCGCCTCGACGCCGCCTTCGACCAGCCGTTCTCCCTGTCCGGCAACGAACTCAACATCAGCGCCAGCATCGGCATCGCTTTCACCGGGAAGGGCCGGGCCGACGCCCCTGAAGACGTCCTGCACGCCGCCGACATGGCTATGTACCGGGCCAAGCGGGCCGGCGGCGACGGTCACGATGTCCTCGACCTGCGCGAGCAGCGCCTGGCCAGTTACCAGGCGGGCCTGGAGCGCGACATGCACGGCCTGTTGGAGCGGGGCGAGCTGCACCTGGACTACCAGCCCATCGTCGCCACCGACGATGGGCACATCGCTGGCGTCGAGGCCCTTTTGCGCTGGGCTCACCCGAGCCGGGGGCTGGTGGCGCCCGACGTGCTCATACCGCTGGCGGAAAGAGCGGGGCTGATCCCAGCCATCGGCCGCTGGGTGCTCCAGGAGGCGTCGGACCAACAGGACCATTGGCAAAACGACTACCGGGTCGACGATGTGGCCATGTCGGTGAACGTGTCCGCCCACCAGCTCATGTCGGCCGGCTATGTGGACGCCGTTGCCGCCGTGCTCGCTGCCAGCACGAGCCCCGCCGACCAGCTCATTTTGGAAATGACCGAGAGCGTGTTCGTAACCGACGGTGAACGCGCCCTTATAGTGCTCAACGACCTCAAAGCCCTGGGGGTGAGGCTCGCCCTGGACGACTTCGGCACCGGTTACTCCTCTCTCAGCTACCTGCTCCAGTTCCCCGTCGACATCGTCAAGATCGACAGGATCTTCGTCGCCGGCCTGGGGCGTGACCGGCCCAACCAGGCCATCGTGGCCGCGGTCATCCAATTGGCCCACGACCTGGGCTCGACGGTGGTAGCTGAAGGCGTCGAGACCATCGAACAACACCGGGAGCTGGCCCGGCTCGGCGCTGATTTCTGCCAGGGCTTCCACTTCGCCCGCCCCATGCCTGCGGTGAAGATGGACGCGCTCATCAAGCACCGCGTCGACGGGGCCAGCCAGTACCTCCCGAAGCTCGCCGCCTTATAGGGACCATGTAGCGACGACCGGCCCCGGCTCATGAGCGGTGTCTAACTCGCATTAGGGCCGTCTTCGTTGCCGTTATTCCGCAGGCCTGACTTAGGGGACCCGCGCCCACACCTCCAGGGCCTTCTGCTGGCGCGTCCCCCGGTGATGGCCTGGAAGCCGCCGTCTTAGCTTCGCTTCAAGTCCCCCGACCTTCCTGCCGACGAGAGCCTCAGAGAGGAATGTCGGGTGCTACACGACATCTGACCGTTCACCAGGGCGTGTGGCTGTCCAGATAGGCCGCTCGACCAGGAGGAAGGCGTACTTGACGGTGACTTGCCCGCCGTAACCCGCGCCTGCCCGCTAACGATCGTCCTAGGAAGGACAACGATGAACAAGGCACTCATCAGCCTCGCTGGAGCAGTCTGCCTGTTGGGAACACCTGCGGCCCTAGCAGCCGCCACGACCAGCGGGAGCGGGTAATGACCCTCTGGCGCCCTGAAGACCCAGCGGGCCACGAGCCGTGGTGCGTGTGGCCCGAGGTCCACCCAGCTTCGGACTGGTGTGCATCTGACCCGACCGAGGCTGGCACTATGGAGGGCAAGCCGAGCAAGGCCTGGTTGGCCGCTCACCCCGGCCTTGAGGCACCGGCCAACCATGGCGCGGCCAAGCGCACCCCCGTCGTAACGGTGAGGTCCAGGCAGAGGTATGCAGTTTTACAATGCCAAAGCCAGTCGACCTGCCAATGAGATCGCTGCCAGGCATAGAGGCGCTTGCCAACGTGGCGGCGGCGCGAACCACTGGACAACCGCAGGCCGCACCCCTGCTCGGGCACGTGATACCCGGTTTGTTGGGTGCCTAATGGACACCAACGAGGCTCTCAACAAGCTGAGCTGCGACGAAGACGTGGACGCCAGGGTCGCGGTCCCGGTCGAATACGTCGAGCTCGTCGTCCTCGGTGGTGCAGAGGGGTTGAGGTATTCCTCTGCCGACTGGGACGGCCTGCGGGCCTCGATCCTTCAACTGCTTGCTGACCGCTGGGCACAAGGACGCCAGGAGGAGGACGACGGGTTAGGAGCGGCCACCGACGACGAGACAACGTGGACGAAGATGCCTTCTGATGAGGCACCGTCCAACCTGGCCCAGTCGCCCGAGGAGCGGCGCAGAGCCTTTTACGCCGTACCCGCTCCTGATCCTTCAATGCACGGCCATCAGGTTGCTGAGCCCAGGTGCTGCGCCTATGCCGATCAGTGCTTTTGTCCCCCTGGCCCGAGCCTCTCCGTCCAGAGCGAGCGCCTTGTCGGTCGCCCGACCATCGCCGGCGACATCGGCGTAGTTGACCCCGGCCGCGATCGCCGCCTTGAGCGCTGGGACCTGCATCTCGAAGTCAGGCCCCGCTGCGTTGACCAGCATGTCGGCGCACGAAGCAACCTCAGCCAGTTGGTCCTCGTGCGTGATGTCGACCGCCCTACCAGAGGCCTTGTCACCAAGGGCTGCCGCCACCTGCTCGGCTCTCGATTGGGAGCGTCCAGCCACGATAACTGCGTCTACCTCTGGGCTGGCCACAAGGAGCCGAACCGTCTCTTGGCCCGTGCCTCCGGTGCCGCCCAGGACCAACACCCTCATGATGCCCCCCTTTTTGCTCGGCGGGACGCGCTCAACAGACCCAGCCTTGCACGTCACGACCGAGCAACGTCTGACGGCCGCGACAGCCGAGGCTGGCGCCGCCCACCGAAAGGAGATCGTGGACGGGCTCCAGAGCATGTTCTCCGAGTTGAAAAGGACGGGGAGCAGAGACGACGAGCGTGCTGAAGACGGTGGTTGGGCACCTATTGATCTGACTGACGAGCGCTACTCCCACGCCCCTCCCCCTCCTGAGCTGTTCAAGCGCTCGGATGGCGTGGCGTTGTTGTACCCGAAGAAGATCCACTACTTCTTCGGGCTTCCCGAGACGGCTAAGAGCTTCGCCGCCCAGGTCGCTGTGGCTCGGACACTGAACGACGGTGGGCGGGTACTGTACCTGGACTTTGAAAACGACCCTTATTCGGTAAGAGAGCGACTAATAGCGGTTGGGGCCACCTGGGCAGGGTTGAAGGGCCTTGTTTACGTCAACCCGGAGCGACCGTGGCGCAGCGACGCCGAGCGGAAGCACTTCTTCTCATTGCTTGAGGCGCGAGCCGATCTGATCATCGTGGACGGGGTTTCCAACGCTAGAGCCCGATGAATTGGAGCCCCCCTAATTCATGATGACATCGTCGCGTTTAATATGGGCTTCCTGCGGCCCTTGACGCGCTCGGGCGGTGCTGTGGTGGCCGTCGACCATAGTGCCAAGGGCCGGGGCAACGAGGGCGAGAGTGCCTCGCTGTTCGGTGGGCAGCACAAGAAGGCTGCGGTTACGGGAGCGTCCTTCTATTTCAAGCGCGTCGCTGCCTTCGGGCGAGGGCTGGCTGGGTCGAGCCTCATCATGCTGGACAAGGACAAGCCGGGGTGGTTGCGAAAGTACGCCGTCAACGGGGCGGTGGCTGAGTTCGTCTTGATCTCTGGTCGCGATGGCAGCGTGGAGGCCCAGCTAAACCCGCCGAGCGAGCGGAATGAAATGCAATGAAAGCAATCGTGCCAAACTTTGGCAAGGGAATGTGCTGTCGAAGGCCTCGGGAGGGCCGCAAAGCGCCTTGGGCGGCAGTTTCCTACACCCTCCCCTTAAATGCGCTATAACAGCCTGTGAGGGGCCAATGCTGGACGGTTGCGGAAATGGTGGAGATTGGGCGGAGATTAGTCGCCGTTCCCGAGGAGCTCAGCCGAGTGGGCGCCAGATCATCGGTCCGCCTTGGAGCTCGTGCTTCTACTGCTCGGCTCCGAGCTCAGATCCCTGCGAGCTCACAACTACGCATTCTTGGCTTCTCGCCAGAGACGCCCAACCAGAGCTGGCGGTGGGGATGGCGAGCGCCTCATGATCGTCGGCGCCAGCGCCTTCAGTTGGGCCGTCGTGGTCGCCGTCTCGGTCCACTTCATCGTCGTATAGTCCGGGCCGAGTTCAAGTGAGCCTCCCGGCACAGGCGTCGACCGCAAACCACCGGCCCCGCACGTCGACTGCCGCTCCCCGGACAAGGACATGGGGGGTATGTGGGGAGGGGGACGACCGGGCCGTCAGACGAGCTAGCCCGCCGAACGGCATAAGGGCGCCCGCTTTGCCCAATTGATCTCCCGGCCTGGGTTCGGCCGGCCGAATTACAGCCTTTCGGCTCTATAGAAGGCGGCCGCAAGGTGACGAAATCAAGACATCGTGGGTTGCTCGCGCATCCGTGCCGCCGCTAATCGGCTGGGTACCTCCTGGTTACTTATCGTCCTCGGTGTAGTGGTCCTCGGCACCGCGGGAGCGGGAGCGTTGGTGGGCCTTGTTTCCCAGGCCCACAACCAAGCAGTGTCAGGCGCGTTGGCCGAGGCGAGGGTATTCGCCCGGCTCACCGTGGAGCGCGACGTAACCTCCAGCGCCATGGCCTCGCCTCTCACCTCGGCGGAGTCCAATGACCTCCAAGGCGACTTCAGCCAACTGAGTACGTCCAGAGAACTCCTGGGCCTGGAGGTCTGGCGCCCCGACGGGTCCGTACTATACAGCTCGGGCGTCGACCAGTACGCGCTGGTCAGCGGCCAAGAGCTGGCCTCGGCCGTCGCTGGGCGCGCCGTGGTCCGTTTCGAGAACGAGCTCTCTGCCGGGCCCGGGGCGTCCACGGCGGTCGTCGAGGTGCTGGTCCCCATGCCGAGCGTGGCTAACAGCGAGGGCCGGTTCGTAGCGGGGGAGCTGATCCCTTCCGGCCCGGTTGTAGACAGTGCTTCTTGGGCCAACGACCGCCTCGCTCTCGCCACTCTGGTCGGCATCGTCCTGGCTGTGTTGTGGCTGTGGGGCTTGCGCCGCCGCCTGCGCGCCCAGGCGTACCAGGCTTGGCACGACCACCTAACCGGCTTGGGCAACCGGGCGCTGCTGGACAGCGCGGCTGGCCGCGCCCTAGCCGACGACGCGGAGGCATGTTTGGTCCTCATGGACCTGGACGGCTTCAAGAGGGTGAACGACACCCTAGGCCATGTCGCGGGCGACGAGCTGCTCGGCCAGCTGGCCCTGCGGCTGCGGTCGAGCACGCGCCCAGGTGACGCCCTCGTCCGCCTCGGCGGTGATGAGTTCGCCGTCCTGATGCCCGGCATCGGGGCCGAGGCGGCTCAGGCAGCGGGAGAACGGCTCCTCCAGGCGGCGAGCGGCCAGTTCGTCGTGCGAGGCGTCCTGGTCGACACCGAGGCGAGCATCGGCGTAGCCGTAGCTCCGGGCGACGGCAGGGGCCTGGGCCAGCTCCTCCAAGCCGCTGACATCGCCATGTACCAGGCCAAGAGGGGCAAGCTCGGAGTTTGCACCTTTTCCAAAGCCTCCTCTGACGTTGATGCCGGCGACCTGGAGCTGCTCGCGCAGCTACGGACTGCCATCGGTACGGGCCAGCTCAGGTTGCACTACCAACCTGCTGTCGCCCTGCACCCCCGCGCCACGCAGCTCGTTGAAGCGCTGGTCCGGTGGGAACACCCCAAACGAGGTCTGCTCGGGCCGGGCCTGTTCATCCCC
>CAYZVQ010000075.1:11693-17116 GCA_964481925.1 uncultured Acidimicrobiaceae bacterium
CATCTAAAGACGCTCCCTGTGGAGGTCCTCAAGATCGACCGGGCTTTCGTGAGCCATTTGGTAGATGGGTGCGCCGAACAGGCCATCGTCTCGTCCATAATCGGGCTCGGCCACGGCCTGGGGATGGAATTGGTCGCCGAGGGTGTGGAAGACGAGGCGACCCTGGAGCTGCTGGGTGCCCTTGGGTGCGATACTGCTCAAGGTTTTCACATCAGCCGGCCAATGAAGAGCGACGACGCCAGGCGTTGGCTGTCACGCCGAGCTAATGGCCTTGACTTCGCGAGCATCGGCCCAGCGCTGCGGGCTTCGTGACCCAAGAGCGGCTAGGCGGCTCAAGGTCGGTCGGCAGGTTTCTTGTCCGAACAGGCCATTGAACATACGAGGGCTGCTAGCGAGGTGGGCGCGCTAAGAGCTGGGAAGCGTGCTGATCACAGGCTTCGATCAGGTACCACCGTCCCTGGCCATCCCGCCTCCAACCTCCCATGACCGGCGGTCCGGGGCAGTCGGCCGGCCGACCATCATCCTCCCTATAGATGAACCGGTGGCACCGTCCTCGCTCAGCTGTCCATGCGCCGGCGTAGTCGTTCACGGTGGGGATGGTACATAGGCCCTGGGACCGCTCGGGCCCTGAACGACCGGGCCCAAGCCACACTGCCAGGTGCCCGCGGTATCTTCGGTGCCGTGTTGGTGCCTCTCGGGCGGTCAACACTGCCCTTCCGCTCGCCTGGCGTCCCACCGGGCCCAGAAGACGACGCCGGCAGGCCACACCGCCCCCGCTTTTCCCTGGTGCGTTGGCATCGTCTGAGTCGGCGTCAGCTAGCCATGGAGCCAGCGATGCCGTATTGCAGGGCGTGCACCATGCCCCGAACGGCGATTCTCTGACGGAATCGGCCTGACGTATATTGCTTGTACTACTAGGCTTCTTGGACAATGAGCGCCCTTCCAATTCTTTATGACTACCGACGGGTGTTGGCATGCGGGCGTCGTCGGCTCGCTGCAAGGTCCCGTGACCATGATGAAAAGAGACCTTCAATCGACACCACTAATAACGTTCACGCGCGCGCTGTAAGCGGTGTAGGATGGTTACCAGGGGGAAGGGTACGGTCCCCGACAACCTGAGGGTGCCGTCAGATCAAGGGCGGCCATCAATCTCAGGAACCCCGTCCAGCCCGTGGGCATCGGAGCCGATCAGCATCGCATGACTAAAGTCCCGCCGACGACCAGCTTGGACGACCTCAGGGCCGAGCCGTTCCTTGCCGCCCTGGTCAGGTCGTCCGATGACGCCATGATCGGCAAGGCACCCGAGGGCCAAGTGGTCCTATGGGGGGGAGCGGCCGAACGGCTCTACGGCTACCAAGCGGCCGAAATGCTGGGACGTGACATCTCGGTCCTCGTCCCCTCGGACCGGCCTTTTGAGGTCGCTTACATAATAGGCGAGGTCATGCAGGGCCGGACCGTGAGGGGGCTCCAGACCGAGCGCCTCAGGAAGGACGGGGCCTTGGTCCCCGTGTCGGTCACCGTTTCCCCCGTCCTCGACGACGAGGGCACGGTGATCGGGGCGTCCACGACCGCTCATGACCTGAGCCCGGAAGTCGAGCACGTAAGGGCCCTGCGCGAAGCCGAAAGAGGCGCGGCCGAGGCGCTGAGCACCTTGGAGACCCTTCAGTCAAGCGCCCCCATCGGTCTCGGCTTCGTGGACCGGGAGTTCCGCGTGGTCCACCTCAACGAGGCGCTGGCGGTGATAAGCGGGTCGGGGGCCAAGGACCAGATAGGCAAGACGGTGGCTGACATCGTGCCCGATATGTGGCCTCAGGTCGAGGGGGTCTACCGCCATGTCTTGGACAACGACGAGGCCGTCCTCAACATCGCAGTGACCGGAGAGGTTGCGGCAGAGCCCGGACGCCAGCACCACTTGCTGGCGAGCTACTACCCGGTCCATCTGGGTACCGAAGTCATCGGGGTGGGCATCGTGGTGGTCGATGTCACCGAGCAGCGCCAGGCGGACGAGTTCCGTTCGGTGGCCATGAACCAGATGGCTGAGGGCCTGATCGCGACCGACGGCCAAGGCCGGACGACGTACATGAACGGTGCCGTAACGAAGATGCTTGGCTGGACAGAAGCAGACCTGAAGGGCAAACGCCTGCACGACATCATCCACACTCAACGCGAGGACGGGGCACCGATCCTTTCTAAGACAGAGTGCGAACACAACAAGGTCAGGGCCAAGGGTGGGACCTTCCGCGCCAACAATGAAGTGTTCACGTGCAAGAACGGGTCGGTCCTTCCCGTCGCTTATTCTGTGGCGACGACCTTTAGCGGAACAGTCGGTGACGGCGCCGTGATCGTGTTCCGCGATTTTACGGAGGAGAAAGCGGAGCGGCTCCGGGTAAAGCGGGAGCTGGCCGCAGTAACCTGGGTTGGGCGGATCCGCGAGGCCTTGGACGACGACAAGCTCGTACTGTACTCACAGCCCATTGTCCCCCTCAGCGGAGGGCAACCCAGCGAGGAACTTCTCCTCCGCATGCTGGGCCGAGACGGCGAGGTCGTCGCCCCTGGTGCCTTCTTGCCCGTGGCGGAAAAGTACGGGCTCATCACTGAGATCGACCAGTGGGTGGTAAAACAGGCCGTCCGTCTTGCCGCCGAGGGCCGCCATGTCAGTGTGAACCTATCGGCCGAGTCCATCGTCAGCCTGGACCTGGTGGCCGTCATCGACCAGGACATGGCAGAAGCCGGCGCCGACCCGGCCAACCTGGTGTTCGAGATCACCGAGACCGCTCTTATGCGCGATGCTGCCAAGGGCGAGGCCTTCGCTCGGGGCGTCGTCGACCTCGGCTGTGCCGTCGCCCTGGACGACTTCGGCACCGGCTTTGGCACTTTCACCCATGTCAAGAAGTTGCCCATAAAATATTTGAAGATCGACATCGAGTTCGTCCGCGACCTGGTGGGCAGTTCGGCCAACCAGCATGTGGTCAAGGCCATCGTCAACCTCGCCCAGGGGTTCGGCTGCCAGACTGTGGCCGAGGGCGTGGAGGACGCCGAAGTCTTGGCGCGGCTCCAGGATTATGGCGTCGATTTCGCGCAGGGCTACTACTTGGGCCGACCGGTCCCGCTGGAGGACCGCTAGAGCGGTAACGCGGGACAAGCCGAGCTATCCAGGTTGCGGGCGCTCCTTTCTGCCCCACAGGTGCAATCGGGACACGTAGTTCGTTATGAGGAAGTTGCGAGAGGCACGAGAAGATGATCAAGGGAGCGAGCTCTGCTAAAGGCCTTTAGTCCTTCCCGCGCACTACCAAGAAGTACCTCCGCAGAGCCTGACTACCCGACGATAAAGAAGATATGGCGAACCTCCCGGAACAGCACAGACCCCCGATGGCGATGACCCGGTGCCCCCACGCTCCAGATGTGGCTGTGATGGTCGAACCCGTAGGGGTTCAGGGTGAACGTCTTCAGCGGTTCTCGTGCAGCAAATGCCTACGCGGGTGGTGGGAAGGTGACGGCGGCGTGATCGACCTGCGACACGCGGTTGACACGATGAGGGACGTGGCTCAGGGTCTTCACAGGCGCCGCACAGGCGTCAAGACGGCAGTCAGCACAAGCGGTCCTAGCCCCGGGAAGAGGCCTAAAGACTGGCGAGGTCGACCAAGAGAGGTTCGTCCGAGAGCTCTCCTGCCCATGACACCGTATTCCAGTCCAGATTGACGAGCCAGCTGCTTCGGAGCAACGTAGCGGCGTACAAAGGGGACCGGTGCAATGACCGACAAAAGGACTTTGATGCCATCAACGACCCCGAAGAGGGCATGAGCAATGAATCTGGGTGGGGGGTGGAGCTGCAGCGGGAGCCCTCAGGACGCTGGCTTATCAACAACTACGGCCAAGGCTGAGTCCGGGCGCAGGCGGTGGGGCTAGAACTCCGCGTTTGCCCCGTCCCGAGGCATCGTAGATGTGCCTGTCTCGTTGTCCGGGACGGCATCTTTTTAGCTCCCCAGGCCAGGCCGAGCCCCACGTCGGTCAGCGGTCGGAAGCCCTACCAGCTCCCTGCTAAATGAGCGAAAGGGCAGAAAGCTAATCGGTCAAAACGGCTTCCCAGCTCCCGGTACTTGCCAAAAATCCCCCCAACCTCATCTTCCTGGGCACGCCCTCTATGTCAAGCCACACGCGCTCGTTCCTGCCCTGGTGGATGGCGCGAACTTCCTGGTCGGTGTAGAAGAAGTTCCAGGCTTTCACGATGGTGTAGTACCAGTAGCCCAGGCCCCTGCGCCCGTCGTCCTGTGCCCTGGTGATGGCTAGGTTGCGGAGCGTCAGGACAGGGCTGCCCAGCTTGAGGCTCTCGCCCGTGAGGAGGCGATTGGTGAAGAAGTGTGGGCGTAGCCGACGATTTCGGAGCAGGTGGAAATGGGGCGCCTGGTGCCTGGCATCCCCCCTTCCGCCGGGAGGCTAGAGCGGGAGGGGCAGGCACTGGACGGTGCATGGAAGAGGGAGACCGGTAGGCGGCGCGGGCGTCGGTCGGCGCGCAGGAAGGGAGAGAGTGCCGTCGAGAGGCCGGTGAGAGACCCCGAAGAGAAAAGAAAGTTTGGCAAAAAGCGCGAACATTTCAGCATTGCGCTTTGGGGGTCCTATTTCATTTTCGCCTACCCCAGCGTTACGTTTATAAAGCAATTGCGCCGATAATGATAATGGGAGACGAAATGCACGAGGTTTACCATCTCTTCGGTGCGGGTCCCAGGACGGTTTATGACTATGAGCAACCAGTCAGAAGTACGTAGGGAGAGTGCTAAAATTCTCCAGTTTCTCCGGAACCGGGCCGACGGTCGAGGAATAGTTAGGGCAAGTCAGAAACTACTGGCCGAGGCCATATGGCGCGTCGCGGACGCGGTTTCATCGCCAGGTGCATAAATTGGTGGATGAGAAGGTCATAAAGATACTTGCGAAAAGCAATTATGGCCAACTAACGCTCCTCGTCGTGTAAACCGCAGGAGATGAAGGGGCGGTACGGACGGCCGGGGGAGGGGGATGTCCTTTGTCCCCCTTCCTTCTCCGTTTGGGGGTGGCTCCTGATGACGGGGCAACTGGTCAGGAGCCAGATGTTGTAGTGCCCCCGGGGCCAGCGACGGGGAAACCCCTGATGAGGATGGCTTCGTGAGCTTGCGACGCTCGGCACGCCGCGGCCCACTCGTCGTCGGCCCACCCCATGAGTGTGAACCTGGCCGTGGCGGCGTTGCGGAGTGCGCCCAGGATGCAGACGGCCTGGGCCTGCACCGCAGAGCTCTCCGTGCCGAACCCGGCCAGGGAACGGCCGGCAGCGCCAGGCTCTCCTGGTGGCTCGATGACCGACTGCCGCAACCCCCACCAGGTGACATGGCCCACCGCCGAGAGGTAGCACCATTGGACCCGGCCGAGGTCCCACTCGCCGGGCTTGAGCAGGA
>CAYZVQ010000076.1:0-17005 GCA_964481925.1 uncultured Acidimicrobiaceae bacterium
TGATCGAGGACATGAAACCGGCGGGGCCACGGGCGATGGTCTGAGTGACGCCGTTGAGGGCGTCATGGATGCTTACCGGGCCGGCCAATGTCTGCACGGCGCCCTGCCCGACGACCACGATGCCGGCGACGAAGGAGATAGGCAGGAGGATGTAGATCATGCAGCGGGTGATGTCGACCCAGAAGTTGCCGATGGTAGTGGAATTGCGCCGGGCAAAGCCACGCACCATGGCGATCGCCACGGCGATGCCGACGGCCGCGCTCACGAACTGCTGCACGGTGAGCACGCCGATCTGGGAGAAGTACGACATGGTCGTCTCTCCCCCGTAGTTCTGCCAGTTGGTGTTGGTGAGGAACGACACGGCGGTGTTGAAACTGAGCGCCGGCGTCACCGCGCCCAGGTGCTGAGGGTTGAGCGGCAGCGACCCCTGGATCCTCAGCAACAGGTAGCCGACGGCGAGGAACACGGCCGAGAAGATCACGAGGGAGCCGGCGTAGCGCTTCCAGCTTTGCTCGTTCTCAGGGCTGGTGCCGAGCATCCGGTAGAACGGTCGCTCGGCCCAGGCGAAGTAGTGGACCCGGCCCTCGAACACAGCGGCCATGTACGAGCCCAGGTAGCGCCAAGCGAGCCCCAAGGCGATGACCAGGACGACGATGGTTAGGAAGAAGCCCATTCAAAACTTCTCGGGCTTGAACATGGCGACGCCCAGGTAGATGAACACCAGGATGGACACCGCGAGCAGGATGGCTTGGACGGCGGTCATACCCGGTCCAACGCCCAGACGAGCCCTAGCATCGCCAGCGCGAACACCACGATGCCGAGCACCACGAGGAAATCAGCCATGCGCTCAGGTTGAACCCGCCGGCGTGAACAGGATGTGAACGGCGCTCCTGGCGGTATGAATAAAATGTGGAGCCGGGTAGCTCAGCCAGCGGGACCGACGGCCGGCCTTGTCACGGAGTGGCACTGACGGCAGTGGTGGGCGGTCGGAGCGACCGTCGCAACAGTGCGCTCGAAGGGGGAGGCGAGACCTCACGGTCCGGCGGAGGAGAAGGCGTCTACAACCGACGCAAGCACCCGTCTCCCGTGAGCCCCGCGGGTCAGGGTTGCCGAGCGACGAGGGCGCGGGCCCGGGCGGTTTGCACCGCGGCGGCCAGGGCGTCGATGTCGAAGCTCCCGTAGTGGCGGCGACCGTTCACGAAAAAGGTGGGAGTCCCGGTCACCCCGCTGAGATCGGCGCCGTCGATGTCCTTTGCGATGCGGGCGGCCCCGGCGTGGTGCGTGAGGGTATCGGCGAAGAGCCCGACGTCGATCCTATGGCGGCGGCGTGGCCCATGAGCTCGGCCGGCCCCAGCTCCTGTTGGTGGTCGAGCATTCGGTCGTGCATCGCCCAAAAAGCCCCCTGGGCGGCCGCCGCCTCCGCCGCTTCGGCCGCCTGTTGAGCGTGGGGGTGGACGTCGTTGAGGGGCAGGTGCCGCCAGACGGCACCACCAGGTAGCTGGTCCAGGGATGGAACTGCCTTTGTAGGCGCTCATTGGGCGAGATGGCAGATTCGATCCCCGCCCGCGCGCGGAGTGAGCGCGGCCTGTGCGCCTTGCAGGATCTCGATCAGCTGACTGGCCAGGTAAACGCCTCGGCGAAGCTCACCGTCGTTGAGCGGCCGGCCGGCCTCGACGAGCTGATGGACCACCAAGATCTCCTCAGCGAAAAGCGTGACCCAGCGCCTCAGCCTGTCCACCGCCAGGTCGTGTGGGTAGTCCGGGAACCGCTCCCGCTCTCCGCTGGACCATTGCTGGGCGGGTGTGGCGGCGAGCTGCTCGGCGGCGGCGACTTGTTGCTCAAGGTGCTCGAACAGAGCCCGGGCGCTGGAGCGGGCACTTTCGTCGAGGTAGGGCTCAGAGAGCTCAGGCGGCTGAGGCACGGTACTGCTCCTTTTTGGCAGGGAGGTGATCGATGATCACGTCCAAAAGCTCCGTCATGTCTTCGCCCGGTGGGACGACCTCGGCGCCCAGATCCCCGAGGGCGACCTCGGTCCACTCCCCGTCGGCAAACACCACGCGCAGCTCGAGGTCGCCGCCAAAGGAGCGGACGTATTCCCGCAGAGTTGACAAGTACAGGTCGGCGTTGCTCTCGATCTGGCTCACACGGCCCTGGCTGACGCCGAGCCGCTCAGCGACCTGGCGCTGGGTCATCGACCGCGCCCGGCGCAGCTGGGCCAATGTCTGGCGGTAGTCCTGCAGTTCACCGTCCATCTCAGCTTGCGCCGCGGCGCGCTCTTCAGGGCTGCGTTTGCCCCGCGCCTCGCGGATTTCGGACCACTTCCGGTGACCGCTCACAGCTTTACCTCCTTCGTCAACTCGTCCAAGTGCTCGGTGTACAAACGCTCGGCCTCAGGGATGGCCTCTCTGTACCACCCAGTCCACTCCCCCGTCTTGTCGCCTCCGAGCAGGATGATCGCGGTGCGACGAGGGTCGAAGACGAACAGGCAACGCAACTGCCGGCTGGTGGACTTGACCCTCAGTTCCTTTAGGTTGTGGACCGAGGACCCTGCAATGCGGTCCACCCAAGGTCGGCCGAGACCTGGCCCTTGTTCGGCGAGACGGTCGATAGCAGCATCGACCTTGCTCGTCGCGCTGCCGTCGAGAGCCTCGTACCAGCTAACGAACTGGTCAGTGACCTCGACATCCCACGTCACCTCTCACAGTATAAGTTAAACCTAATACTACGGCAAGAGGTGGAGATCGGGACGGCCAGGTCCGACCCTGCGAAACCCAGCTCGAGGCTGCCTACGCCGAGGGTTTCAACCGGGGCCAGCGCGAGCACCGCAGGGTGCAAAGGACCAGCGGGCGCTCCGTGCCGGCCTTCGACCCGGACGACTGGTCATGACTACAGGCCACCGTGCCCGGGAGGGCAACAGGACCAACCTGGAGGGGGGCGACGCCCGCTGGGCTACCGATCCCGGCTCGGACCAGCTCACCTTCGAGGGCGTGTCGGCCGTGGTCGGCCTCCCGGTGAAGACGCTACGGACCTACGGGGCCCGGACCTAGCTGACGCCTTGGCCCGGACCAACATGAGCGGCGATATCCCGGTCGAAGTTTCCTGAACCGGGTTAGCTCTCCGGGTGCTTTCGCACCAGCCGGACGAATCGGGGTGCCCCTCCGGGGTGGTCGAGAGCTGCCAAAAGTGTATCTAGGTCGAGCTTCGACTTCGTCATATCCTCGACCTGGTTGTGAAGAACCCTCATGAGGTCGTCCGGGAACGCTGCGAATTGCTCACACATGAACTGGTCGACGTTGGTGACCCGTAAGCGACGCCGAGCAAGTGACCGGGGTGGGAAATCTCTGGTGTTGTAGGTGAGGAAGACGTCCGCGTCAGCGGCGACGGTGGCGGCCGAGTGGACGTGATCGTCAGCGTCTTTGCCTGGCATCTGGTCGAGGGAAGGCCCTCGTACGCTTGTTGAGCGTCTCGTCGCTTGAGAATCGACGAGGTGTCTGGCGCCGTGATCTCTGAACATCCTTGGTGATCATTGGGTTGTCGTGGCGTTGACAGGCTGGCCGGGGGCCGGTGGCGCGCAGAAGCTTTGCTTTGCGGATCTCTGCCGCCGACGGTCATGACCCCCAACACGAAGTTGGCCCTTTTGCCTTCGTCCGAGCTCTGGCAAGACGGTGACGCCACGGTCGTCGCCGACCGGCCCGAGCCGCTCGATCTGGTCCTGTTCAACGCGACCGAGGACCCCTGGGGAGCGCACCTCGGCGTGTGGATGGCCCTGACGAGGTCTTCCATCTATGTAAAGAGGTCGGCACCCCCGTTGTCTGGCCGATGGCTGAGTTTTCTCGGCGCTCCCGCTACGCGACCACCGTCGGCCTCAAGCGCGTGGTCACGACGGTAGGTGCAGACCCCCCGGCCGGGAGCTCCGCGTCGAACAGCAGCTTGCCCGCCGGGCTGAACTCGGAGATGTGGGACAGCGAGCCCCAGCCGAGAACAGGCGCACCCGGGAAATGAGGAAATGTCGTGCCTCCGGCCCGGTGATCAGCCCTGACCGGTTCATCCCCATAGCCGAAGACTCAGGGATGATCATCCCCCTGGGCCGGTTCGTCCTTTCCGAGAGCTGCCGCCAAGCGGCGGCTTGGTCGAGCAGCGGACGGGTCGTCCAGCTGTCGGTGAACGTCTCTGGTCGCCAGCTCGAACGGGACGACTTTCCGGCCGATGTCGCCGGCGCGCTCGCAGACAGTGGCCTCGACCCCAGCCTGCTGACCCTTGAGCTGACCGAGAGCGTCTTGATGCGAGATGCCGACGCAACGATCCAGCGCCTGCAGGCGCTGAGAGACCTTGGGGTCAAGCTGGCCATCGACGATTTCGGTACCGGGTACTCGTCCATGGCGTACCTGCGGCGTTTCCCCGTTGACGTCTTGAAGATCGACCGCTCATTTATCGGCGCCATGGCTCGCTCCCCAGAGGCACGCTCATTGATCCACACACTCGTGCAGCTCGGCAAGACGCTCGGGCTGGACACACTAGCCGAGGGCATCGAGGACAACACGCAGCTAGAAGAGCTGCAGCGCCAGCAATGCGAATACGGCCAAGGCTTCTATTACTCCCGTCCGGTCTCAGCGTCCGCCGTCGAGGCGCTCTTTGCGCCAGCCCACATCCCCCCCCACGTCACCGCAAAAACGTAGGCCCGTGCTCTGACCCGTGAGGCCGCACCAGCCAATGGCCTTGAGGTTCGACGAAGACCCCGAGAAGGCCCCTTGACCTTGCCCGCGCATCGACAGCAACACACTTCGGACAAAGGTGCAGTCCTTGCCGAACCGGCGTTTCCCCCGCGTTCGACGCATGAGGTGCGATCTAACGACCGTCGGACGGGAACTACGTGTTTCATGGTCGCCAACGCAGACGGAAGGTGTGGTGACGGATGCCGGCGTAGCGATTGCCAAACCAGGTCCGTCCTGCTGGCCCAAGGGTGTTGAACCAAAGCTGGGCTACGAACAACGGTGGGAGCCGCCGTTCAGCACCCGAACGGGTGTGCGACTCGAGATGTCTGAAGTGCAGCTCTTCCACAGTGTCGCTGAGCGTGGTTTCGACTCGCTTGAGCCAATAGTTCCTAACGGCCTCACGCTGCTGCTGAGACAGGTTCTCCTGCTGGGCCAGGCGTTTCACGTGGTCTTCCTCCACGGACCGCAGCGCCCAGTAGTCGGCCAAGCGGCGGACCCCTTCGGACGGGAGACGCGCGAAACGGCCGTCCAAGGCCCGCATGACCGCCTCAGTTTGCTCGCCGATGTCGGGGACAGACGGAGGAGGGGGCCGGCGGCTGGCCAGCCGCTCGAGCCCGACGACGCTGAGGGGTACGTCTCGGCTGTCAAGGCTAATGACGGCATCGGTGACTCGGCCCATGGCCGCCCAGTACCCGCCACCAAGGTCACAGACCTCGAACGCCGCACCCTGCCCATCGACTGGCAGCGTGGTCGGCACCCAGTTGACCTCGGCAGGGCGAGGGAGCGGGCCTGTCCCGTCCCGAAGGGCCAGCGCGGCTTTGCCCTGCGGGGACGCCAAATATGGCGCCATTGGCGCCCAATAGCGAGCCCGCTCGAAGTCGTCCTCATTGCCTGGGCGGTTAGAGGTGACCGTGAGCGTGCCCCCTTCTGGCCACTCGAAGATGAGGCTCTCCGACATGAGCACCAACCGCGCCCGGCGCCCCGTGCCTGCAGGGCCCATGCCACTAACCTCAATACCTTTTCTGCGAGCGAGACCCACCGCGCCGTACAGCACGGGGTGCCGGTCCGCCGGCGTGCTCACGCTCTCCTCGGTGCAAGCTGCTTCGGTGTCGGGCACGAACAAGGCATCGCTGGCACATTGTGGCGTGCACGGCGACGAAATAGCCGAATGCCCAGCTTCGAACGTCCCGTTTGCTCGCAAGTCCCGCGTACCCGGGCGAAGCCTGCCTTGATCGCGGACCGGATAGCTAGATGTCGTGTTGCACCCATACGTTGGGCTCCCAGTAGGACCCGGACCCGCCCGAAATGTTCAACAGTGTGAGGCCTCCAGGGAAGACGTACTCGCCGTCCTCGGGGAATGGCATGCGGGTCCAGGACTCCCAGTCTCTCACCGGGGCGGTTATCTGCATCGAGCGCGGCTCGCAACGGAGCACCTTGCCGCCCAGACGAGCGTGCACTCGCAGCCAGGGGTCGAAGGGTAGCCCGTCCTCCCTCACCCAGGCGGTGTAGCGCTCGATGGGTACAAGGGGGTAGCGGTCCTTCCAACTCGGCCGTACGGGTGCGACGAGAGGAGACAACCCGGTGGAGGCGGCGATGGCCGCCATTACCTGCAGTACAACACCGCTCAAGCCAAGCCCCCGGTAAGGGGGGGCGACCTCGGCGGCCAGGGCAGACAGGGCGGTGGGCGGGCCGGCCCGCGAGACGGCGCGCATCCCCACCGCGTCGATGCCATGAGGCAGGTCGTCCAAGGTGCCGTCCCAGTCGAAGGGTATCGTCCGGGCGCGAGCGGCGAAGGCTCCCGAGCGGCCATCGACCAATAGCGCCTGGTAGCCGGCAAAGCGCGGGTAGAGCTCTCCGAAGTAAGCCTCGGCGTTGTCCCCATGGTGGTTGTACTCCGGCCATAAGTCGCTAAAAGTGTCCCCTGTCTGGGCTAGTTCCCACAATTGAGGCCGTTCCTCGGCGCTGAAGACTTCAAGCCACGCGGGAGCTCTTTCAGGTGCACGCACGCGCCAATTTTGCCACTCGAGCCCATGCGGCGTCGGCATTTTCGGCATCGCCGGACCTGACCGGTGCTTCGGAACGATCGCACGGCACATTTTCTCTGTGAGAAGAAGCGATACCGAATGTGCGCAACAACGGCGGTGGGTATCGGTTCTCCGTGCGCGGGACGCACGTGAGCGGTACGCCGACCCGCCGGTTGCCCGCCAGATCTCGGTCGTGGCGTCGACCTCCTTGGAGGTCCGTCCCAGGGCGAGCCGCAAAAAAAGGGGGGACAAGGGAGAGGGCCCCAGAAGGCGGACAGGTACTCATCTTGAGGTTCCATCTCTTCACCGCGGGTGAGCTGCCTGCTCCATCTCCAAGGTGGTCAACTTCTCTAGGGTCGAGGTTATGTCGCTGGCGGGCACGGGCTTGCTGAAAAGGTACCCCTGGCCGTGGTCGACTCCCAGCGCAGTGATGGCATCGCGCTGGTCGACCGTTTCAATGCCCTCGGCGGTCGTCCGCAGCCCGAAGGCCCGGGCTAGTTCGACGATGGCGGCCACGACCCGGGCCCCGTCGGCACTGTTCATCCGGGTAACGAACGAGCGATCTACCTTCAAAATGTCGACCGGCAGCCCGGAGAGGTAGGAGAGGGAGGAATAGCCGGTACCGAAGCCGTCGATGGCGATGGACAACCCAAGCGCCTGGAGCGCGCCAATGATCTCCAGGGCGCCACCCGCCTGGTCGACCAGGGCGCTCTCAGTGGGCTCAAGGACCAAGCGCCCGGGCGGTAGCCCCGTCTCGGCGAGGACCGCCTCGACAGTTCTCACGAGGCCCGGCTCCAACTGATGGGCGGACACGTTGACCGACATCGTCAGGGGCCACAGGTCCTGCCAGGCGGCGGCCTGCCGGCAGGCCTCTTTAAGGACCCAGGCGCCCAATTCGACGATGACGCCGGTCTTCTCGGCCAGTGGGATGAACTCGACCGGGGGGACGAGCCCTCCGGCTCGCTCCCAGCGGACGAGGGCTTCTACGCCCGTGATCAGCCCCCCGTTGAGCGTCACGAGGGGCTGGTAGTGCACGACGAACTCACCGTGGCTTAGCGCGGAGCGCAGGGCGGTTTCGAGCTCGGCCCGACCCGCAATGTTTTTTAGCAGCGCCGGCTCGAACCTCTGGACGCGGTGGCCGCCCAAGTTTTGCTACACGCTGAGTTCTCTTAGTGGCCACCAGCGACCAATTCCGACAGTGAACACGTCGAACGCCGTTGCCGGGTCGGCGTCCACCAGGACCTCTCGGCGAATGGGGGGAAGTGTGCTCATCGAGGTCCTTTCATTACGGTGCAGGTCATTACGGTGCAGGTCATTACGGTGCAGGTCATTACGCTGCGGGTGCTGGGTTGTCTTGCTCTGCTCGGTCGGCTCGGGTACCGGCCCGGCCGACTTCGGCGACAAAGGCGGCGAGGACGGTGTCCCACGTACTGACGAGCCACTGTTGGGGGCTGCGAATATAGTGACGCGAACGTGGGATTCAGGACTTGAGCCGGGCCGGTCGGGCTGGTTGGTCTGGGGCGCAAACCCGTGCCCATTGAGACTCGTGCCCATTGACCGGTGACGATGCGATTGGAGTGGGTGCCGTTCGGGCGGCCGGCAGCGCAGGCTTTGAGCCGCGCCATACACAGGGCCAAAGGAGACGACGCCCTGGCGCTGGTGAGTGTGGTCGTCCCTTCGAACCAGGTTGGGGTAGCGGCGAGGCGGCTACTCGCATCGGGAGAGGTGGGACCGCTTTGTGGGCGGGGGAGCGGGGTGGCGGCAGTCTCCTTCGTGACCGTCTACCGGATGGCCGAGTTCCTCGGGTCGGCTCGCCTGGCCGGCCACGCTCGGCGCCCGGTGTCGACGCCGGTGCTGGAGGCGGGGTTGCGGCGGGCACTGGCCGTCGACGCCGGGGTGTTCGCTCAGGTCGCCGGTCACCCGGCCACCGAGATGGCGCTGGTGGCTGCGTACAAGGAGTTGCGGGACTGCTCGCCCCAGGCGCTTGACCAACTGGCAGGGCAGAGCGCCCGGGCCGCGGACGTGGTCCGCCTTTGCCGGGCGGCCAGAGCCGTCCTGGCCCCCGCGTGGTACGACGAGGAGGACCTCATAGATGCTGCCATCGCCGTGTTGGGCGCGGACGAGGCGGCCAGGCGGGCCCTCGGCCCGGTGGTCGTGTACCTGCCCGAGCGCCTGACGGGCCACGGGGCCTCGCTGGTCAACGCGGTGGCGAGGCACGCTGACGTCCTCGTACTGGCGGGGATGACGGGAGACGCCAGGGCGGACGCGGAGGTCGTGCGTTGCGTAGCTCGGCTCGACATCGAGGACGGGGCACCGTCACCGCCGGCGGGCCTCGACCCTTTGGGCCCCATCTCCGCCGGCCGGTCTAGGATCGTCACCACCTCCGATGCCGACGAGGAGGTGCGTGCGGCGGTGCGGGCCGCGACCGACGCCGTCAGGACGGGCACACCACTCGAGCGGGTGGCCATCGTTTACCCCGGCGCCGAGCCTTACGCCCGCCTTGTCCACGAACAGCTCTTGGCCGCCGGTATCGCCCATAACGGTGCTGCGGTGGTGCCCCTCACGGCGCGGGTGGCGGGCCGTAGCCTGCTCGGGCTGCTCAACCTCCCACAAGCAAATTTCCGGCGGGAGGACGTCTTCGCCTGGTTGGCCGGCGCCCCGTTGCGCGACCAGGGCCACTCGGTCCCGGTCACGGCCTGGGAAAGGGTTTCCCGGGAGGCGGGTGTCGTCGCCGGTAAAGACCATTGGGACAGGCTGCTCACCACCTATGCCCTGGATTGCCAGGCGGAGGCCGACCTGGCCGAGAGCGATCCTGAGGCGCCGGGGTGGAAGGCGGAAAAGGCGCGCCAGGATGCCAGCCGGGCCCGGGCCTTGCGCAGGTTCGTGCTCAGTCTGATCGACGACCTGGACGCCGCCGCCAGGACGGCGTTGCCCTGGGCGGAAAGGGCGAAGTGGGCGAGGGGCCTGCTCGGGAGCCTTCTCGGCGGGGAGCATTGGCGTGCTCGTTGGCCGTTGGCCGAACAGAAGGCGGCCGAGCGGGTCGAGCGCTCCCTCGACCGACTGGCGCGGCTCGGTCCTGTGGATGCTCCGGCCGGGCTCGACGTCTTTGCCCGGGCCCTGGAGCTTGAGCTCGAGGCCGACCCCGCCCGGCATGGACGGATGGGCGAGGGGGTCATGTGCGGCCCGATAAGCATGGGCGTGGGCCTCGACCTTGACCTGGTCGTGGTCCTCGGCCTGGCCGAGGGCTCCCTGCCGGCCCCGGTCACCGACGGTCCCCTCCTCCCCGACGGCGAGCGCCAGGCTGTCGGTGGCGAGCTGACGCTGCGGGCCGCCACCGTCGACCGCCAGCACCGCCAGCTGCTCGCCTCCTTGGCCGGCGCCTCGCGCCACCTGCTGACGGTCCCGCGTGGTGACCTACGTCGCAGCAGCGGGCGGGCCCCATCGCGCTGGGCCCTGGACATCGCCGGCGCGCTGGCCGGCGAGCGCATATGGAGCAACGCCCTGTTCGCTGCCCGCTACAACTGGTTGGAGCACATCGCCTCCTACGACGCCGGGCTACGCCGGGGCGACTCGCCTTCGACCGGCCAGGATTACAGGCTCAGGTCTCTTCTGGCCCCCCGGCCGGGCCACCAGCCGGGCTGGCTGGCCCGCGCCGCGCTGGACAGCCTCGGCGACCGGGCCCTATCGGCCGGGGCCGATGTTGTGGCCGCCCGGGCGAGCGACCGGTTCACGCGCTTCGACGGCAACCTGGCCGGCCTGGCGGTGCCCTCGCCGGCCGAGTTCGTCACGTCCGCTACCAGGTTGGAGGGCTGGGCTACCTGCCCGTTCGCTTACTTCCTCCACGAGGTCCTGAAAGTCGAGCCGGTGGAGAACCCCGAAGACCGCCTGACCATCTCTCCGCTCGAGCGCGGGTCACTGGTCCACGAGATCCTGGAGAAGTTCGTCCTCCATGTCCTGGCCCGGTCGGCGGACCAGCAGCCAGGCGCCGGCCAAGGGTGGTCGCAAGCCGATGGCGAGCTGCTGGCCAGGCTGGCGAGCGAGATCTGCGACCGCTACGAGGCCCGTGGTGTCGTGGGCCGGCCCATCTTCTGGCAGCGCGAGAGGCGAAGGCTTCTCGCCGCCCTCGGGCGCCTCCTACAGGCCGACACCAAGCACCGTCGCCAGCGAGGTACACGGCCGGTGGCGGCCGAGCTTGCCTTCGGGCTGCCCGGCGCCCGCATCGGTGCCGTCGCCGTTGGACTGGCGGACGGCAGGAGCGTCCGTTTCAGAGGGAAGGCCGACCGCATCGACATGGCCGACGACGGCTCGATCGAAGTGATCGACTACAAGACGGGCGGCTCGGGCCGCTTTGGTGGGTTGTCCGAGGCCGAACCTGACGCCAGAGGCACGAAGCTCCAGCTGGTCGTCTATGCGTTGGCTGGACGCCTCTTTGAGGGCACGCCCGAAGCTCCGGTGAGAGCCGACTACTGGTTTGTCTCTGACCGGGAAAGCTACAAGCGGGTCGGCTACCCGGTCACCGCCGAGGTCCTCGACCGGGTCAGCCAGACCTTGGGCCAGATCGTCAGCGGCATCGAGCACGGCGTCTTCCCGAACCATCCGACGGCAACGAGCACCAGCCCGTTCGTCGAGTGCGCTTACTGCGACCCCGACGCCTTGGGGGTGGTCGAACTGCACCACCGGCTGGAGCGCAAGAGGGCAGACCCGGCTCTCGCCCCCTTCTTTGACCTGGCTGAGCCTCCGGCGCCCGAGGCCGCGGACGAAAGGAACGGCGGGGAGACGGAGAGCCTTGAAGCCTGAGCGCCTGTCTGTCCCCGACGAGGTCGCGCGCGCCCGCATAAGGTCGGACCTCGGGTCGACCCTGTTCGTCGAAGCGGGGGCAGGCTCGGGTAAGACCACAGCGCTGGTGGACCGGTTGGTGGCCCTGGTCGCCACCGGAGAGGCCGAGCTGGGTTCGATCGCCGCCATCACCTTCACCGATAAGGCTGCCGACGAGCTGCGCGACCGGGCCCGCCGGGAGCTCGAGCGACGGGCGCAACAGTACCGGGGGGCGGTCGAAGGCGAACGCTGCCGGGTGGCGCTCGACCAGCTCGACGGGGCCGCCATCGGGACGCTGCACTCGTTTGCCAGACGCCTGCTCAGCGAGTTCCCATTGGAGGCGGGACTACCTCCTCGAGTAGAGGTGCTCGACGAGGTCAGCTCGGCGGTGGCGTCCGAGCAGCGCTGGGCGGCCTTCCAAGACGAGCTTCTAGCCGACCCGGACTTGGCCCGGCCGCTGCTCCTGCTCTTCGCCTGCGGGGTGAGGCCGGAGGCACTACGGTCCCTGGCCGCCGCCTTCGAGGACAACTGGGACCTGGTGGAGGAAAGGGCCCCCGATCACTGCCCGGGCCCACCTCTGGTGCGCCAGCTCTTAGAGCCGGTCCTCAGCGCGGGCAGGGAGGTGTGCGCCGAGCCGTGCCGGGCCCCCACCGACAAACTGGCGGACCGGCTGGCGGAGATCGGGGAGTACTTGGACCAGCTCTCTGCTATATCCGACGAGTTGGAGCTGGTCGAGGCCCTGGCACCCGGTGCGCGACCGCAACGGCCCAGCTTCGCAGTGGGGAACCTCGGAGGGAACAAAGCGTGGGACGATATCCTCAACCTCAAGCAAAGGGTTAGGGATCTGGAGGCGGGCCTGGGCTCCATCCGAGGTGAGCTGGCCCAGGCCAGCGCCCGGAAGGTAGCCACCGTCCTGCGCCTTTTCACGTTGGAGGCGGCGGCAGAACGCCGGGCCTCCGGGGAGCTCCAGTTCCACGACTTGCTGGTGCTGGCCCGCGCCTTGCTGCGCCGGCCCGACGTACGCGGGCGGGCCCACGAGCGTTACCAGCGCCTGTTGCTCGACGAGTTCCAGGACACCGATCCCATACAGATCGAACTGGCGGTGAGGATCGCCGCCGCCGACCCGCAGAGCGAGCGGGCGGGGACGGCCCCGTGGGACGAGGTGGAGGTGGCCCCGGGGCACCTGTTCGTGGTGGGCGACCCCAAGCAGTCCATCTACCGGTTCCGCCGAGCCGACATATCTACGTTCCTCGGTGCCGCCCGCCGCTTCGGGGCCGTGGGCCGCCGGGTGGAGCTCACGGCCAACTTCCGGACCGTCGGGCCGATCATCGCGTGGGTCAACTCCACCTTCGGCGCGCTCATGAGCGAGGTCGCGACCGTGGACCTGCCCGCTCCGTCCCAGCCCGACTACATCCCCCTGGTCCCGACGCGGACCGCCGCCGAGCGCGGCCCGGCCGTTTCGGTCCTGGGGCGCGAGCCCCATCCCGCGGGTACCGGGGCCGACGAGCTGCGCGCCGCGGAAGCGGCCGAGGTGGCCGCGACGGTGGCCCGGGCCGTTAACGAGGGCTGGCAGGTCCACGACGGCCAGGGTGGTTGGCGCCCGGCCCGGCTCGGCGACATCACCGTCCTCGTCCCGGCCCGCACGTCCCTGCCGTTCCTGGAGGACGCCCTGGACAGGGCCGGGACCGCCTTCCGGGCCGAGGCCAGCTCGCTCGTCTATGCCAGCCGGCCCGTCCGTGACCTGTTGATGGTGCTGCGGGCGGTCGACGACCCGACCAATCGCCTCACTACCGTCTCGGCCTTGCGTACCCCGTTGCTGGCCTGCGGGGACGACGACCTGTTCCGGTTCCGGGCCGAGCGTGGCGGGCACCTCAGCTACCTGGCCGACCAACCCGCCAGCGTGCCGGCCGACGACCCCGTACTGGCGGGGCTGGCGTACCTGCGCTCGCTTTATGACCAGCACCACTGGCTCGCCCCCTCCGAACTGCTCGACGGCATCGCCCGGGACCGGCGCGCCTTCGAGCTGGGCTTCAGCGAGGGCAGGCCGCGCGACGTTTGGCGGCGCCTGCGCTTTGTTATCGACCAGGCCCGAGCCTGGCACGACGCCGTCGGTGGCAACGTCCGCCAGTACCTGGCCTGGGTGGGCCGTCAGACGGCGGAGGGGGCCAGGGTGGCCGAGGCCGTGCTGCCCGAGAGCGACGACGACGCCGTGCGCGTCATGACCGTCCATGCCGCCAAGGGCCTGGAGTTCCCCATCACGGTCTTGTCGGGGATGTCGACGGTCCCGAGGGCGTGGCCGGCCCCGGCTCAGGTCGTCTTCCCGCCCGGTGGGGGAGTTGGTTACAACTTCGGCCAGGACGTGGCCACCGAGGAGTACCGGGCGTGGGTGCCCATCGACGAGCAGATGAGCCTGGACGAACGGGCCCGCCTCCTGTATGTGGCCTGCACCCGGGCACAGGACCACCTGGTGGTCTCCCTGCACCGCAAGCAACGCAAGAACGAGCCCGAGCCGGTCAAGCGTACGAACGCCGAGCTTCTCGTCGACGGCATGGGGGACGTACTTGCCGGGTTGGTGGACGGGGCCGCCGGCGAGGGCTCGGCCGCGGTGCACCAAGCGGTGGCCGGGCCTCCCGCAGCCCTGCCGCCGTTCGCCGTCTGGGAGGCCGAGCTCGCCGCGGCCCTGGCCTCCGCGTCCGTGCCGAGGGCGGTGGCGGCGACCGCCCTCACCGACGAGGGCACGTCCGATGTCGAGGCCGAGACCGATCCCGGGCTGGACAAGCGGCCGCGGGACCTGGACCTCCCGCCGTGGTTGAAGGGCCGCTACGGCACGTCAGTGGGCCGGGCCGTCCACGGCGTGCTCCAGACGGTCGACCTGGCCACCGGGGCGGGCCTAGAGGCGGCGGTAGCGGCACAATGCGAGGCAGAAGCAGTCCAGGAACGCCAAGAGATAGTCCAGCAGCTGGCCGTTTCCGCCCTGGGCTCACCATCGGTGCGAGAGGCGGCCCGCTGCCCTCACTGGCGAGAGGTCTACGTGTGCACTCCCGTCGGCGGCCGCCTGCTCGAGGGCTACATCGACCTTCTATATCGAGGAAATGAAGGCCTGGTAGTGGTCGACTACAAGACGGCGTCCACGTCGGGTGCCGCCTCGCTCGACAGCAGGGTGGCTGCCTACCGGAACCAGGGGGCCTCGTACGCGTTGGCTGTGGCCGGGGCGACGGGCGCACCGGTCGTGCGCGTGACCTTCGTTTTCCTTACGCCGGTGGGCGCTTTCGAGCGCGACATGGCGGACCTCGACGAGGCTGTCGTCCACGTACGGGACCTGGTGGCTTCGGGCCAGGAAGTCCTCACGACGGGAACGTAACTGGGGGCTCGGTAGTGGCCGCCTCACGGGAGAGGGCCCTGTGGGTCAGGTACTCGGTCCGGGGTTGTGCCCCGCTCTTGTCGACCGGTACGAGGGTGAGGTAGCCGCCGCGGCCCTTTGCTCCGACAAACTGGAACTTGGCGACTCGTTTTCCATCGCAAATGACCCAAGTGGGCTTGCGGCGGCCGACATCGACGGCTCCGCGGGGACCGTGTTCTATTAGCAACATTGTGGTTGTACCTCCGTGCCCGAGCTGTCAACGACGACCTCGCCGGCGAGCACCATGGGTGAACGGTGCTGCCGGTTGAAGTCCCCCGCGGTTCAGGCGCTGACCGTGCTGGCCTCGACGGGGCCGGGCACATTGCCCATGTGGGTTATCTCGACCTTGTGGGGCTTGACCTGTTCGGCCACCGGGATGGTGATGGTCAGCACCCCGTCGTGGTAGTTGGCGGCGATGTGCTCCCGGTCGAGGCTCTCACCGAGGAACAGTTGACGACCGAACTGCCCGTGGCCGCGCTCGGCCACCTGGACCTCGTCGCCCTCGGCCTCATGTGACGACCGCGTGGCCCGCACAGTGAGGAGGTCGGCCTGGACGGTCAGGTCGATCGAGCCCGGGTCGGCGCCGGGCAAGTCGAGGTCGACCTTGAAATCGTTGCCCCGGCGGTAGGCGTCCACCGGTACGTGGTGGAGGCGGTTATCGGCAAGGAGATCTTCGGAGGGACGGTCGAACTCGCGGAACGGCTCGAATCGCATCAACATGGTCGCACTCTTTCATTGACGCTCGAACGGCTGGCGGTCTACGACCACTGTGCCTCGAACGTCTACCCCATGGTACTTTAGTTTTACAGTACTAGTTATAGATTTCTAGAATTTTGTAAGGTAGACTAGTGACGATGTCAGAGTGGGGCTTTCTTACCAACCATGCCCGGGTGCTGGTCTGCATCGCCCATGACCCCGGAGCGCGCCTGCGCGACATCGCCGCCACCCTGGGCATAACCGAGCGTCGCACCTATGCCATCGTGACCGACCTGGCGGCCGCAGGGTACGTCGTCAAGGACAAGGACACCGATGCCCGTCGTAACCGCTACCAGATCCAGTCCCACCTGCCCCTCCGGGAAGCGGTAGGCCGGGAAGGGACCATCGGCGAGGTCCTGGACGTCCTTGTCGGCAACACGGCCCCTACCAGCCCCCCGGGCAAGCCCCGGAGGTCCCGTGCAGGTGCCGTCGGCAGTGCCGTATAGATCGTGGCGGTCGGCGGCGACAAGATCAGCCAGCCGCCGGACGTGAAAGTCGTCTCGCACCTCGCGCCCACCCAAAATGGGTGTAAGCTTAGAAAAGACACGACAAATTCCCCGACGTGCAGGCCAGTGCGAGCTGGCCGGTACGAGCTGGCCGGGGGCGGTACTCCAGACCCTGGTAACGCGATGTTTCGCAGTGCCTGAGGCAGGACAGTGCCAAAAACCTTTCCCGGATCTTCTTCCTCACCATCTCTGGCCGACTTACGGCGCGGCCATCTTCAGGGCCGCCCCAGCTGCCGGGCCCCTTCTCCCCAGGATATGAACGTCGTCGTACCGGCCTAAAGGCCGCTTAGAGAAGAAAGAGCAGTCAACCATGAGCGAACCGACAGAGTTTACGATCGGGAGCGAAGTGTCCTCCAGCGATGGGCCGTGCGGGGAGCTGAGACGCGTGGTGATCGACCCCATAGCGCGTGCCCTCACCCATCTCGTGGTCGAACCGAAGCACGGCCGAGAAAAAGGCCGTCTCGTGCCGATAAACCTGGCTACCCCGACCACCGACGGGGTCAGCCTGGCATGTACCACGGCTGAGTTCGAAAAGCTCGATGAGGCCGAAGTGACCCAGTTCATCCCCGGCGGGAACGGCCGGTTTGGCTACGGCCAGGACCAAATGCTGTCGTGGCCCTACTACGGCTTGGGCGTAGGGTCCCTCGGCATGGGTGGTGTGGGCATGGGCATGGGCATGCAAGCGCCCGGTCCGGTGGTCGTCACCAACGACAGCGTGCCCGAGGGCGAAGTCGAGGTGCGCCGGGGCGACCACGTATTTGCCACCGACGGCGCCATCGGGCGAGTGCGGGG
>CAYZVQ010000077.1:0-16997 GCA_964481925.1 uncultured Acidimicrobiaceae bacterium
GGTCCGCCCGGACTACCGCAGCGACATAATCCAGATCAATTCCAAGTCGGGGCTCGAGGGGTCAAACAAGAACTTCGCTTACGCCGGCAGCAAGTTCGGGGGTATCGGTTTGACCGAGTCGTTCGCGCTGGAACTCGTCAGCGACGGCGTCAAGGTGAACTCCATATGCCCCGGCAACTTCTTCGACGGTCCCCTGTGGTCCGACCCCAACATGGGGTTGTTCGCGCAGTACCTGCGCACGGGGAAGGTGCCCGGGGCGACCACCGTCGCCGACGTGAAGCATTTCTACGAGAGCAAGGTGCCGATGGGGCGGGGGTGCACCACGGCTGACGTCATGAAGGCGATTTATTACCTGGTAGACCAGGTCTACGAGACCGGCCAGGCGCTCCCCGTCACCGGGGGCCAAGTGATGCTGCACTAACTGAGAAAGCTGGTCCGATTGTGAAAGATGGGCTAACCATATGACGCCAGGCGAAGCAGTCCCGGCTACCCAATATGCGGTACAGCTGGTCGGGCCGGGTGAGTTGGTCCTGAACACGCAAAAGGAAGTCCCCGTGCCCGGCCCGCACGAGATACTGGTCAAAGTTGAGTCGGTGGGCCTGTGCTTCTCAGACGTGAAATTGTTGAGGCAGTTCTCGGACCACCCTCGCAAGGACGATATCCGGGCCGGGATCGACCCCGAAATCCTCGAGAAGTTCCGCAGTTACACCCCCGGTACCAAACCCGCTGTGCCCGGCCACGAAGTCGCCTGCCGCATAGTTGCCGTCGGGCCCGAGGTCGAGCACCACCGCGCCGGCGAACGTTGCCTGGTCCAGACGGATTATCGCACTCTTGTCACCCGGGGCGCGAACGCGGCGTTCGGCTATACCTTCGAAGGCGGGCTGCAGGAGTACGTCCTTTTGGACGAGCGGATCGTAATAGAGCCCGGTACGGGCGAGCGTTTCCTGATACCTGTCCCCGAGGCCTTGAGCGCGTCGGCTATCGCCCTCGTCGAGCCGTGGTCGTGCGTCGAAAACGCCTATGCCAGCTCGGACCGGAGCACCGTCCTGGCCGGAGGCCGCCTGCTGGTGGTGGCCGACGCCGGCCATGAAGTGGTGGGCCTGACTGAGGCATTGGACGGGCGCGGCGGCCCGGCGTCGGTGGTGGCGGTCACCGCCCCCGCGGCCCAGAGCGAAGCCCTCCGCTCGAGCGGTCTTGCCGCCACGTATGTCGACGACGTCGCCCAGCTCCCCGACGAGAGCTTTGACGACATCGTCTATTTCGGGGCTTCGGCCGAGGTCATCGAGTTGCTCAACGACAAGCTGGCCGCCTCGGGCGTGATAAACATCGTGCTCGGGGGGGCGAGCATCGGGCGCCGGGTGGCGGTCGGGGTCGGGCGCATCCATTACGGGCTCACCCGCTGGATCGGCACGACGGGGGCATCGGCCGCTGCTTCTTACTCGACTGTGCCCGCTTCGGGCGAATTGCGGCCGAACGAGAAAGTCCTCATCGTCGGCGCCGCCGGCCCCATGGGCCAGATGCACGTGATCCGCAGCCTGTGCACTCAGGTGGAGGGGATAAGCGTCGTGGGTGCCGACGTGGACGATGCCCGGCTGGAGGCGCTGAGGCGCAAGGCCGAGCCGTACGCCAGGCGCAACGGGGTACCGTTCAGGTTGGTCAACACGGCCAAGGAGCCCCTCGACGAGCGCTTCAGTTACCAGGTCGTCCTCGTCCCGGCCGGTTCGCTGGTGGCGGCGGCCGTCGACAACAGCGCCCCCGGCGGTTTGGTGGACATTTTTGCCGGGATCCCCGCCCACACCCGCCAGGAGATCGACCTCGACACTTATATAGGCCGTCGCTGCTACATGTTCGGGACCAGTGGTTCGGTGATAGATGACATGAAGGTCTTGTTGGCCAAAGTGTCCTCAGGCCAGCTCGACACCAACTGCTCGGTGGACGCCGTGTCCGGTATGGCCGGCGCCATCGACGGTGTGGCGGCTTTGGAGAAACAGACGATGGCGGGGAAGATAGTGATCTACCCGATGCTCCATGACGTCGGCTTGACCCGGCTGTCCGATCTGGCCGTACGCTTCCCCAGCGTCGCGTCCAAGCTGGAGGATGGCCAATGGTCCAAAGCCGCCGAGCAGGAGTTGTTGCGGGCCGGTGCCTTAGAGGGACGGGCCCCGACCGCGGAGGGCCAAGCCGTCGAGGGCGTTGCGGCGAGGCCGGAAGGAGGAGCCAGGTAAATGGCTACCACAGTCGAGGTGCCCAAGCTCGGCAATACTGTTGAAGACTGCCTGATAGCGGCGTGGCGCAAACACAAGGGCGATACGGTCGCCGCCGGGGACGTGATCGCCGAGATCGAGACGGACAAGACCAACTTCGACCTGACGGCGCCGGTGGACGGCGTCCTGCTTGAGACGTTCTTCGAAGAGGGTGCGCTAGTGCCCGTCTTCACGGTCATATGCGCCATCGGCGCGGCGGGGGAGAAGGTCGATGCCGTGCCCGCGCCCTCGGGCGGGGCTGCAGGCGGTAACGGCGAGGTCGACGCCGGCCCCGGCGATAGCGCCCTTCCCTCGGCTGAGGCCGTCAGCGGTAACGGCGCGACATTTGTCGCAGCGTCAGGTCGGCCCCGTCTCAGTCCCCGGGCCCGGCGCTTCGCCCGGGAGCACGACATCGACCCCTACTCGGTCGAAGGCACGGGCCCGCATGGCCGGGCCCTGGAGGACGACCTGCGCCGCGCCCTGCACACCGGGCCCCGTCCCGCTCCCGCTCCCGCCGGCCCGGGCGAACGCCAGTTGGCGGCTACAGGTACGGGCCCGGTCCGTCCCAACGTGCAGGCCAGTGCCACGGGCCAGGCCAGTGCCCAAGTCGCGGCCGTCGGGGGCGCACCGGTCTCCTCGGTCCGCCAGCGTATTGCCAAGCGCCTGAGGGAGTCTTTGACCTCGACGGCGCAGTACACGCTCAACAGCTCGGCCAACGCCCGCGGGCTCCTGGTGGTGCGCAAGAAGATGAAGGCGTCGGCGGCCACCGCCGATATAAACATCAACGACCTGATGGTCTTTTGCACCGTGCGGGCGCTGCTGGAAGCGCCCGGTATCAATGCCACGTTCGTGGACGGCGCCCTTTACCGCCACACCGCCGTCCACATCGGTTTCGCCTGCGACACCGACCGGGGGCTGGTCGTGCCGGTGGTGCACGACAGCCAGGACCTTTCGCTGCTCGGCCTGGCGCGACGCCTGAAAGAGCTGGCGGCCCAGGCGGTGGCCGGCTCCATCGGTGTCGACGACCTCAACGGCGGCACGTTCACCATTTCCAACCTGGGCAGCCTCGGGGTGGAGTCGTTCACCCCGGTGCTCAACCCGCCCCAGGTGGCCATTCTTGGCGTCAATGCCATCGGTCTCAAGCCGGTGCGCAAGCCGGACGGCAATATCGAGTTCATTGACTCGATCGGGCTGTCGCTCACCCTGGACCACCAGGTGGTCGACGGGGCGCCGGGCGCCCGCTTCCTGCGTGCCCTGCGGGACAAGATCGAAGATGCGGAGGCGCTGTGTACGATTTGATCGTCATCGGTGCCGGCCCCGGCGGCTACGACGCCGCCGCCCACGCCGGCCACATGGGCAAAAAGGTGGCCCTGGTCGAAAAGCAACGGGTGGGTGGCACATGTCTCAACGTCGGCTGCATCCCGGCCAAGGCGTTCCTACAGTCCTCGCGCCTGTACCGGGAGTGTGCCGAGGCCAAGGCCTTCGGCGTGGAGATCGACGCCTTCCGCTTCGACATGCCCACCGTGGTCGAGCGCAAAAACCGTATAGTCGGGACGCTGGTAAAGGGGGTAGAAGGGCTTCTCAAGCGCTCCGGCGTCGAGGTCATCGCCGGCCACGCCCGCCTGGTGGCTCGTAACCGGGTGCAGGTGGGCGACGAGATCCTCGAGGCCGCCAACATCCTGCTGGCGACGGGCTCGCGCCCCGTGGTACCCCCCATCCCCGGTATCGGCGCGGAGACCGTGCTCGACTCGACCGGGGTGTTCGAGCTGGCCCAGGTCCCGTCCCGGGTCGCCATCATCGGTGGCGGCTATATCGGCTTGGAGTTCGCCAGCTTTTTCAGTGAGATAGGCGTTGAGGTCAACGTCTTCGAGATGCTCCCCCAGATAGCCGCCGGGTGCGACGGGGACGTTTCGGACCGGCTCCTGCAAACGCTCAAGCGGTCCGGGGTGACCTTCAACCTCTCCTGCCGGGTCGTGGGCATCGAGGGGGGCACCGTCCGTTACGAAGGCAGTTCGGGCGAGAAAAAAGCCTACGCGGCCGACTGCGTCCTCAACGCCACCGGCCGGGCGCCCGTCGTCGGGGACATGGGCCTGGCCGAGGTCGGCGTCGACTTCAGTCCCAAAGGGGTGCGGGTAAACGACCAGGGCAAGACCAACGTGCCTGGCGTGTGGGCGTGCGGCGACGTCACCGGCCAGTACATGTTGGCCCACGTAGCCACACGCGAAGGGATCGTGGCCGTCAACTCCATGTTCGGTCGTCCGGACCGGGCCCGTTATGACGCTGTCCCGGCCGTCATCTACACCCACCCTGAGGTAGCCAGCGCAGGCCGGACCGAGGAGCAGCTAAAGGCGGCCGGCATCGCCTACGTGAAGGCCATGGTGCCGATGGGGGTGGCCGGGCGGTTCCTCATCGAGAACGAGAAGGGCAGCGGTTTCGTGAAGGTGCTGGCCGGCGCCAAGTACGGGGAGATCCTGGGCGTGCACGCCATGGGCGACACCTCCAGCGAGTGGATCGTGACCGCCGCCGCGATTATAGAAATGCAGTTATCAGCCTCCCGTGCGGGTGAGATCATCTTCCCGCACCCGACCGTGTCCGAAGCGTTACGCGAAGCAATCCTCCAGGTAGGAGCCAAGACATCATGACCAAAGCGCTTGTCATCGAGCCGGAGCAGGTTTTTGCCAGGGAGGTCGTCCATCCGGTGGACATCCCTGTCAATGCCTACAACAAGACCATCGCCGAAGAGAAGGCCCGCTACACCACGGAGGATTTCCTGGACATCTGGCGGGACATGTGCGCCCTCCGGGAGTTCGAGAACATCCTCAACGAGATCAAGCTCAAGGGCACCTACCGGGGCATCACCTACAACCACGCCGGGCCCGCCCACCTGTCCATGGGGCAGGAAGCGGCGGCCGTGGGCATGGCGTTCGCGTTGGGCCCCGAGGACCACATCTTCGGGTCCCACCGTAGCCACGGCGAGATCCTGGCCAAGGCGTTCTCAGCCATCCGGGCGCTGAGCGACGACGAACTGTCGGTGATAATGCACGACTATCGCGCTGGCGCGGTGCTAGCCCCGGTGGAGAAGGGGTACGCCGGTCCCGTCGCCGGCCTGGCGCGGCGGTTCTTCATCTACGGCGCCTACAGCGAGATATTCGCCCGGGAGACGGGGTTCAACCGGGGGCTGGGCGGGTCGATGCACGCCTTCTTCGCCCCCTTCGGAATTTACCCCAACAACGCCATCGTCGGCGGTTCGGGGTCCGTGGCCCCGGGGGCGGCGCTCTACAAGAGGGCCAATCGCAAGCCCGGCATTGTCGTGGCCAACATCGGGGACGCCTCGTTCGGCTGCGGCCCGGTGTGGGAGGGCATCACATTTGCCAGCATGGACCAGTACCGCAACCTGTGGGACCAGGCCCTGGGCGGCGGCCTGCCCATCATCTTCAACTGCATGGACAATTTCTACGGCATGGGTGGCCAGCCCAACGGTGAGACGATGAGCCAGCAGCTCATCGCTCGCGTCGGCGCGGGTGTCAACCCCGAGCAGATGCACACCGAGCGGGTCAACGGCTACAACCCCCTCGCCGTCATAGACGCCTTCGAGCGTAAAAAGCAGATTATCTCCGAAGGCCGCGGCCCGGTCCTGCTGGACACCATCACCTACAGGTTCTCCGGGCACTCGCCCTCGGACGCCTCCAGCTACCGTTCGGCCGAGGAGGTCCAGCACTGGCAGGCGGCCGACGCCCTGCAGGCCTACCGCCAGCGCCTGATCGACAGCCGCGTGGCCGGTGCCGTCACCCTGGACGAGGCCCAGCACGACGTGGCCGAGCTCGTGTTCGAGATGTTCAAGTTGGCCTCGGACGTCGAGGTCAGCCCCCGGTTGGAGGTGACCTCCGAGCTGGTAGGCGAGGTCATGTTCTCCAACCGCCGGGTCGAGCGCTTCGACGAGCGGGCCCCCGAGCTGTTGCAGGCCCCGGCCGACAACCCCAGGGTGGCCCAGATCCGGGGCAAGGTCCGTACCGCCTTTCAGGATGGCAAGGCCGTCCCCAAGATGAAGGTGTTCAATATCCGCGACGCCATATTTGAGGCCATGCTGCACCGCTTCACCGTCGACCCCACCATGATCGCCTTCGGCGAGGAAAACCGTGACTGGGGCGGTGCCTTTGCCGTGTACCGGGGGCTGACCGAGCTGCTGCCCTACAACCGGCTCTTCAACGCTCCCATCTCCGAGGCGGCGATAATCGGGGCGGCCGTGGGTTACGGGATGGAAGGCGGCCGGGCGGTGGCCGAGCTCATGTACGCCGACTTCATGGGCCGCGCCGGCGATGAACTGTTCAACCAGCTGTCGAAATGGCAGGCCATGTCCGCCGGCGTGCTCACCATGCCCGTCGTCGTGCGCATCTCGGTGGGCGCCAAGTACGGTGCCCAGCACTCCCAGGATTTCTCCGCCCTGGTCGCCCATGTCCCGGGCCTCAAGGTGGTCTACCCGGTGACGCCTTATGACGCCAAGGGCATGATGAACTCCGCTCTGGTCGGTACCGACCCGGTCATCTTCTTCGAGAGCCAGAAGCTCTATGACATCGGCGAGATGTTCCAGGCCGACGGCGTGCCGGAGGACTATTACGAGATCGACCTGTCGGAGCCCTCGGTCAAACGGGTAGGCACCGACCTCACCATCGTGACCCTGGGGCCGGCGCTGTACACGGCCGTCACGGCCGCCGACGAGCTGGCCGAGCGTTTCGGTCTCTCGGCCGAGATCGTCGACCTCCGCTCCGCCAACCCGTTGAACTACGACTTGCTAGTGGCCTCGGTCCGCAAGACGGGCAAAGTGCTGCTGGTCTCCGAGGCGGTGGAGCGCGGCAACATCATGCAAACGGTGGCGTCAAATCTCACCCGGATATGTTTCGACGAGCTCGACGGCCCTCCAGTGGTCGTGGGCTCGAGGAACTGGATCACGCCCGCGCCCGAGCAGGAAGCGATGTTCTTCGCCCAGCCCTCGTGGCTGCTCGACTCGGTGCACGAAGAGATCCTGCCGCTGCCCGGTTACCAGCCCACGACCAACCGGACCACGGGCGAGCTGATGCGCCGGTCGCGTCTCGGGATCTAGGAGGCGCCGCCTCCTCGGCGACGCGAGAAGTATTAGGGCCTCCTGGTCGGGCATGCTGGTTTGATGCGGTCAGGTTTGGCGAGCAAGGCTGAGGCGCGCCGATCAGCGCGCCTGGTGGCCCGCCAAGCACTGCCCAGCCCGCTGCCGTACCCCGAGGACCTCCCCATCACGGCCCGCAAAGACGAGATCCTCTCCGCCCTGGTCGCCAACCAGGTCATCGTGGTCGCGGGCGAGACGGGCTCGGGGAAGAGCACCCAGTTACCGAAGGTGTGCCTGGAGGCGGGCCGAGGCATAGCCGGTCTCATCGGCCACACGCAGCCCCGGCGTATCGCGGCCCGGAGCCTGGCCGAGCGGCTGGCCGAGGAGCTGGAAGTGCCCTTCGGCGGCCCCGTCGGCTACAAGGTCCGTTTTACCGACCGCGTGAGCGACGGGACGCTGGTCAAGCTGATGACCGACGGCGTGTTGCTGGCCGAACTGCACGGGGCACCCGATCTCCGCCACTACGACACGCTCATAATCGACGAGGCGCACGAGCGCAGTCTCAACATCGATTTCATCCTTGGTTACCTCAAACGGCTCCTGCCGTCGCGTCCCGAGCTCAAAGTCATCATCACCTCGGCCACCATCGACACCGAGCGGTTCTCACAGCATTTCGGGGACGCCCCGGTGATCGAGGTGTCGGGGCGGACCTATCCCGTCGAGGTCAGGTACCGTCCGCTGCTCGAGGACGGCGACGACGATGACGACGCCGGCCCGGCTGACCCGGGCCCAGCTGACGAGGTGCAGGCGGTCTGCCACGCGGTGGACGAGCTTTGCGCTGAGGGGGCGGGGGACATCCTCGTCTTCCTGCCCGGCGAGCGCGAGGTGAGGGACACGGCGGACGCCCTTTCCAAGTCGGATAGGCACGGGCTGGAAATCCTGCCCCTGTACGGCCGGCTGTCGTCGGCCGAGCAGCACCGGGTATTCGAAGCTCACGGCGGGCGGCGGGCGGTCCTGGCCACGAACGTGGCGGAAACGTCGCTGACCGTGCCCGGCGTGCGTTACGTGGTCGACACGGGTACCGCTCGCATTTCCCGCTACAGCCGGCGCACCAAGGTGCAGCGCTTGCCCATCGAGGCCATCTCGCAGGCTTCGGCCAACCAGCGGGCCGGTCGTTGTGGCCGCCTCGGGCCGGGCATCTGCGTGAGGCTCTATTCGGAAGAAGACTTCAACTCCCGCCGCCCTTTCACCGAGCCGGAGATCCTGCGCACGAACCTGGCTTCGGTGGTCCTGCAGATGGCGGCCATTGGACTGGGCGAGATAGAGGACTTCCCCTTTGTGGACCCGCCGGACCAGCGCAATGTGAAAGACGGCATCGCCCTTTTGGAGGAACTGGGCGCGCTTTGCCGATGGGAGGCCACGGGCGCCCGGGCCCACCAGCCAGCGCCGGCGGGCCCGGCGGGCTGGCGCCTCACCGAGGTCGGGCGCCAGCTGGCCCAGCTGCCGTTGGACCCCCGCCTCGGGCGCATGGTGCTGGAGGCGGCCCGGCTCGGGTGCCTGGACGAGGTCCTGGTGATCGCGGCCGGGATCTCGGTCCAGGACCCCCGGGAACGGCCGGTGGAGAAAAGGGAGGCGGCGGCGGCACTGCATGCCCGTTTCGACGACGAGCGCTCGGATTTCTTGTCGTACCTGTCCCTGTGGGATTACCTGGACGAGCGCCAGGAGGAGCTCAGCTCGGGGCAGTTCCGCCGGCTGTGCCGGAGGGAGCTCATCTCCTACCAGCGGGCCCGTGAGTGGCAGGACGTCCACGGCCAGCTTGTCGAAGTGTGCCGCAATTTGCGCCTGGCGGCCGGGCCCGTTCCCGGCCACCGCTCGCCCCCGGCCCCCGGGGCGGGGCGCGTCCGTCCCGCCCGCCCGGCCCCCCGGGCACGCCCGCCTCGCCGGGACCAACCGCTCTCGGAGGGCGAACGAGCCCTGGTCCACCAGGCCCTGCTGTCGGGTCTCGCCACCCAGGTGGGCGCCCGCGAGGGGGACCACGCCGATTTTGCCGCTCCCCGGGGTGCCCGTTTCGCCATCTGGCCGGGGTCCGCCCTGGCCAAGGCGCCGCCCCGGTGGGTCATGGCCGCCGAGCTGGTGGAGACGGGGCGGCTCTGGGCGCGCTTCGTCGCCCCCGTGCGCCCGCAGTGGGTGGAGGCGGCCGCCGCTCACTTGCTGAAGTGGTCCTACGGCGACCCGGAATGGGACCCCGCCCGGGGCGAAGCCTTCGTCGTCGCCCGGGCCACCCTGTACGGCTTGGCCGTGGTGGTAGGGCGTCGCATCGAGTTCAGCCGGCTCGACCCCGACGAGGCCCGCCGGATCTTTGTCCGCAATGCCCTGGTCGAGGACGACTGGGAGGGCGCCCCGAGCTTCGCGGCCCGCAACCGCGAGGTCCTGGTGGTCCTGCGGACCGCCCTGGCCCGGGCCCGCCGCCATGACCTCATCGTCGGTGATGAGGCCTTGTACGACTTCTACGACGCCCGTACCCCCCTCGACGTGGCTTCGGGCCGGGCGTTCGGGCCCTGGTGGCGACGGCGCCGGGCCGCGGAACCGGCTCTTTTCGACGCCGAGCCCGAGGACCTGAGCGGGCCGGCCGGCGCCGACGTGGACGCCTCCGCGTTCCCCGACGCATGGCCGGCGGCGGACGACATCGCCGTACCCCTGCACTACAACTGGGAGCCGGGGGCGGAAGACGACGGCGTCTGCGCCGACATCCCCCTGGCGCAGGTGGACCGTCTGGCCGAGGAGGGACTGGAATGGCAGGTCCCGGGCCTGCGGGAGGAACTCGTCGTAGCCCTCCTGCGCTCGCTCAACAAAGACCTCCGCCGCCAGCTCCTGCCTGTGGCCGACCATGCCCGGGAGTTCGTGGCCAAGGCCGGCCCGGCTGATGGCCCCCTGCTCGGCGTGCTCGCCCGGTCCATGAGCGCCGCAGCCGGCGTGCCCATTTCCCCTCGTGACTTCGATTGGGAGAAGGTGCCGGCATACCTGCGCCCGACGTTCCGGGTCGTCGGGGAGGACGGTACCGTGCTGGCCCGGGGCAAGCAGACCGCCGACCTTGTCTCCCAGCTGCGACCCCAACTGGAGCAGGTGCTGCAAACGGCGGCCGCCTCGAGCTCTCTGCCCGTCGGCCACCGCTCGACGACGTGGGATTTCGGCGAGCTCCCGAAGCGGTTCGGGCCCGAGTGGCACGGGTACCGCCTCAGGGGCTTCCCGGCCCTGGTGGACGAGGGGGACGCCGTGCGGGCCCGCGTCTTCTCTGATGAAGCCTCCCAGCTGGCGGCCATGGCCGGCGCCACACGGCGCCTGGTGCTGGTCAACCTGCCCGGCCGCCGCCAGCTTGTCGACCACCTCGAGCGCCTGATCGACAACCACACGAAACTGGCCCTGGGGGCGCTGCGCAACCGTCCCTACGCCTCGGGCCGCGAGGTCGCCGAGGACGTCCTGGCGGCGGCGATCGACCAGGCCATCGCCGCCCACGGCGGACCGGCCTGGGGCCCGGCGGCCTTCGAGGCTTTGGTGGCGGCGGTCCGCGCCGACGTCGAGCCGGCGGCGCGAAAAGGGGTGATCGCCGCCGGGCGCATAATTTCCAAGCTTCAAGAGCTGGGCCGGCGTACGGAGGAGATGTGGGCCACGACCGCCTCGCCGACATCGGCGCCGGCCCTGCGGACGGCCCTGGAGGACGTCGTGCGCCACCTGGCCCGCCTGGGCGGCGCCCGCTTCGTGAGCCGGGCGGGCGTAGGGCGCCTGCCCGATCTCGAGCGGTACCTCAAGGGGATCGAGCGCCGCCTCGACAAGCTCCCTCTCGGCCCCCGCCGGGACCTTGGTACCGCTCAGAGCGTGCAGGCCTTGCAGCGGCGCCTTGACGACGCCATGATCTCCGCTCGCCAGGAGGGCCGGGGCATGGCCTGCCTGGTCGCCCTCGAGGACGTGCGGTGGCTCATCGAAGAGCTGCGGGTAAGCCTCTTTGCCCAGTCCTTGGGCACGAAGGTGCCCGTGAGCGAGGAACGCGTCCTGCGGGCCATCGAGGCCGCCTGCAGCGACGTCGACTAGTACGCCCCGTCCCCCAGCCGGCGCGGGCCGGGCCCTGGCCCGGTCAAGGCCGTAACGAACGCTCCGTTATGGGGAAAGCCGGCGGCGAGGCCTTCGCCGCCAGTACGGCACGGCCCATCGCGGCCCGTTCCTCGGCTGAGAACGCCTCCACCAAGATGGGGAACAGGACCTCCTCCTCGGCCTCAAAATGGCGCCTGAGCTGGAGCACCAGAGCGGACGACCGTTTTTCGAACCCTGCTCCGGCCGGGTTGAGGAGGCCCATATCGGCCAGCATCTGGTTAATCTCGTCGTGCTGGGCGAGGACGCCGTCGCCGTCTTGTGACGTGAGGACCGCCAATCCGACGAGCGATGGGAAAACGAGGCTCTCCTCGGCCGTTTCGTGCCCGGCTACCGCGGCCAGTACCTCGTTGTAGAGCTTGCGGAGCTCGGCTGGGCGCGTCTCATGGTCCAGTCCGTCCAGAAGCCGGTTCAGGTCCCGGTGGTCCTGGGTGAGCAACTCGACTACATCGATCGGCTCGACCATTTGTCCTGGCTCCTCCTCGTGCTTGCCAGGACGGTACGAGGACCCGGCTTCCCCGAGGCCCCGTAGGGTTATGCCTAACGCCCAGGCAACCACAGCGTCGCGGCCAGGCGGTCGGCTCCTGAGAACCTAGGCCATGCCCGGGTCGGGGTTGTCCGGCCGTGATATCCCTCACGACGTCCCATTTTGAAGTTTAGCTCCTGGCAGTAGGCCAGCCAAACACCGGTGCCCGGACCGAGCGCAGAGCCCACGGTCCCGGCTCGGTGCCGTCGTCAGTGCTGCCAGAGGATGGCGCTGGCCTCCAGGGGCACCGAAGCACCCGGCCAGCAAGGCACGGCCCGTACCGTGTAGTCGCCGGCCGGGCGGGTGGCGAGGACCGAGCCCCGATAGGTTGCCCCCGAGGGCCCGTTCGCAGGCGGCTGAGCCAGTTCCATGTCGTGGAGGACGGGTGCACCGGTCTCGTCCTCGGAGTAAAGCTGCACTTTCACTGACTCGGGGCTGAGGCCCCCCAAGAACAGCCTGGTCTCGAAGTGGTGCTGGCTGCCCCCGGGCTCGACCTTGGTGTCACTGAAATGCAGAGCCGACCACTTTTCTCTCAAGGCGTGCTGCCAGTCGACCATCTGTTTCGCCGCGTCGCAATTATTGGCAGTGCGCGAACCGAACGCGGTGGCGGCCGGTAGGTAGCGCTGTTCGGTGTACTCGCGCACCGTGCGGTTGGCGGAAAAACGCAGTGTCAACCGCGCCATGCTTTCGCGCATGCGGGCCACCCAGGCGGTGGGGACGCCCTCTTTGTCCCGGGTGTAAAACTCGGGCACAACCTCCCGTTCCAGCGTTTCGTACAGCGCATCGGCTTCGGCTGCGTCCCAGGCCCGGTCGTCGTCGTGCTCGAGGCCGTCGCCCAGCGCCCAGCCCGCCTCGGGCGTGTACGCCTCCGCCCACCACCCGTCCAGTTCGGAAAGGTTGATGCCTCCATTGACGAGCACCTTCATGCCACTTGTACCGCTCGCCTCCCAGGGCCGCCGCGGCGTGTTGAGCCAGACGTCGACGCCCTGCACCAGGCGCTCGGTCAGCTGCATGTCGTAGTCGGCGAGGAAGATGGCGTGGGGGCGAACGTCGGGCCGCCGGATAAAGCGCACCCATTCTTGGACGAGGGCCTGGCCGGCCTGGTCGGCCGGATGGGCCTTGCCGGCGATGATAAGTTGCACGGGCCGTTGCGGGTCGGCCAGCAGCCGGAGCAGGCGGTCCGGGTCGTGTAGCAACAGGTTTGGCCTTTTGTAGGTGGCAAAGCGCCGGGCGAAACCCAGCGTCAGCACCTTCGGGTCAAACAGGTCCTCAAGCTCACCGACGGCCTCCGGCGACGCCCCCGAAGCGGTCAGCTGCCTGGCCAGGCGCCCGCGAGCGTACTCGACCAGGGCCGTGGTGGAGGCGGTGCGGAACTGCCACAGGCGCCGGTCGGAGAGGCGTCGGATGCCGCTCTCGACTTGTTCGGTGGGGCCTTGCCAGCGGTCCTGGCCGCACGCCTCGGTCCAAAGTTCGTTGGACTCCGCCGAGCCCCAGGTCGGCACGTGGACCCCGTTGGTTACGTGCCCAACGGGTACTTCATTGGCTGGCCAGCGCGGGAAGAGAGGCTCGAACAGGCGCCGGCTCACTTCGCCGTGCAGACGGCTTACCCCGTTGACGGCGCCGCTGCCCCGGATCGCCAGGTACGCCATGTTGAAGGGTTCCGCCGGGTCGTTCGCGTCCTGGCGGCCCAAGGCCAGCAGCTGGCGCGGTGTTATCCCGAGCCTCTGCTCCGCATAACCACCTAGGTAGTGCTCGACCAGGCCCGGGGAAAAACGGTCGAAGCCGGCCGCCACCGCCGTGTGGGTGGTGAACAGGTTGCCTGGCCGGGTGGCGGCCAGCGCCACGTCGAAAGGCTGCGACGTCTCTTCCATCAAGCTGAGAGCGCGCTCGAGCACGGCAAAGGCAGCGTGGCCTTCGTTCAGGTGGCACACTTCGGGCCGGATCCCGAGCGCTACCAACAGTCGCCACCCGCCGATGCCGAGGAGCAGTTCTTGAGTGAGACGCAGCTCGGGCCCGCCGCCGTAAAGCTCACTGGTGATCCCCCGCCGAGCGGGGACGTTGGCGGCGTCGTTGCTGTCGAGCAGGTACAGCCTCACTCGGCCGACTTGGACCTGCCAGGCCCGTAGCCATACCGAATAACCAGGCAACATGATCTCCAGCCGCAGCCATTCGCCGTCAGGCCGGCGGACCGGTGTGATCGGCAATTGGCCGGGGTCGTTGTAGGGGAAGAGCGCCTGCTGCGCACCATCGCTGTCTATTGCCTGGCGGAAATAGCCTTGCTGGTAGAGCAAGCCCACGCCGACCACGGGCACGCCGAGGTCATTGGCCGCCTTGAGCTGGTCGCCGGCCACGTTGCCCAGGCCACCGGAATAAATGGGCAGCGCTTCGCTCAGCATGAACTCCATGCTGAAGTACGCCACGCAGGTGAGGTCTCCTTGCAGGCAGTTCTGCTGGAACCACGCCGGCGCCTTTTCGGCCCGGCGCTTGGCCCGCACCAGGGCAGAGATCTCCCTACGGACAGCAGGGCCCTCCAGCACAGTTTCGAGTTTCTGACGTGAGACGGTTTGCAGGACCACCCAGGGGTTTTGAGTCAGTTCCCACAGCTCAGGTTCCAGTCGGCGCCATAGTTCATCGGCGGTATGGTCCCACGACGAGCGCATGTCCAGGGCAAGCTCAGCCAGGGCGTCGAAGCCCTTCACTTTTATAGGCAGAAGCCCGTATATCGGGTGGCTGGCTCGTGCTTGTCTGCTCATCGGTCGTCCTCCGGTCGATCTTGTCGAAGCGCGGCAGAGGCCGGATGTCCTGCGACGCGCGCGGCCCGCCCAGGGCTCGGCACGAAGTCGGTACCTCCGAAGAAGGCGTCGCCCGCCTACAGCCCCTCGCTGTTGAAGGTGCCAGCCAATCTATACCTGATTACTCCGGCTTCGGTCAGGAGGAGGTCGTGCCGGAGACTACCGACGGCGGCTGAGTTTTTCAGCCTGTTCACGCATAGCGAAAACGTTGCGCAAGCTCGAGCGCCTCAGCCAACCGCAGTCCAGCGAGCTGCATCTCTCCGCTGTCCCATGCCGCGATCGCCAGTTGGACCGCGGACTCCAGCTCGTCAGGAAGGCGCTGTTGGGGTGGCACCAGGAGCTGACGGCTGGCATCGATGGCTTCGGCCGTCCTGCCTGCGGCCAGATAGACAGCTATCAGCGGCCAGAGGCAAATCCAGTGGAAGGGGTGCCAAACCGAGGTCCTCCATGAGGCCAGTGCTTCTTGGGCGCGTGCTTCTACTTCTGCGAAGCGGCCCTCCCGCCAGGCCAACCAAGCGAGGCTGGCCCTGGCCATCAGGGCGTACTCGGGACGCGAGGCGGCGTCGGCGGCCTCAATGGCCTGAGGCGCCCGGGAGGCGACCGCCGCCGCGTCATGGCGGCGAAGTGCGGTCAGGTTCAGGTAACAGAGGGACAGCGTCTGCATGCCCACCTCGCCGGTGCGCTCGCCAATTCCCAGTGCCGCTGCGAGCTTGTCCTCGGCCCCGGCCAGGTCGCCGTGCCAGAGCAAACAGAAACCGACGTTAAATACCTTCCAGCCGATCTCAAACTGTCCGCAGCTCTCTTCGGCGGCTGCCAGTGCCGCCCGGGCCCGGGCCAGGATTTCTTCGTCGATGAAGTGGCGGCTCTCAGTAAGTTGCCGCAGGAGCAGGGCAGTATAAAAGGCCTGCCTATGCACCGGCCCTCCCCGGGTTTCCAGCGCAGGGCGGGCCCTCGCGAGCACGGCGTCCACCTTGTCGGGCTCGTCGCGCCAGTAGGGGACCCGCGCCAGACCCTCCATCTGAAGATCGAACCAGAGGTCGAAGGTCACTTGATCTTGGTCTTCGGGATTGCTCCCCAGCAGCTCATCAGCGGCGCGGAAGGCAGCCAGAGCGGCTTCGAGACGGCGATCGGCGAGCTCAACTCGTCCCAATAAGTAGTAAAGGCGGGTGGCCTGGAAGGGGTCATCGGGACGGACAAGGCTGATCGCCTCGTGCAGCACGTCCTGAGCCTCATCGTGGCGGCCGGTATGCCAAAGCACCTCGATGAGCTTTGGTCGCAGCTCCAGGGCAGCCTCCTCCATGAGATCCCCCGCAGGACGTCCTTGGCCGACGATCGCCAGCGCGGAGCGATAAGACGAGACCGCCTCCTCGTTGGCGAACACCGAAGCGGCGTGGTCCCCCGCAACCGTCAGGTAGCGGACGGCCCGTCCGGTCTCACCGGCGGCAGCGTAGTGGTGCCCCAGTAGGCCGGCCACCTCCTCCAAGCGGTCAGTCGAGGCTTCCTCCAGGGCCCAAGCGGCCTTGGCGTGAAGGTGGCGGCGCTGTTGTCTCAAGAGGCCCTTGTAAATGGCGTCCTGGATCAAGGCGTGGCGGAAGCAGAAGGTGGGCTCGGGCAGCTGGCGCAGCGGGGTGACCAAGCCGTCGGCACACAGCCCTGCCAGCGCTTGGGGAAGCTCCCGGTCCATGGCGCCGAGCGCCGCCAGCGCGGACAGGGAGAACTCCACATCCCGCCGCTTGTCGTCGTGTTCGGGGCGTGGTAGGAGGTCTCATCGGTCCAGGTAGGACCGCCACCTTGGTCGGTTATGGCGCCGGTGATCTCGAAGCAGTCCCATACAGTGCCCGAAAGCACGTTCTCGCTCGGGACGGCGTACAGCCAGGACTGGATCGTGATGGCGCCGGGTTGGTCCTGTTGGTGCACCTTCCCGGTTGCGCCGGCTGTGACCTGGAACAGGGTTACCGGCACCAGCACCACGGCCGCGACTGCGGCTAGCCCGGCCCCAAGGGTCTTCTTCTTCATTTCGGCTCCCTTTGCTGAGGGTCGGCCCTGCGCCGACGCGACATGTCTAGGGGCCCCCTGTTGGCGGAATGTTGGCGAGCGCCGAACCTCACCGACGCCACCGGTGACGGCGCACACAGCGACGCACAGCTTTGGCCACACCACTCTGCTTGCCCCGGTGGAGAGTAGTGGTTTATAGTGGAGCGAAGTGGAGGCTCGGG
>CAYZVQ010000078.1:0-2078 GCA_964481925.1 uncultured Acidimicrobiaceae bacterium
TGGTCGAGGTTTACCAGAACTGCAACGTTTTCAACGACGGTGCCTTCGAGGCCATTACCGCCAAGGACAGCCGGGCATCGATGCTCGTCCCCCTCGAGCACGGCAAGCCCGTCCGCTTCGGGCCCGCGGGCGAAAAGGGCGTGATTATTGCCGAAAACGGGAGCGCGGTCATCGTCGACGTCGCCGACGTGGGCGAGGAGCGCATCCTGGTCCATGACGAGTCACGCCCCGACCCCAGCTTGGCTTTTGCCCTTTCCCGCCTCGCCACCGGGCCCTATTCACCGACGCCCATCGGGGTGTTGAGGGCCGTCGACCGCCCTGACTACGGCTCGCTAGCCCAGGACCAACTAGTGGCGGCCGCGGCCCGCAAGGGGCCCGGGGACCTGGCCGCCCTGCTGCGCTCGGGCACCACCTGGACCGTCGAATAGGTCTGCTCGGGCCAAATCGGAGGCGCCACCGGGCTTTGCCGCCTTTGGGCGGCCGGTGAAAGGTCGGCCTCCCTCAACTCTTTTCGCGGTGACAAAAGTGCAGCGAGTGGCTTTCCTTGTCCATCCGCGCAGCTCACCAGGCCAGCCACTAGCTTGGCGCTTACAGTGGGACCTCCTCGGACGAGCACCGGTTTTAACTGGCGGCGGCGTGGTGGGACATGGACGTGTTGCGGCGGGGGGCCGGCCTGTATGAAAGGTGCCCGAAAGGAATGAGGTCTCCTAAATTGGTCAGGCGCATGACGGTCCTGGGCGCTCGAAGAGCTCTGGCCGCATTGGCGGCGGCGGGCCTGGTGGCCCTCGTCCTGGTGGCTGACAACGTGCCGGGCGGCCCGCTGCCGACGGCGGGCGCCTCGTCGACAGATGGCTCGTTGTCGGGCGTTGTCACCGAGGGCACCGGGGTGCCTCCTACTGCGGCCGCCAACGTGTGCGTTTACGCCGCGGCCGAAGGCGTCCCCAGTGTTTACGACACCACGACGGCCGCCAATGGCACCTACCAGTTCACTGACATCGCCGCCGGGCAGTACAGCGTCCTGTTCGACCCGACCTGTAAAGGCACGCAGACCAGTACCTATGCCGCCCAGTACTACGACGACGTCCCCGACATCTCTGCGGTGTCGTGGGTGACGGTGGCGGCGGGCGGCAGCGTGGTTGGTATCGACGCCAACCTGCAACTGGCAGGGACCATTTCCGGCGTCGTCGTCGGCGGCCAGAGCGCACCGCTCCAGGGTGTGTGCGTGATCGCCTACGACTCCGTTGACGGCGACGAAGTGGGCGCCACGACGACGGCGGCGAACGGCAGCTATTCGCTGCAGCTGTCCCCGGGCGGGTACCTGGTGCAGTTCGACCCGACGTGCCGTGCCATCAATACGTACGCGTCGCAGTTTTACTACGACGCCGCCTCCGCCTACGCCGCCACCGTTATCGAGGTGACCGGCGGGGCTACTCAGACTGCAAGCGCGACCTTGCAGTTGGGCGGCACCATCGAAGGCACCGTGGTCGCCACTGGCGCCACCAGTAGTGCGGGGATATGTGTGTTCGCTTACGATGCCGGCGGCAACCAGATCGGTGGGGTGCTCACCGATGCCAACGGCACCTATGAGCTCACCGACCTACCGGCCCAGACCTATCGCGTCGTTTTCGACCCGACCTGTAACGCCGGCCAGCCGAGCGACTACCAGTCCGAGACCTACGGCTCGCTGCCCGTGCAACCCGGCCAGACCGTCACCGGCATCAACGGCACCCTGGGCCTGGCGGCGTGCGTGGTGGCCCCTTACGTCACTACGACGTCGCTGCCGGCGGGTTCGGTCTCTTCCCCTTACTCCGCCACCCTGCAGGCCTCCGGCGGTACCGGGCCGTACACATGGACGGCGGTCGGGCTCCCCACCTCGTTGTCGCTCGACGCGGCGACGGGGGTCATCAGCGGCACCCCGTCGGCCCCCTTCGACGCGACCGTCACGGTGACAGCGACCGACTCGTCCCAACAACCCCTGGCCAGCAGTCCCCAACAGCTGGTGCTGGCGGTCACAGGGCCCAGCCCTACGACGAGCTCCACCACGACGAGCTCCACCACGACGAGCTCCACCACGACGA
>CAYZVQ010000078.1:2178-16658 GCA_964481925.1 uncultured Acidimicrobiaceae bacterium
CCTACGACGAGCTCCACCACGACGAGCTCCACCACGACGAGCTCCACCACGACGACCACGTCATCCACGACCACGTCCTCCACCCCGACGACCTCGACGACCTCGACGACCACGCCCTCTACCACGACCACTTCGACCACCACGACTTCGACCACCGTCCCCGGCGGGAGCTGCCCGGGTAGTGGTGGCGGTGGTGGGGGGGCGGTGTTCCCAGTGGTGAGCCCGACGACGACCACCTCGACAGTCCCGAGCGCCAGCACGACCACTGTTGCCCAAACGACGACCACAGTGCTGAGGCTCCCGGTACTGCCCCCGGGGGCGCCCCGGGGGGCCTACGCCGCGCCGGTCACGGCCACGGTGACGACGGGCCCGGCGAAGCTGTCGGACACAGCCGGTGCTGCCAGTGCCAACCTTTCGGTGCCGGCGGGGGCGCTCCCGGCCGGGACGACGCTCAGCATTGCCGCCGTGAAGGACGCCAGCGCCCTGAAGAGCAAGGTCCCCGCCGGCCAGTCCTACCTCACATCTTTCGCCGTTTCCTGGGTGACGCCGGACGGGACGTCCCCGGTGGCTTCTAAACCCATCACGATGACGATCACGGACCCCGCCATCAAGGCGGGCGACACCATCTACGCGCTCACCTCGACGGGCATACGGGCGGTCGGGATAGCCACCACCAATGGCGAAGCCACCGTCACCTTCACGAGCGACCCCGCCTTTGTCGTGGCCGGCGTCCCCAGGCTGGGCACGGTCGGCACGCAGGGGTCGTTAAGGGGCTCCAGCGTTCAGGTCGGCGTGGCCTGCGCCGCCGGCACCAGGTGCACGGGCACGGCCCGCCTCAGCGTGGCCGTGGGCCGGGCCGGGGCCAAGCGAAATGTGCTCTTCGCAAAAGGGGATTTCGCGCTGAACGCCGGGCGGACCGGGCACCTTTCGCTATCTGTCTCGGGCGCCGGGCGCACCCTTCTGCGCTCGGGCGATGGCAAGCTGGAGGAGCTGACCGGCAAGCTGACGATCACTCTTCTCGGCGGCAAGAAGAGCGAGCACCGCGTCGTCGTCCGTTAGTGGTCCGCGGCGAGGCGGTCTGTACCTCTGCTTGGCGCGGGTTGGCCGTGAACGTTGGAACGGGACCGTTAGGTAGTGTTGTCAGATAACTGATACCAATAACAATCCCGTACTTGCTCTTGACGAGACCAGCGCCGTCAAGCGCATCTTGGTCGTGACGGCCCATCCCGACGACGTGGACTTCGGGGCCGGGGGGTCGGTGGCGACCTGGGTCAAAGCCGGCATCGAGGTTGCCTACTGCGTCGCCACTGACGGCGACGCCGGCGGCTCGGACCGGTCGGTCTCCCGGGCGGACATGTCCCGCATCCGCCAACAGGAGCAACGCGCCGCCGGCGCCGAGCTCGGGGTGAGCAATATCACTTTTCTCGGTTTCCCCGACGGTCGTTTGGCCCCCACCCTGGACTTGAGAAGGGACGTGAGCCGGGCCGTCCGCAGTTTCCGGCCCGACCGGTTGGTGTGCCAGAGCCCGGACCGGAACTGGGAGCGCATCGGCGCCAGCCACCCCGATCACCTGGCGGCGGGAGAAGCGGCGGCGTGCGCCGCCTACCCTGACGCCCGAAATCCCTTTGCCCACCCTGAGCTTCTGGAAGAGGGGCTGGAGCCCTACGCAGTCAAGGAAATGTGGCTGATGGCGGCGCCCCAGCCCAACCGGGCCGTGGACATCACCGATGTGTTCGACCGCAAGGTCAGTGCCCTACGCCGGCACGAAAGCCAGATCGGCGATGGGGCCGGCCTGGAGGAGCGGCTCCGGAGCTGGGCTACGGCCAGTGCCGCCGGCGCCGGCCTGGCGGACGGGCGTCTCGCCGAGCTCTTCCAGGTCGTCGTGATGCCGCCTTCGGGATCGGCGTGAACGGCCCGGCCAAATCGGCCCACCGGAGCTGAGCGTGCGCATCGCCACCTGGAACGTAAATTCTCTAAAGGTCCGCATGGAGCGGGCGCTGGAGTGGGTGTCCTACGCCGGGCCGGACGTCCTGTGCCTGCAGGAGACCAAGTTGGGCGATGCCGCGTTCCCGCATATGGCCTTTTCCGCCCTCGGTTACGACTCGGTGCACCATGGCTCGGGCCAGTGGAACGGCGTGGCCATTCTCTCCCGCGTCGGTCTGGAGAGCCCCGTCATGGGCTTTGCCGACGGTGCCGACCCCGACCCTGACACGAGGTTGATCTCCGCCCTCTGCGGCGGGGTGCACGTCTCCAGCGTGTACGTGCCCAACGGGCGCAGCGTGGGTTCGGACCACTACGTCTACAAGCTCTCGTGGCTGGCCCGCCTGGGGCGGCACCTGGATGTCCTGGCCTCCCCCGAGGAGCAGGTGGCCGTGTGCGGCGATTTCAATATCGCGCCGGAAGACAAAGACGTTTGGGACCCGGCGGCGTTCGTGGGCTCGACCCACGTGACGCCCGAGGAACGCGCCGCCCTGGTCCGCCTCGAGGACTGGGGACTGGTGGACGCCTTCAGGTCCCGATGGCAGGACGACCGGCTCTATACCTATTGGGACTACCGGGCCGGTGACTTCCACGAGCACCGGGGCCTGCGGATAGACCTGGCATTGGTTAGCCGGCCCCTGGCGGACAAGGTGACGTGGTCGCTGGTCGACCGCAATGCCCGCAAGGGGAAACTACCTTCGGACCACGCCCCGCTTTTCGTGGACATCGACATCTGAGCGTCTGTGGTCCCCTGAGCCGCGGTCACCCGCCAGGGCGATGGCACCGCGCCCGGTCGCGACCTACCTCTGCGGGCGGTGGTGCTGGAGCCGGCAGGCGTTAGTAGCGCGACAGCAACCGGGACCCGTTGCCCAGGCCCGGTCCACCCATGGCGGCCAGCAGGCCCCTCGGCCCTGAGGGCAGGACGGAAAAGCCCTCGTTGTCCCACTGCCAGGGCAAGGGCAGGGCGGCGGCACCGCTGCCACGCATGGGCAGGGGCCGGCGGGGCCGAGGGGCTCCGCTGCTCCCACCGCGTCCGCGGTAGACGATCAGCCCGCTGACGGGATCGGGGACACCGTCCAGGGCCGCCTGTACATGCGCCAGTGCCCGCCACGCCTCCCAGGCCTTCACGTCCGCAAATGCCAGTTCGAGCACGACGCCCCAGCTGTGGCCGTGCCAGGACCAGTCCTTGGCCCCCGACAACAGGGCTGACTCCAGCAGGGTGTCACCGTGCAAGTCGGCCCACAGAGCCGCTGAGGAGGCGCCGTCGAACACCTCGATCGAGTACCACTCAGACATGTCTGGTCCAGTGTACCGACTAGCGGCGTGGACGTCTACGAGACGGCCGGCGAGGGCCGAAAAACGGGACGCGGCGGCCGTTAGGCGGCGGCAACGACCTCCAGGATGGCCGGGCCGTAGCGAGCTACTTTCACCGGTCCGAGCCCCGGTACAGCCAAAAGCTCCTCGGCGGTGACGGGCCGGCGGGCGGCGATGGCCTGGACAGTGGCATCGTGCAACAGGACGTGGGGCGGTACCCCCGAGGCCCGGGCCAGGCGCCGCCGCCACTCCCGCAAGCGCTCGGCTACGGCGGCACTGGCCGGGTCGGCCGTAGGTGCGCCGCCGGGCACCCGGCCGTCGGCGGAGTCGGACAAGCGGCGGCGGGCCGAAGAGAGGAAGTCGACAACGGCTCGTCCAGGTCGTGGCGACGGGGGCGCGGCCAAGGCCTCCTCGGTGGCCTGGGTGCCGGCGCAGTGCGGCGCCAGGCCGGCCAACCAAGGGCTCGGGGCCCGTCGCAGGGCGGCACCGTTGCCCGCCCGTCTCTGCCTGGCCCACGAGCAGTGAAGCTCGGTCTCGGCCCGGGTCAGGGCCACGTAAAGGAGCCGTCGTTCCTCTGCCAGAGCCGCCGAGTTGGTGGCATAGGCGATGGGCACGAGGCCAGCTTCGAGCCCGCATACCCAAACCGCGGCCCACTGGAGGCCCTTGGCCCGGTGGAAGCTGGAAAGGGTGACGGCACCGGTCGCCTGTTGCTCTTGGCGGTCCCCGTCCTGGGGGCGGAGCTCTTCTTCTTCCAGGTTCGCCAGGGCCCGGAAGGGGACACCGGCACGGCTGAGGGCAGCAGAGACCACGCTCAGCTGAGCATTGGTCCTGGCCAGCACGGCCATGCTCTCCCAGGCCAAGCCCTGCGACCGTGCCTGGCGCAGTTCGGAGGCGATGCCCGCCGCCTCGGCGTCCTCGGACGGGAATGAGCGCAGGTTAGGTAGGGGACCGTCAGGCCGGCTGGAACGGACGGTGGTGGGGCCGGCCTGGCGACCGAGGACCGCGGCCGCGGCCGCCACCACCTGGGGGCTGGAACGGTGGTTGTCGTCTAGGCGGACGACTTCGGCATTTGGCCATCGACGCGGGAAGTCGGCCAGGAACCCCGGGTCGGCGCCGTTCCAACCGTAGATGGCCTGGTTGGGGTCGCCCACCACGAACAGGTCTTCGTTGTCACCGAGCAGCGCGAGCAGCAACCGGCACTGGAGGGGGTTGACGTCTTGGAGCTCGTCCACGAAGACGTGCTGCCAGCGCCACCTCTGGGCGGCGGCGAAGCGCCCGTCGGTCTCGAGGGCGTCGGCGTAGCGCGCCAGGAGGTCGTCGAAGTCGACCAGACGGCGTCTGCGCTTCTCGTCTTCGTAACGGGCGAACAGGGCGCCGATGGCCTCAGCGTCGGCCGGGAGCTCCCGGCCGGCCTGACTGGCGGCCACCGCGAACGAACCCGGTGCCACCAGGCGGGCTTTGGCCCACTCCAACTGGCTGGCCAGGTCGGCGATGCTCGCGTCCTGAAGGCCGGGCCTCCCAGCGACCAGTTCGGCCAGCAACCGCCCTTTGCGGGTGAGCAACGCCGGTTCCGGTGCTCCCCGGTCCGCCCACCAGCGCCGCAGCTGGCCCCGGGCCAGGGAGTGGAAGGTCCCGCCCGTTACGGGGGCGGCCAAGCCTAGCGCGGCTAGCCGGTGGTGCAGCTCACCGGCCGCTTTGCGGGTGAACGTGATGGCCAAAGTGTGCTCGGCGGTGGCGGTGCCGGAGGCCACCCGGTAACCGACCCTCCGCGTCAGGACGCGGGTCTTGCCCGCCCCAGCCGAGGCCAGGACGCAGACCGTGGCCGCCGGGGTGGTGACGGCCTGGTGCTGCGACGGGGTGAGGTCGCTGTCCAGAGTCACAATCATGTAGTTCACCCTACAAGGGACCGGTGACCGGAACCGCGCAATGGCCTCATCCATGCCGAGGTGCAAGGCGACGAGGTGCAAGGCGACGAGGTGCAAGGCGACGAGGTGCAAGGCGATGAGGTGCAAGGCGATGAGGTGCAAGGCGACGAGGAGCAATGCGAGTAGTCTTTGCGGCTGAACTTATGGCGCTCAGCACGTTTGGCCGTGGGCGCTTCTGGGGTTCCCGTTATGGGACCGGCGAGCCGTGGGTACTGGCACTGCACGGCTGGGCCCGCGACCATCATGACTTCGACCCGGTGCTCGCCGGCCTGGACGCCGTGGCGCTCGACCTGCCGGGTCACGGCGTGGCCCCGGAGCCGCCGGAGCCGTGGTCCACGGCGGAGTACGCGCAATGGGTGGCGCCGGTGCTCGACGACCTGGGGGCCGGCCCCGTAGTCGTGGTCGGCCACAGCTTCGGCGCCCGGGTCGCCGTCCGCCTAGTCGGGGAGATCGGGGCCGACGGCGGGACGGGGCGTGTCGGCGCCCTGGTCCTCGTGGGCGCCCCGCTGGCCCCACCGCCTGGGAGCGCGCCCGGACGGCCTCCGCTCGCCTACCGCGCCGGGCGCGCGTTGCACCGGGCCGGGCTCGTCCCCGAGGCTCAGATGGAGCGACTGCGCCAGAAGTACGCGTCGGAGGACTACCGGCGGGCGAGCCAGACCATGCGGGGGGTCCTGGTCAAGTCCGTGTCCGAGACGGCACGGGCCGCGTACATGCCGGCGGTCCGCTCCTGGGCCAGTGCCGGGCGGTCGCTCGAACTTATATGGGGCGAGCACGATACCGTCACGTCCCTGGCCGGCTGCCAGGCCGCTCTAGAAGTGCTGCCCGCCACAGTGCCCGAGACCACGGCGTCGGTCCGCATCACCGTTGTCCCCGGGGCCGGCCACCTCATGACACCGCCGGTGGCCGCCGAAGTGCGGGCTGCTCTGGTCCGCCACCAACCGCGGCCGGGGCCATGAGCACGATGTCCGTGAACGCCCTCGGTCTCGGGCTTGGCGTCGTAGCGCTGGCCCTGGGATGTGCGCGCTGGCTCCGGGTGGCCCAACGGGAGCATTACCTGGCCGGGATGACGGTGCGTTTCGCCCGGCGCTGGTGGCTGGCGTCAGGCGTCAACCGTGCCCTGGCCGTGGCCGGCGCAGCCGGAGCCGTAGCCTCGCTGTGGTACCCACCGGCCGGCTTCGCCGCCGTAGTGGTGGCCGCCGTGGGGCCCGTAGGTCTCAAGCTAAAAGGCACGACGTCGCGCCTGGCGTGGACACCGAGGCTGCGCCGCTTGGCCGGGACCAGCGGCCTGGTGGCCGCCGTCGTCGTGGGCGGAGCCGCCGTGGCCGGCCTGCACGCCGCCTTCAGTGCCGTCGTCATCTTCGCCATGGGTGCGCCCGTGCTGGTAGACGCGGCGCTGGTGCTGGTCAAGCCGGTCGAAGCGCGCCTGCTGCAACCCTACGTCGACAGGGCCCGCCAGCGCTTGGGGGCCGTCGCCCCCCGGGTCGTAGCCATCACCGGCTCGTATGGCAAGACGACGACCAAGGGCTATGTGGCCCACCTCGTAGCCGGGAGCTTCTCGGTGGTCGCCACGCCGGCCAGCTTCAACAACACCGTCGGGCTGGCCCGGTCCGTAAACGAGCACCTGGCCACGGGCACCCAGGTGTTCGTGGCCGAAATGGGGACCTACGGCGTCGGCGAAATATCCGCCATGTGCGCATGGGTCAAGCCCGAAGTGGCGGTGATCACCGCTATCGGGCCGGTGCACCTCGAGCGCATGCGCAGCCTCGAGCGGATCGCCGAAGCCAAGGCCGAGATCCTGGACCAGGCGTCCGTGGCCATCTTGAACGTCGACTACCCGCTCCTGGCCCAGCTGGCCCTGAAGGTCGAAGAAGAAGGAAAGACGGTATGGCGGTGCTCGTCTCAGGGGCCTCGTGCGGACGTCAGCGTTATCGCCGAAGCCGGCGGGCTGCGGGTGCGAGCGGCTCACTTCGGTGCCCAGATGGACCTGGTGGTGACGGCCGGTCCGGAGGTGGAGCCCGGGAACGTCGCTTGTGCGGTGGCGGCCGCGCTTTGCCTCGGGGTGCCGACCGCCACGGTGGCGGCGCGCCTGGCCTCTCTGCCCGGGGCCCCCAATCGCCGCAGCGCTCAGCACGGGGCGAACGGGGCCCGGATCATCGACGACACGTACAATGCCAATCCCGCCGGCGCCCGGGCGGCCCTGGCGCTCCTCGGCGTGATCGGCACCCCGGGGGGCAAGAGGGTCGTCGTTACCCCGGGCATGGTCGAGCTCGGTCGCCTACAGGGGAGGGAAAACGCCAATTTCGCCGCCGAGGCCGGGGCCGTGGCCACCGAGCTCGTCGTGGTCGGCCGGACCAACGCGCGGTCCCTGATGGCGGGGGCCAAGGCCGCCGGTGTACCCGTCCGGCGCGCCCGGGACCGCAAAGCGGCCGTCGGTTGGGTGTCCGCCCAACTCGGCGCCGTCGACGCCGTCCTGTACGAGAACGACCTGCCTGACCACTACCCCTAATGGGCCCGTAACCCTCGTCCCGGTCGCTACGCCGGCGGCGACGGCACCGCTAGTCCCGATCGCCACCCGGGAGCCAACTACCCTTGGAAAGGTGAGCGCAGCGGACGCCCCATCGGGGGCCGGGACGGCAGCAGTTATTTTTGGCGGGCCGTCGCCCGAGCACGACGTGAGCATCCTGACCGGCCTCCAGGCCGCCCGGGCCCTCGTCACGGCGGGCCGGGCCGACGTGGAGGCGGTCTACTGGACCAAGGGAGAGAGGTTCGTAGCCGTCGAGCCCACCCTGGAGGCGTCGGCGTTCCTGGACGGCGCCCCCAAAGGGGCCCGCGAACTGCGTTTCGTGGCCCAGCCCGGTGGGGGGTTCTTCACGTCCAAGCCCGGTGTCCTTGGGGCGAAAGAGCGCCGGATGGATTTCGACGTCCTGGTCAACTGCTGCCACGGCGGCCCAGGCGAGGACGGTACCCTCCAGGCCGCATTGGACCTGGCGGGCGTGGCCTACACCGGCCCGGCGGCGGCCGCGGCGACCCTGTGCATGGACAAGCTCGCCTTCGGGGCCGTCGTGCAAGCGGCCGGGTTGGCGGCGCTTCCCCGCCGGCTCGTGCTCCCGGGGAGCGAGGCGCCTGGTTGGGACGGTGGGGGTGGCACCTATATCGTCAAGCCTCGTTTCGGTGGTTCCTCCATCGGCATCGAAGTCATCGAGGACTGGGCCGATGTTGTCAGGTATGCCGAGCTGGGCGGTCCCCACACTGTCCGGGGGGTGGTGGCCGAACCCTTCCGGGCCGAGGCGTACGACGTCAACGTGTCGGTGCGTGGCTACCCGGTGATGGCGCTCTCGCTTTTCGACCGGCCCCTGCGGCCCACCGGCGCCGGCCCGATCCTGTCCTACTCGGACAAGTACCTGGGTGGGGAGGGGATGGTCAGCGCCCCCCGGGAGCTCCCGGCGAAGCTCGAGCCCGGTCTCGAAAAGGAGTTGCGGGACGCCGCCATGACGGTGGCTGCCCTGGCCGGCGTGCGAGGTGTCTGGCGCATCGATTTCCTGGTCGAAGACGGTGGGAAATGGTGGGTCAACGAGGTCAACACGATCCCCGGCTCGCTGGCGAAGTACCTTTGGTCAGGTGACGCGGCTGTCGATTTCTCCACCTTGTTGGCCGACATGATCGGCGAGGCGAGACGTTTGCCCAGCGTACGGTGGGGGTCGATGGGCGCCGACGGGTCCGCTCTGCGCTCGGCCGCGTCTATAGCCAACAAGCTCGGATAGTGCCGCCGACCCCAAGCATGGAAATGGCCTGATGGGCTACCCAACCAAGCTCCTGAACCCCGGTGAGCAACTGGCCGTCGATGTACGCCCGCACTGGAAGTACCTGGCCGGCCCCGCCTTCGCGTTGATAATCGTCGTGGCCGGAGCGGTGGCCGCCCTGGTCGAGGACGTCCCCCAGTGGGCCGAGCTGGCGCTGGCCGGGCTTCTCGTCGTCTGCGTGCTCTGGTTGGCCGCCCGCTATGTCCGCTGGGCCACGACCTCGTTCGCCGTGACCAGCGAACGGCTGGTGCTGCGCAAGGGCTTCCTGCGCCGCACGAGCCGGGAGATCCGCCTCGACAGCTTGACTGACATTTCTTGCAGCCAGTCGTTGACGGACCGGCTGCTGCGCTGCGGCGACATCCTGCTCGAGTCGCCGGGCCGCGACAGCCAAGAGGTCTTCCCCGACCTGCCCCGCCCCGTCGGTATCCAGAACGAGATCTATCGCCTGCTCAACCAGCGCCAGGCTATGCGCGGCAGTGCCTGGCAAGCCGCCGACCCGTCCGCGAGCGTGCCCCCGGGCCCCGGAGTGGTTTCGCCGGCGGGAGCGGACGTGGGCGGCGGCGGTGCGCCGGTGGCCGGCGGGCAGCAGACCGTGGCCGACCAGCTCAGCCAGCTCGACGACCTGCGCCGGCGGGGCGTCATCAGCCGGCGGGAGTTCGCCGCCAAGAAAGCCGAGCTGCTGTCGAGGATGTAGGGCGGCACCGGCGAGTAAAGTCGGGCGCCAGCGATGGCTGGTGATGCCGGCGAAAGCCCCCGTCCGGGAGAGCACGAGGCCTTGGCCCGCCTGCGCCGGTTGCTGCCCGCCGCGCCCGAGGGTGAGGTCTGGTTCGGCGACGACGCCGCCGTCGTAAGGGCTTGCCCCGCGGGGCCTTTGCTCCTGTTGGCCACCGACACCGTGGTGGGGGACCTCGACGCCGACCTTTCGCTCACGACCCTGAGCGACCTCGGCTGGAAGGCCATGGCCGTCAACCTCAGCGATATCGCCGCCATGGGCGGCACGCCGGCGCAGGCCGTGGTGAGCGTGGTCGGTCTCGGGCCCGATGACCTCGAGCGCCTCTACGAGGGCGTCGTTGCCGCGGCGAACGAGTACCGCTGCCCGGTGGTCGGCGGGGACCTGAGCGCGGGGCGCCAGATCGTGGTGACGGTGGCCGTGACGGGGACCGTGGACGGCCCGCCCGTCCTGCGGCGGGGCGCCCGCCCCGGCGACGCCCTCTGGGTCACCGGTCCGCTGGGTGCCTCCGCCGCCGGCCTGCGGGTGCTGAGAGCGCGTGGCTCGCCCGACCAGCCCAACGAGCCCGACGAGCTCGGCGAGCCCGACGAGCCCGACGAGGAGGAGAAGGCCCTGATGGCTGCCCATGCCCGGCCGCGGCCGGCACTCGCGGCGGGCACCGTGGCCCGCCGGGCGGGGGCCACCGCCATGATCGACGTCTCCGATGGCCTGCTGGCCGATGTGGCACAGCTGACGGACCAGTCAGGTGTCGGCTTCGAGCTGGAAGAGGTGCCCGTCGCCGCTGGTGCCACCGGGGAGGAAGCCCTGGCCGGCGGGGACGACTATGTGCTCGTGTTCACATTGGGGCCCGCCGGTGCGGAGCCGGTCCGCCAGGCCTTCGCGGCCGCCGGCCTGCCCGGCCCGTGGCTTATCGGCGGGTGCGTGGAGGATCCGTCCCGGCATTTTCTCGCCGGTGCGCCGGTGCAGGTCAGAGGCTGGGAACACACCTTCTAGGGCCCGCCCGCACCACCCCCTCGCCAGCATGGTCTGCCTGGCCAGGGGGGCTAAACTCCAGCTTGCGAAGTAGGGCCGTAGTGCCCGAGAATGCGTAACGTTCTTCCGGTTTCTCCGTCCTTACCTCAAGAGGCCCCATCGACTGACCGACGTTTGCTGTGAGCAGTCTTCGGGAACTGCCCGGGAACAAGGAGGAGACCGGGATCGTGCGTGAAGCAACCCCTACCGTGTTGCAGGCCAACTCGCGTCTGGAGCGGGGGGCCGAGACGACGCTCACGCGCTCTCCGGCCCCGGTGGCCCGCCGGCCTCTTCCAGGCGTTCTTAATCTAGGTGGTCCTGGGACCCAAACATTAGCGCCCCGGCCCGGCGGCCGGCGCGACGAGAGCAACGGTGTCAGCCAGGCTGGTCAAGCCTTCGCCGACCTTCTTCTGGTCGGCTCCACCGCTTCGCGGTGCCCGCTCGCCCTCCTCACCGTGATGCGGGGAGAGGGCTGGAGCACATTGTCGTTCGGAGCCGAACGTGAGGCTCTGGAGGACCCTGAGCTCTTCTCCATAATCGCCGGGCGGCGTGAGCCCGTCGAGGTCACAGACCCGGGCAGCAACCCGGCCCTGGCTCACAGCCGGCTCGCCCGGTCCAACCTGGGCATCCGCTGGCTGCTCGCCATCCCCTTGCTCGGCCCCAGCGGAGACGTCACTGCGATATTCTCCGTGCTCGACACCGAGCCCCGGGAGCTTTCCCGGCGGGAACGGGCGGCCATGGTGGCCATCGGGCGTCTGGTAAGCGGTGCGCTATCTGCCCACCGGGCCACGGACAGCCTCCCCGGACCTCCGGGTGCCGCCGACCACTCTCCGACGAGCACCAAGCAGACGGCCGACGGGCATTCGCTCCTGCGCAGCCACGAAGTGGCCGCCCTGTTCGATGTCACCGAACGCACCGTCATCAACTGGGCCGCTTCGGGAAAGTTGGCCTGCCTGCGCACGGTGGGAGGCCACCTGCGCTTCCGGAGCGAGGACGTCATGTCCTTGCTCGAGGCGAACTCCCTAAGACGCCCTTAACAACAGGGACGCCCCTAACAACAACGGTCCGACGCGCCGGTCGAACGGGGCCGGTGCGATGCGGTGCGGGCCGCCCATCGGGGCCTGGCCGGCGAGGGACTACCTGGCTGGTTTGGTGACCTTGCCGGCCCGGATGCAGGAAGTGCAGACGCTGAGACGGCGCGGGCTCCCGCTCACGATGGCCCGCACTCGCTGGATGTTGGGGTACCAACGTCTCTTGGTCCGCCGGTGCGAGTGGCTGACGCTCATGCCGACGGACGAGTGCTTGCCACAAACTTCACAAACCGCTGCCATGGGAGGGCAAGGATACCATCCTCGGCGCGCTTGTACCTAGCGGGTACCCTGACTACGGTCGCTGCTCCGGTCGTTGCCCCGGTCGTCGTACCGAGGCACCACCAGGAACTACCGCACAGACAAGGGCCGCCCCGATGGGAGTAGCAGACAACCTTACGGCACCTGAGCGCCTGACGGCCGTCGACCTGGCCTGCGTCGTCCGCACCTACCGCGACGCGCTGGTAACGCACCGGGCCGCCCTCAACCGCCTCAACGTCTACCCGGTGCCCGACGGCGACACCGGGACCAACATGGCCTTGACGCTGGAAGCGGTCCAAAAAGAGATCGACGCCGCCCCCGGCCCGCTCGACATGGAGACCTTGGCGCGCTGTCTCAGCCATGGCTCTCTCATGGGCGCCCGCGGCAACTCCGGTGTCATCCTGTCCCAGATCCTGCGCGGCCTGGCCGGGGCGTTCGGCTCAGTGGAGACCATTGGGCCGGTCGATGTGGCCGAGGCTTTCTCCCGGGCCAGTGACAGCGCCTACGCCGCCGTCAGCAACCCGGTGGAAGGCACCATCCTTACTGTCGCCAGGGCCGCCGCCAGGGCCGCCGCCAGGGCTGGCGGACCAGCCGCGCTGGAAGCTGGACAGGACTCTGGGGAAGCCGGCCATGGTGGCGCCAACGTGCTTGTCGAAGTGCTCGAGGGCGCCCGTGAGGCCGCGGCCCGGGCGCTCGAGGGGACCACGCAGCAACTGCCCGCTTTGCGGGCGGCCGGGGTGGTGGACGCCGGCGGGGCCGGGCTGCTGCTGCTTTTCGACAGCTTCCTTCACGTCCTGGCCGGCCGGGAGATCCAGGCGCCCCCGGCACCGGCCGGGGCGGAGGCTATGAGCTCGGCCCGGCTCGGGCCGGCTGAAGAGGGCTGGAGGCCAGGGCTCTACAGCTCGACCGGCCACGGCGTGCCGGGGGACGGGGGCGCGGGCGAGCTGCGTTACGAGGTGATGTTCTTCTTGGAGGCGCCGGACGAGTCGGTACCCGCGTTCCGCTCCGTCTGGGAGGGCTGCGGGGGCTCGATCGTGATCGTGGGGGGCGACGGCCTGTACAACTGCCACATCCACACCGACGACGTCGGCGAGGCCATTGAGGCGGCCATCGAGATCGGCCGGCCCCGCCGGATAAGGGTGACCGACCTGCGAGACCAGGTGGAAGAAGAGCGCTGGGTGCGCGACGCGGAGGCGTCGGGCGGCCAACTTGAAGCGCCGGAAGAGCCGGTCAACTGCGCGGTGGTGGCGGTCTGCGCCGGCGATGGGGTCAAACGCATACTCCGTTCCTTGGGCGCCCGCCGGCTGGTATCGGGCGGCCAGTCCGCCAACCCGTCGACGGCGGAGATACTGGACGCGATCGCCGCCGTACCCGCCGAGCAGGTGATCGTCCTGCCCAACAATGTCAACGTCGTGCCGGTGGCGGAGCAGGCCGCCGCCCACTCGCAAAAAAAGGTCCGGGTGGTGCCGACGCTCGGGGTACCCGAGGGTTTTGCCGCCCTGCTCGCTTACGACCCCGAGGCCGACGTCGACACCAATGCCGACAACATGGCGACGGCCGCCTCGCGGGTGGTGGCGGGCGAGGTGGCCCAAGCCTCGCGGCCGGCGGTCACCGGTGCCGGGCCCGTCAAAGAGGGCGACTGGCTGGGGTTGTCGCGCCAGGGGATAAAGGTGGTGACGCCCGCCTCGGGTGGACCGGCGGACGCCGCCATAGCCCTGCTCGACCTGCTGGTGGCCGAGGACAAGGATTACGAGATAGTGACGATCATCGAGGGCGAGGGGTCGCACCCGGCCGACACGCGCCGCGTCGTCGAATGGCTGTCCGAGAACCGGCCCGGGCTCACCTCCGAGGTCCATCACGGCGGCCAGCCGCTTTACCCTTATCTTTTCAGTATCGAGTGAGCCGTTGAAGAGCCTGGCCGAACTGAGCAACGCACCCATTAGTGTTTTGCGGTCCGCTCAGCGCCCCGTGCGGGGGCCTCAGCGGGGCCAGAAAAAGACGCGGTCCGACGCCATGGAGGAGATGGGCATCTTCTCGGTGCTCGACCTGATAACCCATTATCCCCGCCGCTATTTGGACCGGACCACCCAGGTGCCCATCTCGGAGCTCACCGAGGGCGACGAGGCGACCGTTGTGGCGGTGGTGCGTCGCGTGCACCGCCTTCCGTCCCGCCGAGGGGCCAAGCCGGTAGTTATCGTCGACGTTTCGGACGACCAGAGCTATCTAAGCCTGTCGTTTTTCAACCAACCGTGGCGGGCACAGTCGCTGAGCGAGGGGATGGAGGTCGCCGTCTCGGGAAAGGTCACTACCTTCCGGGGCCGGCGCCAGATGGCGAACCCGTCGGTGGACGTGGTCGAAGGGGAATGGAAGG